>NZ_CAJMYY010000008.1:0-306152 GCF_905220185.1 Paraburkholderia sp. J11-2 | reverse complement strand
AGCGTTGGCCGTGCGGTTCAGGTTGAAGCTGAACTCCATTAGCGGCCTCCGTTAGCGAGTACAAGCGTGGGCGCGAGCGCCCCGGCGCAGGCGCGCGCTGCGCGGCGGGTCGTTCGCAATGTGTGGTTGAACTGGTTCATGTCGAAGCACCGGCGTTGGGTTTATTGCGTGAACCCCTCGCGCGGCGCGTATGGCCGGCCGGGCCGGCTCGGCATACGCGCGGGGGTTCGTGTACATCTCGTCTGATTCAGACCCGAAACACGCGCGCTCGCAGGTCTCGCCAGCGCGCGGCGAGTCGCGATTCCCGGCAGGGCGGCGGGGCGCTCGCGCGCTCACGCGCGCCGAGCACATCGGGATGGAGGGAGTGCTGCGTGTGCTGCAGTTGCGACAGGTGCGGCAAAAGAAGGCCGAAGTTCATACTGGTTCTCCTGGCGTCACAGGGGACGCATCGGGGAGGAAAGCCAGCAGACCCGGCAGAGCGCAATCTTTCAGCGCGCGGCGGCTCGCGTCTGCCCGCTTTCCTCAGTGCAATTCAAAAGGAAGCGGCATAACGGATAACTGTCACTGTCAGACATCGGAACTCCTTATCGTCACGGCGGCTGCCCTCGGGCGCTTGCCTCGAGCCGGCGGCCCGAACGCGAAGCGCCTGGCAGGCGCGCATGTGTCGATCCGCGCGTCGCGCAAGAGGGCGCAACGAACGAACCGTGCCGCAAGCGCGCATCGATCAGGGCGGGCTTACGGCGCGATGTCGGCCATCCGCGACGCTCGATACGTTCGAGTCGCTGCGGCGTCGGTCGACGCTAATCAAGAGTGCACGAGGATGTACTGCTAGACGCGCACCATCTGCCTGGCTGGCAAGACGGCGGCTGAAAGAAAGGGAGCGCGGACGTCCTGCCGGTCAGGCAGCGAAACTGTTCGAAGATCGACAACTGCTACTGTCCAAGGCGTCAGCCCCTTTTGTTAAGACGGGCGAATTTTAGGCGCGCCACCTGTCCGAAGTCAACACGATTCGCGTCCGGCGTCAAATCTCGTGCCAATGTCGCCACAGCGCCGGCTGGTGGCGCGAATCGCGGCGTCAATTGCGCCATCCATTGGGCTGCCAATCGCGTCGATCCGCTCGCCTCTCAAAAACAGGGATCGTTCACTTTACCCTACTGCTTACTGCCTCAACCCGGCCGCAATGCGCATACCCGCCGCGCCCACGTCACGCGCTTTTGCGCAATGCCTGCTGGCTGGTTTCACCGGCGCCCATGCGCTCGAGCCGCTCGCTTGCCTCGGTCAACGCCCACAGCGGCGCGCTTTGCAACTGCCGGTCGTATACCGCCACGAGCTGCGCGACCGCCTCGAAACCCGCTTCGTCCAGCTGCCAGCCGCCGCCCGTGTTGCCGCATTCGAAGCAGGCGATCAGCGCGGCATCGGCCGAGCGCACCTTTTCCGGTTCCAGAATGCCGTATCCGGCCTCCGCAATCGATTGCGCGAGCACGTGTGCATGGAGCAAGGCGCGTGCGTCGTCGCCCGTGCCGCCGCGGCGGATCGCAGCGAGCGCGAGATGCACTTGCAGTGCGAGTTCGTTGGCGACCGCGTGCGGGATCGGCAGCAGCATCGACTTGCTGCGTCGGGGGCGACCGGCTTGCGAGCGCTGCGGAAAAGGGATGGTCCTGGCCATGGAAGGGCAAGTAAGAGTCTGTTCCGTGCAATAACGGCACGCCGCGCCGAAGGTTAAGCGTCGAGGCGCAAATCGAATGTAACGATCAGTGACAGACATGCGCCGCGCATCTGCTGGCGAAAGGACGGCACGTTGACCGTGGCCCCGCGGTGACAGCGCTTTAGCGCGGGCTGCCCTCGCCCCCAACCTCGCCGCCGGCCTGCCCGCGCCGCGCGGCCATGAACGCCTCGATATGGGCGATGGCCTGCTCGCATTGCTCGAGCGTCAGGAGATGAATCGACGGATTGGGCAGGTCGAAGCCCAGTTCCTCCCCCAGCCAGCGGATGGCCTTGCCGCGCGCTTCGAAGGCGTTGACCTTGTCGCGCCGCATCTTCGCGGCCACCAGCGGTTCGAGCGCGTCGTGCAGACGGCTCTTGGCGTCGCGCAGGGCGGCGTTGGCAAGCCGGCCGAGCGGCACGTTGCGCGTGCTGCGCGCGGGCACGCCAATCCAGGCCTCACAGGGCGTGCAGACCCACAGCGGGCCGTGATCGTCGCGGTACGGGTAGGCTTCGTCGGCAAAGCGCGCGAGCACCGCTTTCGCGCCACAGTAATCGCACAGTGGCTGCGGCAGCGCCTTGACGGGACGGCCTACGCGCATGCGGCGCTCCTCGGGGCGATGGTCGATGAATGCATGACTTGACGGGTGGATGAGCGAAACGGTGGCTCGCTGCGAGCGGGCCCCGGAGAAAGGATAACGGCAAACACCGGCGCGCGGCATCGGCGGGACGGCGCGCCGCAGCCCGCGGCGCGCGTATGAACAGGCCCTAGTTCGCGCTCTCGGTGGCGCGTGTTTCTTCGCGTTCGAGCGAGCGCGTGTCGCGCAGGGCCGGAAAAAGCCGCATCCATAGCAGCGCAACGCAGATCGTCGCCACGCCGCCCACGAGGACGGCGCGCTGCGCCCCCCACCAGCCCGCCGTGAGCCCCGATTCGAACTCGCCAAGCTGGTTCGATGTGCCGATGAAGAGCGAATTGACCGCGCTCACGCGGCCGAGCGTTTCGTTGGGCGTGCGCAACTGCACGAGCGACGTGCGCACGACCACGCTCACCACGTCCGAGGCGCCCAGCACCGCCAGCGCCATGAGCGACACGACGATGTTGTGCGAGAGCCCGAAGGCGATCGTCGCGCAGCCGAACACGATCACGCCGCCGAACATCGCAAGGCCCGGCCGGCGCCGCAGCGGAAAGTGCGCGAGCCAGATCGAGCCCGCCAGCGCGCCCGCGGCCGTCGCCGAGCGCAAGAGCCCGAGCGCGATGGGCCCGGCGTGCAGGATGTCGCGCGCAAACACCGGCAAGAGTGCCGTCGCGCCGCCGAACAGCACCGCGAACAGATCGAGCGACAACGCGCCGAGAATAACGGGCTGCGAACGGATGAACGCGATGCCCGAGAACACCGATTCGAGCGTGACAGGCGTGCGCGCGGGCGGTTTTGCGCGCATCGGAATCGTGCCCGAAAGCGTGGCCGCCGCCGCGAACGCGAGCGAGCAGGCCGCGTAGGCCGGCGTCGCGCCGATGCCGTAAAGCAGCCCGCCCAGCGCCGGGCCGACGATGTTCGCGGTCTGGTTCGCCGAGGTCGACCAGGCGGTTGCATTAGGGAGTTGAGCGCGCGGCACGACGCCCGGGAGCAAGGACGAAATGGCGGGCGACTCGAACGCGCGCGCGGCGCCCACGCACGCGGCGAGCACGTAAATGAGCGGCGCGCTCAGCCAGCCGCCGATCGTGCCGGCCGCGAAGGTCAGCGCGGCGGCGCATTCGATGAGCTGGCATACGGACGCGATGCGTCTGCGGTCGTAGCGGTCCGCCACGTGGCCGACGACGAGTGTGAGGCAGAACATCGGCAGGAACTGCGCGAGGCCGACGAGACCGAGCGCGAACGCGCTATGCGTGAGCGCGTAGATGTGCCAGCCCATGGCGACGGCGAGCATCTGGAACGCGAGCGACGACAGCACGCGCGCGCCGTAGAAGCGCTGGAAACCGCGATTGCGCGAAAGACTGGGCGGGTCGTCGGACGCCGCCTCGGGAGAGGGTGTGGTCATTGAACAGCGGAAAAAAGCGAAAAACGGGTGCGTGCGCAACGAGGCAAAAGCGAGGCGCAAAACGGCAATTCTAGTTCATACGGCTTGGAGCCACAGAAACATGACGCCGTGCGATTCATGCGCTGCGTCTCTAAATCGTTATATCCTATAGAATACAACGAACGAACATCCAGCAGACGGAGGCCGCAAGTGGCGAGTAGTCGGCGCCTCGTAAGCGCAACATCGATATCGCAGGCGCGTGGCGCACCCGCGCCAGCCGGCGCGGACGGCTTCGCAGCCACGATCACCACGCTGCGTCCCGCGTCGGGGCACGAGCGTGCGGAATTGATCCGCGACGTGATCGACGCGTTCCGGCGGTTGCGCAACAGCATCGAGCGCTTCGAGCGCATGCTCGCGCGCGGCGACGCCGGCTCTGGCGGTCCTGGCGCCGGCAGCGCTCACGCCGCGCACGTCGGCGCTTCGCTGCAGCCGCTCCTTCTCGCGCTCTCGCGGCGCATCGATCTTGCCCGCTTCGCCCGCCAGCGCGAACTCAAGCGCGCCATTCGCGACGCGCGGCGCCTCGACAAGACGCGCGATGCGCTTTTCAGCGACGCATTCTGTCTCGATACCGAAGCGCTGCGCCGCACCGTGGCCGAACTCGAGCGGCTCGACGCGGCTTTCGTCGGACTCGGCGTCGAGCATGTCCTCGCGCAGCACGCGAATGCGGCCAATGCGCGTTCAGAAGCGCATGCATGCGAGGCGGTGGCGGACCGCTCTGCCGCCAAAGCCCAAGCCATCGCTGTCACCGCCGTTGCGACAGCGCTCGTGCGCGAACCTGCCGCCTGAAGCGCACGCCCCGGCCGACAGCCGATAGTCGTTATATTCCATGGTATATTGCGCTGAAGGCGTGAGCAGCCGGAGGCGCCTGGCCGCGTCGAGGCACGCTCGCCGCGTACGCCCATGCACAGCCCCGTGTCGCGCACCGGATCAGAGGTCACCATGCACGCACCGCCGTTCCGCCTCGCCCGCACACCGGGCGGCACTCCTGCCGAAGAGACCACGCTGCGCGCCCTGGGAAGCGCAGACTGCTGCGGCCCTTCGCAAGCCGAACTCGCCCGCGCGCGGCAGCGCACGCGCCTGGCCGAACTCGACGCCCATCTGCACTGCTCCATCATCGGCACCTGCCTGAGCACGCACGAGCTGCGCAAGCTCGTCCCGAAATTCGCCCGGCTCGACGCCCAGCACGCGAGCGATCTCGAGATCCACCATGCCGCGGTCGAGCTGGCGATAGAAGGCGGCGCGGGCGCCAAGGCATTGCAAAAAGCGCTCGACACGCGCTATGCAGGCGCGTTGCGCCGTTTCGCCACTGCGCGCGACGCACAGGCCGTGCTCACGCTCTGGAATGAATCGCTCGCGAACGGCGACATCCCGCCTGCGTACTGGGCGCTGATGACACATCCGGCCACGACGATGGAAGTGCGCCAGGCCGCGTTCGGGGAGTTGCACATGCTCTCGCACCTGGTTGGCGCCGCCAATCGCGCCGACTTGCGCCGCCTCGTCGCGCTGGAAGCCGAGAACGCCGAACTACAGGCCAGGATCGAGCGCCAGCAGGCGCGTCTGCATGAGATGAGCCGTGAACGCGATGCGGCGCGCCATGCCCTCGATGCACAAACCGCGCAACTGGCGGCGCAGCGCGAGACAACACCGCAGCAGGCGCAGCTCGAAGCGCTGCAGGAAGCGCTCGCGGCACGCGACGCGCGGGTCGCGCTGCATACGAGCCGCCGCGAAATCGCCGAGCAGCGCGCGAATGCGGACGCCGCCGCGCTCCACACACTGCGCGCGCAACTCGACGAAGCCCATGCGTTGATCGACGCCTTGCGCGCCGAGGTCCACGCCATGGAGCAGACAACGCAAGCGCACGAAGACCCACAGGCCCAACACGCGCTTCCCGAGAATGCGCTCAGGGGCCGCCGCATCGTCTACGTGGGTGGCAGGCCCGGTTCGAATCACGCGCTCAGGCGCTGGGTGGAGTCGGCGGGAGGCGAACTGACGGTGCACGACGGCGGCGTGGAGGATCGCAAGGGGCTGCTCGCAGCGGCGCTTGCGAACGCGGATCTGGCGGTGTTTCCCGTGGACTGCATCGACCACGATTCAATGAGCACGCTCAAGCGCGTGTGCGAACGGCATCAGGTAACGTGGCACCCGCTGCGCACGGCAAGCCTTGCCAGCTTCGTCGAGTTGATGGTGCGGCTGCATGCGAACGCAACGCCCACGCTCACCGCGGTGCCCGTCTCGCGTTTCTGCTTGCGCCACGGCTAAGCGCCTGACGCTGGCGGCAGTGCGCCGCCGCGTTACGCCAACTCAGCTTTTGATGAGTTTGACGAGTGATTCGATCTCGGACTCGCAAACCGTTGCGGCGCGCGCCTCGATGCTGCGATACAGGCGAACGATTTCTTCGCCGACCGGCGTGAGCATGCTGCCACCGCCGCTCTGCCCGCCATGCTCCGAAACCGTGGCTGGCGACTCCAGCGCGCGGTTGAGTTCGTCCATCAACAGCCACGCGCGCCGGTACGACATGTTCATGCTGCGCGCCGCAGCCGAGATCGAGCCATGCTCGCGAACGGCTTCGAGCAGCGACACCTTGCCCGGCCCGAGCGCGATCGTGCCGTCCTGAATGATGCGCATACGAAAACGCACCTCGGGTTCACCCGGTTTCTGCGCCTGTGCGGTCGCGGGGGCGTCGGTACGCGGTTGATCGTTGGGGGACTTGGTCATGCGCGCAAGCATACACGATGCGTGCCGCGCGCCGCTCCCCTGGACGGCTAACGCCCGGCGGGAAAGCAGAAACCGAAGTCCTCGCAGCCGGGGCAGCCAGGCGCAGGACCTGGCGTGGTGCCCGATGCCCGCGCGAGTTCGCGCGCCAGCAGTTTCTTCCAGCGCAAGCCTTCCACGTTGCGCGCCACGACTTCGGGGAAAAAGCGCTCCAGCATGCGCGTCACGTCATCGCGGCCACGCAGGCCAAGATCGCGCCAAAGATGATCGGGCCGCAGACACGCATGGGCAATGATTGCAGCGAGGCAACGCACATCGTCGGGGTTGGCTTGCGGCGCGGCAAGCGCAACGAGAAAGGCATGCATTGCCGTGGCGAATGCAGCATGCGACGCCTCTGTCACAGCGTGCGCGTGCAGCGCATCATTCGTCACCGTACACACGAAATGCCGTGCGCCGAGCGCCTCGATCTGCGCGCGTGATAACCCAAGCAACGGCAATTCGCCGCGCACCTCGCGCGCCGCAACGAGCCGCGCGAAGAGCCAGGCATCCGGCGTACGCGACGCCGCTGGCGCACCCGTCAGGGCGTCACAGCGCGCCGCGGCCAGTGCATCGAAATCGCGCGACGGCGGCGGCGCAGCGGATTCGTCACTCATCGCGCTCACGTGCGATTGCAGCCGCGCATCAACCGTCTACACCGACGATCACACTCGATGCCTTGAAGAGCGCCGCAGCCTGCTTGCCCGCCGCGAGGCCGAGACGATCGACGCTGTCGTTCGTCACGATGGCTGCGATTTGCGCGCCGCCCGGGGCCGCGAGCACGACTTCCGCATTCACCGCGCCCTTCGTGACCGACGAAACCGTACCGGCGACGACATTGCGCGTGGACACCTTGCTCGTATCGCCGTCGACCATCAGGATCACCGACGATGCCTTCACGAGTGCGAAGGCCGGCTTGCCGGCGGCAAGACCCAGCGAAGCGGCGCTGCCATGCGTGATGATCGCGACGATCTCGAGGCCGCCGTCGGCCTGCAGCGTGACTTCGTCGTTGACGGCGCCGGCCTTGACCGCGCTGATCTGGCCGGAGAAATGATTACGGGCGCTGGTACGCATGAGGGCCTCCACAATTGAACAGGACATTGAACCGGGAAAAGAACTGGACCCTCAGTTTAGCCGTGTCAGTGTGACGCGCACAGGCATGGATCGCCAAAATAGCCATTTGGATAAGCACATGATCACAGCAGTCCATCGTAATATATTGGCCTTTATAACGAACGGGGTGTCGAACATGTTTATCCGCAAGCTGGTGGCCTCAGTCGTCGTGATGAGCGGTGTGATGGGTGCAATGGGTGCAAGCACCAACGCATTCGCCGACGAATCCGATGTCAATGTGCTCTATGCAGGCTCGCTCGTGAACCTCATGGAAAAGAGCGTGGGCCCCGCGTTCGAAAAGGAAACGGGCCTGCATTTCAAGGGCTATGCAGCGGGCTCGAACAAGATCGCCAATGAAATAAAGGGCAAGCTGCGCCGCGGCGATGTGTTCATCAGCGCGAGCCCGAAGGTCAACGCGAGCCTCATGGGCGAGGCCAACGGCAATCACGTGACGTGGTACGTGAATTTCGCCGAATCGCCGCTCTTGATCGGCTACAACCCGAAGAGCCGTTTCGCCAACGACTTCAAGACGAAGAAGTGGGATCAGGTGCTGCAGGAACCGGGCATTCGCCTTGGCCGCACCGACCCCAAGCTCGACCCGAAGGGCGCCTTCACGGTGGAACTCATGACGAAGGCCGCGCAGGCGTACAACCAGCCTGACCTCGTCGAGAAGACGCTTGGCTCGCCGGACAATCCCGAGCAGGTGCTGCCGGAAGAAACGCTCGTTGGCCGTCTGCAGTCGGGTCAGCTCGACGCGGGCTTCTTCTATTCGACCGAAACCTCCGACCTGAAGATTCCGGCGATCCACCCCGCGCCCGAACTGAAGATCAAGGCGAACTACACGCTCACGATCCTGAACGACGCCCCCAACAGCGCCGGCGCTGCGCGCTTCGTGAACTTCCTGCTTTCGGCAGAAGGCCGCAAGCTGCTCGCCGAGCACGGCGTGGACGTGACGAAGCCTGCCGTCAACGGTCAGGGCCAGGCAATCCCGCCGTCGGTCCAGGCCGTGATCGACGCCGCACAGCAATGACACAAGCCGCGCAGGTTACTGCGAACGTTGCAGTGAAGCGCTCGCAGCCGCTCTGGTGGCTCGGCGCGCTGCTCGCGGTCTACCTGTGCGCGCCGTTCGTCGCAAGCATTCCGCAGATCGGCCAGGCGGACTGGGCCGGCGTCGACTGGCACGCCACCTGGTCTGCGGTCGGCGTATCGGTGGCGAGCGCGAGCGTGGCCACGCTCGTCATCTTGCTGGGCGGCGTGCCGCTCGGCTACTGGCTCGCACGTTCGCGCGCGCGCGGCATCGCGCTCGTCGGCTTCGTCGTGCAGTTGCCGCTCGCGCTGCCGCCGCTCACGAGCGGCGTGCTGCTGCTGTTTCTGATCGGGCCGTATAGCAGCATCGGCCAGCTTTTCGGCGGCTCGCTCACCGACTCGTTCACGGGCATCGTGCTTGCTGAGACCTTTGTGGCCGCGCCCTTCCTGATCGTCGCGGCGCGCTCGGCGTTCAACGCCGTCGATCCCGTATACGACGACGTCGCCGCCACGCTCGGCCATCATGCCGCCAGCCGTTTCTTTCGCGTCACGTTGCCCATTGCGTGGCCCGCCATCCGCGCGGGGCTCGCCCTCGCCTGGCTGCGCGCGTTCGGCGAGTTCGGCGCGACCGTGATGGTCGCGTATCACCCGTATTCGCTGCCTGTTTATACCTATGTCGTGTTTGGCGGCCAGGGCCTGCCAGCGATGATGCCGCTCCTCTTGCCCACGCTCGGCATTGCGATCATCTGCGCGGTGCTTTCCGTCTATAGCCGTGGTGCGCGCTCGACGCTGGCGGTGAACCTCGACAACGGCGACGAACTCACCAGTATCACGCCAGGCGCCACCGCGTCTGATAGCGCCGACCTGCGTCTCGCCTTCGCGGCGCGCCGGCACCTCGGCGCGTTCACGCTCGACGTTTCGTGGCAGCCGCAAACCCGCCGGCTCGCGATCATCGGCCCTTCGGGCTCGGGCAAGTCGCTCGCGCTGCGCATCGTCGCCGGGCTCGAACGCAACGACGCGGGCTGGGTCACGCTCGGCAAGACCGACCTCGGCGCGCTGGCGCCCGAGCGCCGCCAGATCGGCTACATGCCGCAGGACTACGGACTCTTTCCGCACATGACGGTGGCGCAGCAGCTCGCGTTTCCCGTCGATGCCGATGCGGCCAGCGCACGCTACTGGCTCGCGCACCTGGGCCTCGACGCGCTCACCGAGCGCCTGCCGCACCAGCTCTCGTTCGGCCAGCGCCAGCGCGTGGCGCTTGCGCGTGCGCTCACGCGGCACACGCAACTGCTGCTGTTCGACGAGCCGTTCGCCGCGCTCGACACGCCGCGCCGCCGCCGCCTGCAGCAATCGTTGCGGGCGCTGCAGCGCGAGGTCGGCGCCGTGACGGTGATCGTCACGCACGACCCCGACGAAGCCGCCCTGCTCGCCGACGAAGTGCTCGTGCTCGAACAAGGGCGCGTGCTGCAGGCGGGCGCCGTGGCCGACGTGTTCCAGCAGCCCGCCACGCTGCGCGTAGCCGAATTGCTCGGCCTGCACAATGTAGGCGAGGGCATCGTGCGAGCGGGCGGCACGATCGAAACGCCGACGGGACTGCGCCTGCCGTGTGCCGATCCGTCGCTCGCGGTGGGCTCGCGCGTGATGTGGCGGGTCTCGCCGCGCGCGCTCGTCGCGACGCAGGAGGGCGCGTGGCAAGGGCGCATGGCGGGCACGTCGCTGCGTCACGGCGACCGCTACGTTGCCGTCGAGATCGCGGGCGTTACCTTCGATATCGCCGCTGAAGATGCGCCGGCGTCGCAATCCGGCGACCTGCGCTTCACCATCGACGCGAACGGCGTGCTCGCGTGGCCGGCGCACGGCGCCTGACCCACGACTCCTGAAAACGCTCACCTTTCGCGCCGAAGTGCGAGGCCCGATGTCGAGGTCGAAGACGAAAAAGCCCCTTTTCAAGGGGCTTTTTGCTTAAACGGTTAGCGATTCGAAGCGCAATTTTGCACCGTTGCTCACGGGTCCCGAAAACGCTCACCTCTTCGCCTCTCTCGCTCACTCGCGCAAGGTTTCGATTGCTAACACCTGGTACTCAGCAATATTCGCATCCCTTAACCTGGGACTACCAGGAAAATCTTGCGCGCTGGAACCAGGCTCTCCTGCACTTCGGGATCACGAAACGTCCGCGGCAGACAGGCGGCCACGGTGATGACGACATGCTTTGTCAACGAACCGTCGCAATCCCCCGCACACCGCTCCCGAATCTTCTCACCTATGACCGTACGGCCGCGCTCAGATCATGAAGCGGCTGTCTTCGACGAGCACGCGCGGCAACGGTTGAAGATCGGTGCGCGCGAAGCGCACCAGTGAGAACGCGCGCAAACCCTGCGGGCTCGCCGGCAGGTGCGCGAGAGGAAATATGATCGAGGCGCTGTTGTCCGGGCCGCCATTCGGAAGCAGGACGTTCATCGGACTCAGGCAGATCTCGCGCATTTCGACGTTTGTGTACTGCGCGGGATTCGCGAGTACGTTGCAGATCACCGAAAGCTGGTGTTCGAGCGCTTCGCTCTTCAGGCCGAGCGCGGCGATCTCGCGCTCGTTCTGCGCGATCTGCGCCTCGACCTTCGCCACTTCGGCGACGTTTTGCGTGGCTTGCTCGCCCAGCATGCGTTGCGTGCCCGCGCCGTGACGCGTGAGCAGTTGCAGGCGCGTTCTGAGCAGCGCGCGCTCCTGTTCCAGCACGTCGCGGCGCGACTCGTCGGCGCCGATCTGCGCGAGGCCTTCGAGTGCGATCTGCTCGACAACGCGCTCCACGATCTGCTCGCGAAGTTCACTTTCGGTTTCGCCGCACACGCGCACCTGGTGGTCGTCGAAACTCAGCGTAGTCTGCATGACATCGGTGTGCACCTCGTCGCCATACTGCTCGACACCGAAGGCACGGCGCTCGTTCAGCGCCATGCTGAGTACCGCGTAGGTCTCGCGCGCAAGCGGATGGCTCTCGAACCATGCATGCAGTTCAGGCGAGCGGCTCAGCACATGGGCAACCTCGTCGGGCGCAGCGAAAAACGCGTGGATATAGGGGTCGCTCGACCATGTAGCGGCGCTCGCTTCGTGTGCGTGCGGCATGCGGTCCACCACGTCGCGCACGTATGCGACGGACTGAGCCAGTGCCGGCGCAAGCCGCTCGCGCCACTCGGGCACAAGCCTGAGCGTAGGGCTGAGCACGAGCAGACGCTCGATCAGCGTCTGGATTTGTGGCGATTGCGGCACCTGCTTCGCGCGGGCACGCGGCCAAAGCCTGTCCAGGATACCCATGGAAAACTCCGTTGCAGACCGCTTACGCGCGGTGGCGGTGAAGCGCAGGGCGCATAACGAACCCTCTTGTCGCAAATGACTATACCGCGAATCACAACCCGCTCGCGGCGCCGCTGCCGCAGCGCAGCAACGGCTCGCGTTGCGTTCATGCTCCCGGAAACACTCACCTTTGCGTGAGCTCACACGGGCCGCATCGGCTGAGCCGGTCCGCCGACGTGCGAAACGGTGCGACGAAAAATCGCGCGCCGCACACTGCAGTGAGCCCACTCTCCCGCATATGCTCACCTTCAGTTTTCCTTACGTTGCTCGCCTTGCAACGCATGTTTGTGCCGTGCTTCGGCGCCGCTGTTCCCGTAAGCGCAGAACGCTCAGCATTCGGCGCAAGCCTTCTCGCACCTATTTTTACCGCCAAACAGCGCGTGCACATTAGTTTGCTATCCGAATCAATTACCCGGCTACTGATTCGCCACCGTCGAGCGCCGCCTCGTGGCGCGAACGTTCGCTACGCCCATCGGCCTTGCGGCATGTTCCGCCATCCTCTAGCAGGTGTTTGCGCCCCGCGAGAGCAAAGGTGAGGCTTTTCGGGAGGAGCGCAGCGAGTTCAACTCCTGGAACTCCTCACCTATCGTTGTATCGGTGAACTCACGATGCGGCGAATGACTCACCGCCGCACGCGCTCAACGATATTTTTTCAGCTCGGCATCGGTAATCGGTTGCGCGGGCAGATTCAGCATGCCCGGCAGGTCGTTCAGTTTCGGCAAGCCGCTGACATTGGCCCAGCGGCCGCCCGATCCCTGATAAATCAGCGTAGGCGTACCGTCGAAACCGAGGTCCTGAAAGAGCTTGATGTTGTTGTCGAGCTTGTTCTTGTCGGCCGCGGGAATGTGTGCGAGCGGTGCGATGCCGCCCGATTCGTCCTTCTCCGAGTAGTGCGTTTCGAGTTCCTTGAGCAGCGCGGCGCCATCTTTCGCTTCCAGCAGCGCGGCCGCTTTGCCCGCCGAATCGGCCTTCAGAAAGCCCATAGGAATCCAATGCACCTGCAGGCCCGCCGCTTCATACGGTTGCAGCGCTTTCCACACCAGGTGACAGTAAATACAGTTTGGGTCCATGAAGACATAAAGCGTCGACTTCACGTTCGACCCATTCGCACCTTCGACGATCGCACTTGCATTCTGCAAACTCGCGGCGGCCGTTGCGGGCAACCAGGTGGGTTCAGGTGCGTCGGCCGCCATGGCGCCAGCGCTCAGGGCCAGTGCGCCTGCGGCGATCAGCATGCGAGTGAACTTCTTCATCCTTTTCCTTTGACGTGGGTAGCGCGTCGCGTCTCGCGCCCGGTAAAGCGAAGGCTCGTATCTTAGGGTCAGGCCGTGGCGCGCGCCTGACGCCAATATGACAAAGGCGTCAGGTTATCAGCAAAGGTGAGAGTTTGCGGGAGGACGTCGAGCCCTAGAACTTGAAGCGCAACTGAAACCCGATGGTGAAGGGAAGATCGTCAGAAGGTATCGGCGGAATGACGATGAAGTTCACGCCCACGCGCTTGTACGCGACCATCACGATCGGCGCGACCACGGGCCCGATCGTATGGTCGTGGCCAAGGCCCCAGTTGCCGTAGTTGTAGCCGGAGATGATGCCGCCCATCGCCGCGAGCCTCACAAAGCCCCAATGCAGGAATTCGGGCGCCCACACCGCGCCGCCATAGTACGAGGGCCGGCGCAGCGAATTGCGAAAACCGCCGGCCGTGAGCGCCCACGTGTCGCCTGGCCAGCATTCAATGCCGAGGCCCGGGTTGAACTGTTCGAAGTCCTTGTCGGGATGAATGTGGTACGAGCCGACCATTGCGTCCACCCACAGGCCCGAACTACACCAGTTTGCCGCATGCGCCGACTGCGCGGTGCCGAACAGCAGCAGCGGCAAGAGCAGCAAAGCTGCAGTCGCGCCGCGTTTCGTTTGCTTCGCTTTCGTTGTCGCCTTCGTTGTCGCCTTCGTTGTCGCCTTCGTCGCCGCGCCCGTTATCGTTTTCGTTGCTGCGCCAGCTTGCTTCTGCCAAAACCGCATGGGCTCTCCGTCCTTTATTGCGCCGATCCGCGAGGGCGGTCGTCTGTTTTCTGATTGCTGGTTCGCGGTGAATGACGAACTGTACCGCAACCCGATGCGTGCGCAATGGAGCCCTGGCTCGGATCGGGCGACTCGTTCGCCGCTGGCATGGTGCCACCGGCGCGAGTCGTTCCGATGAAAGCGAAGCGTCAGAGGCCGAGGTCGGAGAGACCCGGATGGTCGTCGGGACGGCGCCCGAGCGGCCAATGATAGAGGCGATCCGCCTCGCGGATCGGCAGGTCGTTGATCGATGCGTGACGGTGCGCCATCAGGCCGTTCGCGTCGAATTCCCAGTTTTCGTTGCCGTACGAGCGGAACCAGCTGCCCGAATCGTCATGCCACTCATAGGCAAAACGCACCGCGATGCGATTCTCCGTGTACGCCCATAGCTCCTTGATCAGGCGATAGTCGAGTTCGCGCGCCCATTTGCGCGCGAGAAATTCGACGATCGCCGCGCGGCCCGTCACAAACTCGGCGCGATTGCGCCACACGCTTTGCGGCGTGTACGCAAGCGAAACGCGTTGCGGGTCGCGCGTATTCCAGCCGTCTTCGGCGGCGCGCACTTTCTGCATGGCGCTCTCGCGCGTGAACGGCGGCAGCGGCGGGCGCACTTCGGGCGAATCACTCATGGTCTTGCTCCTTGCGTTGGGCAGTGCGCCGGGATGGTGCGCGTCATGTAGATCGGCTTTCGGAACGGTTGCGGGATTCGGCAGCGCTTTTTGGCGCGAGGGCTTCGAGCAACGATCGGCCTGCCGCGCGCGCATCGAGCGCCGCATCGGCGTCACCGCTCACGAGCGCCACGCCGATCGCGCCATCGATCAGGATCAGCCATTGGCGCGCGAGGCGTGCGGCGACACGGCGATCGACGCCGACGCTCGCGGCCCACGCATCGCTTTGTTCGCGCACGAAGTCGAGCAGGCGCGCCTTGTGTTCTCGCGCGACCACGCGCGCGGGGTCGTCGGGCGAAGCGATTTCGCCAGCCGCGTTGAGAAACGCACAACCGTGAAAGCCTTCGGACGTGAACCACTCGCGCAATACGTCGAACATGCCGATGAGGCGTGCCTGCGGCGTGCGTCCGCGCGCGAGCGTGCCGGCGATGAACCAGCGCATCCAGCGTTCGTCGCGCCGTGAGAGCGCGGCCGCAACCAGCGCGTCCTTTGATTCGAAATACGTGTAGAAGCTCTTGCGCGCCGCCCCTGCCGCGCGAACGATCGCATCGACGCCCGTTGCGTGAATGCCGCCCGCGTAGATCAGCGCCTCGGCGGCGTCGAGCAGGCGCGCGCGCGCGTCGAGCTGCGGCGCTTCCGTGTTCGCTTCTGTGTTCGGTTCGCGGTTCGCTACAGCGGGCGGGCTCATGGCTAGTCTCGTTTCAGTGGGAGAATGATCGTTCTCCGATCCCGTAATGTAGAACGATCATTCTCCCAAGTCAAGACACCTTGCTGTTGCGCGTGCCGCGCAGCGCGCTGATGCGATTCCAAAGTGCGCGCCCCGAAACCGCGAACACGGCGGCCACGACCAGCGTGAGGCCCAGCACGCGCGTGGGAGTCAGCGGCTCGCCGAGCAGCACCGTGGCAAGCGCCACGCTCGACACGGGCGCCACGGCTGTGAAGACCGCAGCCTCGCCGCCTGGCACTCGCGCAGCGCCTGCGTACCAGAGCCAGAATCCGCCGACTGTCGGCACGAGCGCGTAGTAGGCCACGCCGAGCACGGCATGCAACGGCACGGTGTGGGCCGCGCCAAGCCAGCCGGGTAACGCACACAGGCCCGATACGACGAAGCCGATCCCCGTCATCGCGCTAGCCTGCGCGAGTGGCGGCCACGGCCGCGAAAGCCTTTTGTTTAGCAGGACGAACAGGCTTTCGCACACGACCGCACCAAGTATCATCGCGTCGCCCGTGAGCGAGCGCACGCCATCGCGGTGTTCCCCAGGCGCAAGCGTGACCAACGCCACGCCGAAACTCGCGATCGTCACCGAAACGAGCGTGCTCGCGCGCAGCCGCTCGCCCAGCACCAGCGCCGCCGTCAACGCGCACACGGCGGGAAGCGTGCCGAGGATAATGCCGGCGGCGCTCGCGGAAGTCCGCTGCGTGCCCGCAATCAGCAAGACCGTATAGCCGACGCTGCCAACGGCAGCCTGCGCGACGAGCAACAGCGCGTCGCGCAGGCCAGGACGCGGGAACCTCGTGCCGGTCAGACGCATGAGCAGCAGAAAGACCGGCAACGCAATGGCAAAGCGCAGCGCGGTGCCGGACAGCGGATCGAGCCCGGCGCCAATGGCCTTGCTGGCAATGACCGTGCTGCCCACGGTAAGCATGGCCGCCGTCAATTGCCAATGGGCGACGGATCGGGGGGAGAAGGTTAAGCGCCGCGCGCTTTCGCGCGACGGCAATCGTATCGACATGGAGCGCTCCTCGTGGTGATACGCCTGTATAGGCTCACCACGGCGCGCCGTCTTGGATCGTTGTGCGTCAGCGCTCGAGGCGCATGGGACTCATGCTGCGCGCGCGAGCCGGTAGCGCCCCGGCGAAACACCGAACTGCCGCGCGAAGGCGCGGTTCAGGTGGCTCTGGTCGCAGAAACCGGCGGCCAGCGCGGTCTGCGCGGGCGCCGTGCCCGCCTTGAGCAAACGCCGCGCGAGCGCCACGCGGCGATGCAGGATGTAGCCGTGCGGCGCGACGCCGAACGCACGCAGAAAGCCGCGATGGAGTTGGAATCGGCTCAGCCCCGCCGCCTGCGCGAGTTGCGCGAGCGAGAACGGCCGGGCCGGATCGGTGTCGATCATGTCGCGCACGCGCGCAAGCGATGCCGGCGAGCACTGCGCCAGCGCGCGGCGGTGGCCGAGCGCCTCGACGAGACGCGTCATGACTTCGAGCGTGGCGGCGTCGAAAGCCATGTGGGAGAGGTCGCCGTTTTCGTCAGTGACGTGGGCGAAGGCCGCATTGAACAGCGCACGCCAATGCGGCTCCCTGATCACCGGCGCGTGCAGCGCGAAAGCGGCGTCGTCGCCCTGCGTGATGTCGCCTTGCAGCGCGTCGACCCAGCGCGGCTCGAAATACAGCATGCGCCACGTGCGCCCGGCGGCGTCGAGCGGGCGGCCGTCGTGCACCTCGCCCGGATTGACGAGGATGAGGTCGCCCGGCACGGCCTCGACCTCGCCCGCGTCGCTCAACGAGACATGACCGCCTCGATCGATTACGCCAATGCCGTACTGATCGTGCGTGTGACGCCCGAACGAGCGCACGGTCGCGGCGGTCATCGCGTCGACGTCGCGCACGAGCGTGGCGTGAAAACACACGGCGTGGTTCGTGGCTGGCATGGATCGGCTCTCCGCGCTTCGGGCTCCAATGGGCGTATGAAACCCGAGTTTCGCGCGGCGCGCAATATGCGCGTGACCGGGACGGGCAGCGCGATCCGTCCCCGTCGCGTTATGCTTCGCGAAGCGCGTGGAAGAAACACGCGCCGTCAAACGTACTGACGAGTATCGACGAGTTAAAGGGAGCAGAGATGAAAGACCGGACGCCTGTGTCGCTTGCGCGCCTCGTTTGCGGCACGCGCCGTGCCTTCTTGATGGCACTGTGTGCTGCGAGCCTCGCCGCGTGCACGCCGCTGCGCGTGGTCACGCACAGCGTGAGCCGCACGGAAGCCGACGTGCCAGCGGGGCGCTACGCGATGGACGCGCATCACTGGAGCGTCGTATTCGACGTCGATCATCTCCATTACTCGCGCTTCGTCATGCGCTTCGACCGCGCGCAGGCAACGCTCGACTGGACGGCAGGCGGCCTCGAAACCGCCACGCTCGACGCGGTGATCGACGCCACGAGCCTGAACACCAACGTCAGCGCGCTCGACGCCATGGTGAAGGGCCCACAGATGCTCGACGTGCAACGCTATCCGGAGATTCGTTTCACGAGCACGCACTTCACGCGCACGGGCGAGGCGCGCGGCACGCTCACGGGCAATCTCACGATACGCGGCGTGACCCAGCCGGTCACGCTCGACGTCACCTTGAACGGCTACGCGCCCAATCCGCTCACCAAGCAGCCCACGCTAGGCTTTGCCGCTACCGGTCATTTCAACCGCTCGGCGTTCGGGTTGACGAGCTGGTATCCCGCCGTGGGCGACGAGATCGGCGTACGCATCGAGGCCGAATTCGCGCAGCCGGTGCCGGAACAGCCGCAGTAAAACCGCCGCGCGTTCAGGCCGCGGTCCAGTCGAGAATCACCTTGCCGCTTTCGCCCGAGAGCATGGCCGCGAAACCCTTCTCATAGTCGTCCACGCTGAAGCGGTGCGTGATGATGGGCGAAAGATCGAGCCCGCTTTGCAGCATGGCGACCATCTTGTACCAGGTCTCGAACATCTCGCGGCCGTAAATGCCCTTGATTTCCAGCCCCTTGAAGATCACCTGGTTCCAGTCGATGGCGGTTTGCGCGGGCGGAATGCCGAGCAGCGCGACCTTGCCGCCGTGGTTCATCGACTCGAGCAGCGCCGTGAACGCGCTCGGCACACCCGACATTTCGAGGCCCACGTCGAAGCCTTCGGTCATGTGCAGTTCGTTCATCACATCGCGCAGCGACTCGCGCGCAACGTTCACGGCGCGCGTCGCGCCCATCTTGCGCGCGAGTTCGAGCCGGTAGTCGTTGACATCGGTGATGACGACGTTGCGCGCACCCACGTGCTTCGCGATCGCCACAGCCATGATGCCGATTGGCCCCGCGCCCGTAATCAGCACGTCTTCGCCCACGAGGTTGAACGACAGCGCCGTGTGCGTGGCATTGCCGAACGGATCGAAGATCGCCGCGAGCTCGTCGGAGATCTCGGGCGGAATCTTGAACGCGTTGAAGGCCGGAATCACCAGGTATTCGGCAAACGCGCCTTCGCGGTTCACGCCCACGCCCGTGGTGTTGCGGCACAGGTGGCGCCGCCCCGCGCGGCAATTGCGGCAAAAGCCGCAGGTGATGTGCCCTTCGCCCGACACGCGGTCGCCGATCTGGAAGCCGCGCACCTCCTGGCCCATCTCGACGATCTCTCCCACGTACTCGTGGCCCACGTGCATCGGCACCGGAATGGTTTTCTGCGCCCAGTCGTCCCATTTCCAGATATGGATGTCCGTGCCGCAAATCGCCGTCTTGCGGATCTTGATCATCACGTCGTTGTGCCCGACTTCGGGCTTCTTCACGCGCGTGAGCGTGAGGCCAGGCGCGCGTTCGAGTTTGGCAAGTGCTTTCATTTGATTCGCAATCCTTGTTAAATCACACCGAGCTCTCTGCCAACGCGCGCAAATGCATCGACGGCGCGCCCGATCTGCTCGGGCGTGTGCGCTGCGCTCATTTGCGTGCGAATGCGCGCGCGGCCCTTGGGCACGACGGGATACGAAAAGCCGATGACGTAGACGCCCTCGTGCAGGAGCGCGTCAGCCATTTTCGTGGCGACCTGTGCGTCGCCGAGCATCACGGGAATGATCGGGTGCTCGCCGGGCACGAGCGTGAAGCCGAGCGCGCTCATGTCGCGGCGAAACTGGGCGCCATTCTCGCGTACGCGGCGGCGCAGTTGCGCACCTTCGTCGCTCGCAATCAACTCGAGCACGGCAAGCGATGCGGCCGCAATGCTCGGCGTAAGCGTGTTCGAGAAAAGATAGGGACGCGAGCGCTGGCGCAGCAGGTCGATCACTTCCTGCTTCGCCGCGATATAGCCGCCCGATGCGCCGCCCAATGCTTTGCCCAGCGTGCCGGTGATGATGTCCACGCGCTCAAGGACGCCGCAGTGTTCGGGCGTACCGCGCCCATGCTCGCCGATGAAGCCCACCGCGTGCGAGTCATCGACCATCACGAGTGCGTCATAGCGGTCCGCGAGATCGCAAATGCCCTTGAGGTCGGCAATGATGCCGTCCATCGAGAACACGCCATCGGTGGCGATGAGCTTGTAGCGAGCGCCCGCTGCGTCGGCTTCCTTCAGCTTTGCTTCGAGGTCCGAAAGATCGTTGTTCTTGTAGCGATAGCGGCGCGCTTTCGAAAGACGCACGCCGTCGATGATGCTCGCGTGATTGAGTTCGTCGCTAATGATGGCGTCGTCTTCGCCGAGCAGCGTTTCGAAGAGGCCGCCGTTCGCGTCGAAACAGCTGGAATAGAGAATGCAGTCCTCGGTTTTCAGGAATGTCGCGAGTGCGCTTTCGAGCTGCTTGTGCACGGTTTGCGTGCCGCAGATGAAACGCACCGACGCCATGCCGAAACCATCGCGCTCGAGGCCGTCTTTGGCGGCGGCGATGAGGCGTGCATCGTTGGCGAGGCCGAGGTAGTTGTTTGCGCAGAAGTTGAGCACATCGCTACCGTCTGCGAGCCGGATGTCGGCCGACTGCGGCGTGGCGATCACGCGCTCGTTCTTGTAAAAGCCATCCGCGCGGATCTGGTCGAG
Source organism: Paraburkholderia sp. J11-2 (assembly GCF_905220185.1). Taxonomy (NCBI): domain Bacteria; kingdom Pseudomonadati; phylum Pseudomonadota; class Betaproteobacteria; order Burkholderiales; family Burkholderiaceae; genus Paraburkholderia; species Paraburkholderia sp. J11-2. The sequence continues at coordinate 285,683 of NZ_CAJMYY010000008.1, read as the reverse complement.
CGTCGCGCGCAAGTGGTCGAGATACGGGGTACGCATGAATCGTGCTCCTCACATAGCTGCGGACTACCGCGGTTTTGCCTGCGGTTTGCTATAGTCGCCGTCAGCTGTTAGCGAAAAATTCCGTTATTTCGAACTCATGTTCGATATGTCGAACGCACTCTAATCGATGAGGCCGTGAATGGCAAGCACCCGTAAATCGCGCGCCGCACCGGCGAACGCTCTTCCTGACGCGAGCGCGTCGGCTGCAACTGGCACCCTGCCTGCGTCGGCCGTATCCGCCGCCGCGCCGCCGCGCGTGGGCGAGCAAATCCAGCGGCTGCGCTCCGAGCGCAAGATGACACTCGACGACCTCTCGCGCGCGGCGGGCGTCTCAAAATCCATGCTATCGGAAATTGAGCGCGACAAGGCGAACCCGACCATTGCGGTGGCCTGGCGGCTCACGAATGCGCTGGGCGTCAAGCTCGATTCGCTGTTCGCCGCCCCGAAGGCGCCCGAGGCGATCGCCGTGGCCGGGCCGCACGACATCCCGACGCTGCACGGCCACGACGCCGGTTACCAGTTGCGTGTGTGGGGACCGATCGAGCTGGCCGGCAACTTCGAGTGGTATGAGCTGACGCTCAAGCCGGGCGGAGCGCTGGTTTCGGCCGCGCACGAACCGGGCACGCGCGAACATCTGACGGTGCTGCAGGGGAGCATCGAGGTGGAAGCGGCTGGCACCAAAGCGCGCCTGAAGGCCGCAGACACGGCGCGCTATATCGCCGACCAGCCGCACGCCATCCGCAACGCGGGCAAGGGCGAAGCGTGCGCGCTGCTGGTGGTGATTCACGGCTGACCGAGCGCCTCACCGCTAGCTTTAGCCGAACGGACGAGGCTGCGCGATCGGTCCGACTACTGTATATTTATACAGTAAAAGACCGACCGGAGCCGTCGATGTCCCTCCCAACCGAACTGCCGCGCGAGCACGATCTGGCGGCCTTGCGCTTTCAGGCCGCCGCGCGCGACCTCGAACTGATCGTGCGCAACATCTCGCAGCGCTATATCACGCGGCAGGTGCCGCTCACCTGGCGGCTGCTGCATGCCATCGAGGCAGAAGCGCTTGCGGATCTCGGCTTCGCCAGCCGCCACGACGCCCTCATGCTCGGCCTCTTTCAACGGCCCGGCGACCTTGCCTGGCCGGAAACCGACGAAACTGTCGACTTCGGGCAATCCAACGCATTGCCAGCGGTATTCGCATTCGCGGTCTCGGCCTATGAGCGCGCCGCGCAACGCGCGGAAGAATCGCGCCGACACGCGAAGCACAACGACGCTGGGCGGCGTGCCAGGCCTTGGGGTGGTTGATCGCTGGCCGCGGACGCATCGCGCGGAACGAATTCAGTGCGATGGTCATTCGATCGCTATAATGGGCTCGTAACGCAACTAACGGAATGATAGAGATGGCGTCCTCCACTTCCTCACGCGACCTCTTCGACCAGCAACGCCAGGACTGGCAGCGCGACCCCGTCGCCGCATTCGACGCATGGCTCGCCTCGCAAGACTTGCGCCGGTCCTCCGCCGAGGTCTATCGCGTGCAGTGGGGACGCTTTCTGGAATGGCTCGCGCTCAAGCGCAAGACCGTCATGACCGTGGATACCGGCACGATCGCCGAATTCGTTGCAAGCCTCAATGTGAAGAAGCCGCAGCGTCTTCGCTACCTGCGGCTCATCGAGCGCGTACTCGATCACGTGCGCGAAATCGAACTCGCCTCCACGAACCCGGCGCGCTTCATCGCCCAGGACGGCGAAGCCGCGTGGCGCAACGCACGCGAGAACGAGCCGACGGGTTTTCTTGGTGCCGTCGAGCGCGCCGCGATCATCGGCCAATTGTTCTCGCCGCTCGTCGAGCCTTCTGCGGCAAAACGATGGCGCGAACGCCGCGACCGGGCGCTCGTTGCCATCTTCCTGGGCGGTGGATTGAAAACGGGTGACGCCATTTCACTCACGCTCGACTGCGTGGCGATCGGCTCGGAATGGGTCACGATCGAAGCCGCCAACCCGGCATTTACGCGCGTCACGCGACTGACGCCATTTGCCGTCGATGTGCTCGGCGCCTGGCTCGAAGCACGCAGACTGGCCGGACTGCCAGGACAACTGGTGTTTCCGGGCTCGCCGTCCGGACGTCCCATGCACAAGGCCACCGTGCTTCGCGCCATCGACGCATTGATGGAAGCCGCCGGCGTGGCCGAAACGCGCGCCGAGCGCGCGAGTCCCCAAACCTTGCGCAACACGTTCGCGGCGGACCTGTTCGAGCGCGGCGTGGATACGGATCAGGTAGGGCAGTGGCTCGGTTTCCTGCAGCCGATCTCCGCGGGGCGGTTGCATCGCGCATGGAAAACGTGGGCGGAACGCGAGGCAGCGCAACACGCTTCGGCAGAAAGCGATAAGACGTGAAACGTCGCGTCGGCGCGTGGTTCAGTAGTTGCCGAACGCGTACGCGTCTCCCGTAAAAGCTCACGTCTCCAGGCCGGGCTGGCTTGGCGCATCGTCCAGTCAGCGCTCAGGAAGTCTGTTCGTGCGAATGCTTGCCGGCCATGAAGCGCGCGTACGCCGCAAGCTTCGACGCCCCCGTTCCCGAGGTGTGCTCGCACTCGGGGCAAGTGAATTCGAAACCATCGTCCACTTCGGACAACTCCGGCTCTCCTTCGTGACAGTTCGGGCAACGCGCCGGCAACGCCACGTGACCATCGACCGAGGTGCCGAGGCTCGCCAGATCGGTTTCGCCCAACCGGCCCGAGGCGGCGAGTGAACAGAGCACGGCCGCGATCGACGCGTCGAGTCCTTGCTGGCCGCGCAATACCGTGACTTGCCGGGTGAGCACGTCCACTTCGTCAGACCGTTCGCGCAGCACGGCGTCCAGCCGGTCGGCGCGGGCCTTCGCCGTCGCCAGTTGCTGGATGAAATCGAACTCCTTCTTGCTGGCATCGCGCTGCGCCGCCTGCCAGGTCGACGACATCGAGCGCAACGAATCCAGTTCGACCAGCATGGGCTTGACGCGCCGTTCGGCCTCGGCAAGCGCATCCTTGATCTGCTGCGCGTAGTGCTCGGTGCTCTTGCGCATCTCTTCGTGCAAACCGTCAATGCGATCGCGCAAACCCGCGTTGGTCGTCTGTTCCACCTCGACGCGCTTGCGCAGCGCGTCGTTTTCCGTCTCCAGACGCTGTATCAGGACTTCGCGGTTGCCATGCGCCGCGGCGCCATGCGCGGATGCAGCGGCAAGCTGACTTTCGAGTTCACGCACCCGCTCATAGGCTGCTTCCACGCGAGATTCGCTGCGTTGCAGCATTTCATCGGCGGCCGAGCGACGGGCTTCGGCCTCCCGGGTCGCCTGCTCGGCATCGAGGCGACCGGCCTCGAATTCCGTGCGTTCTGCCTGCAGGGCATCGCCTGCGAGCGCCAGTGCTTCCTCGAAAAGCGCACCGAGCAGTTCGCCTGCGCGTTCCTCGAGTGCGGGCGGAATCGCTCCGGCGCCCACACGCACTTTTGACGTCGCGCGAATGCGCTGCCAGAAAAGATCGATGTCCTTGGGGATGTCGCTTGCACTGCCTGTCTGGGTCAGTTCCCGAACGGCAGCCATCGACGGCTTGATTTCGAAATCGAAGAACAAGCGTTTGCAGGCATGTAAGGAAAGCTCCTGCCTGCGCGCGCCGTTGTGGCGCAAATTCTCGATTTCTTCGCGGATTGCCTGGCGGTCTTGGTCTCGCATATTCGTCTTCTCGGCAGGGGAGTGGACGAATAATAACAAATTACGTTCTATTTGCTACGTTTTTAAGTGTCGATACTGCTGGAGGTGGCCAAAGGTCATTGCGCAGGCGTTTTCTGACGATGCAAGACGAGATCGACTGGGTCTTTCCGTGAAACAAATCGAAGTTTGTTTCATAAGCCCTTGTAAATGCGCGTTTTTTTGGCCTTATTTTACGGCTATCCAATGTTTCACGCGAGCGGACTTGTGGACGTCGTCAAGGTGGTTGGATTGGGATGTGGATATCTCCAATCGCTCGCGGGGGGATTCTTGCTTGAGAGATATAAAAGTAAACACCCTTGATACCGGTTAAAAACGTTAACGCCACGGCAAATCCTTACCTGGCGGGGCTTTCCGGGCGATGAGGTGAAGCTTTACGGGACCCTGGGTGAGTGCCTGCGGGAAAGTTCGGTGACGGGCTTCGGGAATACCGGTGAGCCACTGCAGGAAAGGACGTGAGCGGGTTCGGGAGCGGGGGGATTCTTGACTTCCCGGCAAGGGTGAGGCAATGCGGGAGGCCATGGGCGGACAGGTCGCGCGTAGCTGGGCTCGACGGCGATGTTACGGGAAATGCAACGGTGAGCGGGTTCGGGAGCACGAATTTGCGCCATTTTTCGGCTAAATCGAGGGGCTGCAACGCTTGGGGTGAGAAGTATCGGGAAAAAATGCGGATCGAAGGTGAAGTTTTTCGGGAGCCGGAGCCCGAAATCGGGCGAAATGGGGGCTTCGAGGGTCCAAAGGTGAGCCTTTACGGGGGCGTGTACGCGAGCCGGGCGGATTTCCCGGCTGCCTGTCACGCGTTGCCGGGGATTTTTCTCGTCTAAAGGTGAGAATTTTCGGGAGATTTCCGCAGTGCCGCGAAACTAGCTGCGGCCGTCCGGTCAAGTTCGATAAGGTGAGGCTTTTCGGGGGCCTTTTTTTGCGGATTTCACGGCCAAGGTGAGCAAATTCGGGAGAAAGTTGGTGTTCACTGCGTTGCAGACGCCGAAAATACGCGGGTGCGGGTGGTGCTTCTCTCCATTGGAATCCTGCATGGGTGAGATTATTCAGGAGCACACTTTTGGCAAGCGCGCATCTGTCCGAACGTACTGTGTTCGCCTGAGGTGAGGTAATACGGGAGTCGATATCGCCTTCCCGGGTCCGCCGCGCATGTGGATAAGTCCCGGAATTCATTGATTTTTTCTTTCTGATGCCCTATGAGGTGAGAGTTTCCGGGAGGCGCCGTGACGGTGCAGCGCAACCGTGCCGGAATGCGAAAGGTGAGGACTTTCGGGAGCTGTTGCGGGCTGACTGCAGCAACGACGGCCTTTGGGAGCGGGTCGATGTGTTCAGTCAACACGGCAAAAGGTGAGTGTTTCCGGGAGACATCGGGGCACGCAACGGCGAACCTCGACAATTTTGACCTTCGATTGCCGTGGCGCGTAGTTTTTGGCTTCGCAATCTGGACTTTCTGCCTGCCTTGCACGTGCGACGCGCGTGTTTTGCTGCGGTGCGATCGCTTTGCAGCAGATTTTTTGGCCAGCGACCGCTCCGAAGCCCGGATTTCGCTGCCTGCGACGCACTTTTATCACTGGCTGCACGAAAATATTTAAGGTGAGCGAATACGGGAACAGATGGCGACCCTTGGGAGGCCATCGGAAATACAGGATCGGGCCGGACCACGCATGACGCAAAGCGCCCCGCTGGATGGGCGTCTGGCCAAAGGTGAGGCAATACGGGAAGGCGTCGCGGTGAGCGGCGCGCGCGATATGCGCATCACCGGCAATGGTGAGAGAGGCCCTATAGACGCCTATCACCACAGACGGTATCCTTTCGCGAAATTCTCTCCTCGACCCGACGCATGGCCACGAAGCGCGTGAAAAAGACCGATGTGGTAAGCCCCAGCTCGGCGGAATTGCGCAAGGCCGTCGAGGCGATCGCGATCCAGCCGAAGAGTGGCAAGATCACCCTGCTGACTCGCAAGCTGTTCAACGTCCTGCTGGCCGTCGCCCAGCAGGCCGACGAGTCCGGCGATACCTACCGTGCGCTGCTTTCCGACATCGTCGCCAACTCGGCGTTCGATTCGAACGATACAGCGCTCGTGAAGGAGCACCTGCGCCGTATGGTGTCGGTGCAGGTCGAATGGAGCCAGGGCACGTCGAGCCAGAAGCCCGGTCGCAAGTGGGGGATTTCCACGCTGATAGCGGATGCGGAAATTCTCGAGGACCCGCAAACCCGCCGTGTCTGGGTGGAGTTTTCGTTCGCGCCGAAGATCAAGAAGAAGCTGCTGGATCCGGTCCAGTACGCCCGCCTTAGCCTGCAGTTCCAGAGCCAGTTGCGCAGCAGCGCGGGACTTGCGCTCTATGAGATTTGCGTGCGCTATTTGACCAACCCCAGCCATCTGACGATGCGCGAGACCTGGGAGTGGTGGCGCCCGATCCTTTCCGGTACCCCGGATACCGAAGCGGGCGACGAAGCCAAACGCGAGTACAAGTATTTCAAACGCGATTATCTGCGGCCTGCCATCGCCGAAGTCAACGCGGTGACGAACATCTTCGTCGAGTTGATCGAGCATCGCGAAGGGCGCCGTGTTGCCGAAATCCAGTTTCGCGTAACCGAGCGCAAGCAGCCGATGCTCGCGCTCGACGAGCATCCGAATGTGTTCGACAGCACGCTTGTCGATCGCATGGTGAAGATCGGGATTCCGCTCAAGGAAGCGCAGTCGCTTTACGCCGACAGCGAGGAAAACCGCATTCGCGCCGCGTTGCAATTGACCGAACAGCGTATGCGCAGCACGAGCCTGCCGCCGGTGCGCAGCGCTGCGGCGCTGTTCAAGGACGCGCTGAAGAAGGGCTATGCGCCGCCGGTCGAGACTGCGGCAGGCGCCACACCGGCCGTTGGCCGCGGCGCGTCGGCAGCTGTTGCCGCCGATGATCCGAAGGCGCGACTGCTCGATGAATATGCCGCCTATCGGCGCAAGGAAGCCCGCTCGCTCTACGAGGAGCAGGGCGACATGGAGCGCGAGCTTGCGCGTCAGTCATTCGAGACGGATGAACTGCCAGGGCTGGGTTCGCATTTGCGCGATGACTGGCGTCGTCGCGGACTGGAATCGAAACTGGCCGATACGGCGTTTTTCGACTGGCTCGCGCGCAAGACCTGGGGCGAACCGACCGACGGCGACCTGCTCGCGTTCACGCTGAGCCAGACGCGCGCGGCCTGACCGTCATGCAAGGCCGGCCCGCGCAAGGCGGGGCGGTGGGGGTGGGGCTTTGGCCGATTCGAGCGACGTAGAACGCCCCCCGTCTCATTGTCGACGGTCTGCCCGATGCGTGGCAGTCGTCGACAAATTTTCCAAACTTATTTCGTCTTCAGGATCTGCTCGATCTGCTGAAGAATCGCGTCGCGTCGATCTTTTGCGAGTCCCTTCAGGCGCAACTCGAGGCGGTCGTCCCCGTATGACTTCAGGTCACCGACAGCCACGCCGTCCAGTTTGATCTCCAGCCGTTGCGCGTAGCGTTGCCGCCCAGCCGGCTTCGGGCTTTCCTGCGCGCTCGCCCGGCCTTTCACGATATCCGCCACCTGGCGCGTGCTGAGGTCGTCGGCAACGATGCGGTTGATGAGACGCAGCGTGGCGTCCGTGCCGCGCGCGCCGTGATAACGGCCAACCTGATAGGCCATGTTCGAGCCAAACCGGTCCGGGCGCGCCACCATTTCCTGCATGACCAGCTCCGGCAACTTGCCGATCGACAGCGCAACCGCAACCGTCGATTCGTCGAGGCCGAGGTGATCGGCAAGCTCGCGCTGACTCTGAAAGTGCTTTTCATCGATGAATCGCTTCCACACCACCGCGTTATCGAACACGGTTTGCGAATCACGCTGAACGTTCAGGTCGTAACCGAGCTTGTAGCTCTGAATGCCGATCGGCAGATCGATGACGATTGCCTTGACGACTTCCTTGTTTGCTTCTTTCAGCGCACGCACGCGACGGCCGCCATCGCTCACGTAGTAGCTGCCCGGCGCTGCGTAGTCAGGAATCACATGGATTGCCTGCTGCTGCCCTTGCTTCGCGAGATTGACAGCCAGTTCTGCGATCGAAGCCTTCAAATAGAAGTGACGCGGATTGAAGGGGCTCGGCTTGATGTCCTTGAGCGGCAACTCGATGATCTGCCCGGGACGGTAGCTGTGTGCGATACGCCAGGCGTGATACTCGGCCGACTCGTTTTCGAGGCCCGGTGCTTCGTCGAGAACGGGCTCGACCGCAGATTCAAGGCCAGTCACAAGGGCGGGCTGACTCGAGCGCCCAGCCACCTCTCGCGTCTTTGGCTTGTCCTGGACGAGTCCGTCGATGGCGTTGAGGCGGTCGAGTGCCGTGCGCTTTTCGCTGCTCGTCGTATCAGGCCGAGCCTGGAAGCCTTTGGCGAATTGGGAGGGTTTCATTCAGGGTCCTTTATGCGCATAAAGTCAGGGGAGCATGGCCGCAATCTCGTCGGCGCATGCGCGCACTTCCACTGCGGCGAGGCGAGCGCCGCGGTCGTTCATTTGCAGAACTGTCTGGCCGAGTGCCATTGCCTGCTTGTATGCCTCACGTGTGGGAATCTGCGTTCTGAGCAGTGGGAAACCGAGTTCTTCAAGGGCGCGCTTCAACTCGCGAGTCAGCATGCGCTTTTCTTCGGTCTTGTTCAGCAGGAATACGGCGCGCAGATCTTCGTTCATGACCTGGGCCTGCTGGATGAGCTTCACGAGGCCAACGCTCGACCAGTAATCGGCGGGAGAGGACGAAGTCGGAATGACGGCAACAGTAGCGGCCAGCAGCACCACGCCGGAGACCTTCTCAGTGATCGACGGCGGGCAGTCCACCACGATCACGTCGTAGTCGTTGACGAACTTCTTGATCTCCCGGTGAATCTGGCCACCGGCTTCGGAGAGATTGACGACCGGGAACGGGATACCCGTGTCGCCATCGGCTGACGCACTGGCCCAATGGACCAACGTGTTTTGACCATCGGCATCCACAACCAGCACCCGCTTCCCCTTCTCGTGGAAGGCCGCGCCGAGATGCATCGCGATCGTGCTCTTACCGACCCCGCCCTTTTGTTGCGTGACTGCGATTATCTCTGCTGCCAATTGGTATTCTCCTTTTTGCTATTAGCATGGGATTTTACCTGGAATGTTTTTCAGTTCAATGATTTTTGGTGTAATTCGCAACTGAATTAGCCATTCGGACAAGGTTTATGCGCATAAAGCTCGTGCGAAGGTCAGTGGATGCCGCATCGCGGTCGCTTTGGGTTATGAAGCCCCATCGATCACACGCTAGATGCATGGCGGACCTGGGAGAAATACTCGTGCACTCAAAGACGACCGCACGCAGGTCACCGCTCTTTATGCGCATAAAGTCAGTCCCTATCCCCCTATCGCATCTCGCCCCTCACAAGCGCGCGACCGGAAGATCTCACCGCGAATCCCAAGTGCAGCCACATGGCTGCAATACGTGTTAAAGGCGTCAGGCCTTCGTCGACTGAGGCTTCATACGTCTACCCGCCCACCCTCGGTAAAATCACAGCGAATCCACGGCCTCACCGAGGCTCACCCACCACTCCCCTCTCGTACAGCAGACCCCATGATCACGATCTACCATAACCCTCGCTGCTCCAAATCCCGCGCGGCTTGCGAACTGGTGTCCACCTCGAAGGCGAATGAGCCTGTCGAGGTGATTGAATACCTGAAGCAGCCGCTCACCGTCGACCAACTGAAGGCGCTGCACGCGATGCTGGGCGGCCCGCTGCTCGACATGATCCGCACTGGCGAAACCGAGTACTCAGAGCTTGGTCTGGATGCGCCTGGTGTGACAGATGATCAGTTATACGAAGCAATTGTGCGGCATCCGATTCTGCTTCAACGACCCATCGTCGTACGCGACGGACGCGCCGTGATCGGCCGCCCAACTGAAAACGTCGCAGCGTTGCTCGGTTGAAATCGCCGGTTCGCTCACGCACGACAAGCGGGCGAAAACGCGAGCGTAGGAGCCAGCGTGCAAGGGCGAGACGCAATCAACGCCATGCACGCACCGGAATTGCACATTTGCTAACCTGCAGACGAATCCCACGCGAGGCCCGTATCTACCGGCCCTTCGCGCAAGTTGTCCACAAGCTTATCGACAAAAACTGTGGATAAAATCGCGCTACCCCTGGTTATCCACAGCGGTGCACGGCGCGTGGCCAGGCGCGCGCGCATCGCGAGAACTCGCGCGCGTCTATGATGATGTTTCCTTTCACTGCGCTTCGCGCGCACCTCCGAGGAAACCGAAATGGCTTACAAGATCGCAGTTGTGGTCGGCAGTCTGCGCAAGGAATCATTCAACCGGCAACTCGCGCACGCGGTGACGTCGCTGGCCCCCGCGGATTTCACTTTCGAGTATCTCGACATCGGCGTGCTGCCGCTCTACAGCCAGGAATACGACGCAGACTATCCCGAGGTGGCGCGCCGTTTCAAGCAACAGATCGAAGCCGCCGACGGGTTGCTCTTTGTCACGCCCGAATACAACCGCTCGATTCCGGGTGGGCTGAAAAACGCGCTCGACTGGGGGTCGCGGCCGTGGGGCACGAATTCGTGGCGCGGCAAGCCGGGCGCGGTGCTCGGCACGTCGCTGGGAGCGACCGGCACGGCGCTCGCGCAACAACATCTGCGCAACGTCCTCGCCTATCTCGACGTCGCCGTGCTCGGTCAGCCCGAGATGTTCATCAAGCACGACGCGAGCCGCATCAACGAGAAAGGCGAGATCGTCAGCGAGGACACGCGCAAGTTCCTGCAGGGCTTCGTTGACACGTACGTGGCCTGGGTCAAGCGCCAGCTTGGCCGCTGACGCCTGATCACACCAAACGTACCTCACACGCCGTATTGCGTGGGCGGCCTCAATGTAACGTGCGACGCTGCCCCGGCATGTCCTTGTCGTGCTCGGGCGTGTCTTCCTCGTACTCGAGGAATTCGTCCGGAATCTGCGGCGCGGCGCCGGCGGCGGGTCGCGTTGCTTCGGGCGCGGCTGGAACATCCACATGATGCGCGCCCATCACCGCTCCGGCGCCGGGCGCACTCGCAGAAGTGAGCACGGTCGCCTCGGCCTCGCTCGTCGGCCGTATCGGTTCGGCGGTGGAGGCGAACGTAGGCTCGTCAGCGGGGTGTTTGCGCGCTGCTTCCGTTTGCGCCGCACGGCGTCGCAGGGCGTCGGCGAACTCGGAGAGCCCCAGTTCATCGAGCGCCGAGTGCTCGCGCGCGACTGGACTGTCCGTCGCTGGCCATGCCCATGGTGAGCCGCGTAGCACAACGTCCGTCGCGTGCTCCTCGCGCAGCGTTTCGTAGGCGAGATTGGCGTGCGCCTCGTCGCTCACATGCACGCCGATGCGCACCGGCTCGCCCGGCGGCGGCGTCATGCCGGTCTGGGCCTCGGTGGTTCGGCGCACGTCGCCCGTCGTCGAGAAAAAACCTCCCACGAGCCGCTCGATGCCAGCCAGCACGCCCTCAGTGCGCGCCGGCAGGTCGATGTCGCCCGCCGCGAAGCCGCGTTGCAGCAGCGCGTCCTGCGCGTGACGTGCTTCGTCGTAGGTTGGGAAAACGCCGGTCACGGTTTGTTTCATGGCAGCCTCCTTCGCCAGATGGCGACGCCCGCTCACATCATGCGCCGATTGTGCATGGATGGTGCATCGGTCGGCGCATGCTGGGCGTGACGTCTAACCGCCTGATTCTGCGGGTCGCGCTGCCTGCCGCAAGCCTCGTGCCGCGAGGCGGGTCACGCGTGTCCGGTCATGCCCGCGGGCTCTGGAGTGTCGTGTCGTGCTCGCGCTTTGCACGCGCCTGGCGGTCCTCGCGAATCGCCTCGAGCATTTTCTCCAGCAACGCGATGTCGAACGGCTTCGACAGTACACGCACATCGGCATTGCGCGTGCGCTCGAGTTCCTCCGCGTAACCCGTCACGAGGATCACGGGTAGCTCCGGCTCGAGCCCCTGCAGCGCCTCGGCCAGATCGATGCCGTTCATCGTCCCCGGCATGTGGATGTCGGAAAGCACGAGGTCGAAGCGCGGCGCGTGCTCACCCTCGGCAAGCGGCGCTTCGACGCGCTGCAGCGCACTCGCGGCGTCGCTTGCGCAGGTCACGCGGTGGCCCATCATCTGCAGGAGTGCCTCGGTGCCGGCCGCGACTTCGTCGTTGTCCTCCACGAGCAGCACGTTCAGCCCAAGCTGGACCTGGGCGCTCTCCTCGCGCGGCTCGCCCGGACGCTGCGCGGGCGGCTCGGCGAGCGAGCGCGGCAGATACAGATGCACTGTCGTGCCCGCGCCGATTGCGCTGTCGATCGCGGCGAGGCCGCCGGTGCGCTCGCAGAACGCAAACACTTGCGGGAGTCCGAGGCCGGTGCCCGTGCCCTTCGATTTGGTCGTGTAGAGCGGTTCGAACGCGCGCGCGAGCACGTCCGGCGGCATGCCTGTGCCCGTGTCTTCGAGCGCAATGTGCACGAAGTCGCCGTCGAGCGGGAAACCTTCGTCGGGCCGGAAGCTGATGTTGCGCGCACGCACGGTGAAGCGGCCGCCGTTGGGCATCGCGTCGCGCGCATTCACGGCCAGATTGATCAGTGCAAGCTCGAATTCGGCCACATCGACGAGCACGGGCCACACATCGTCATCGACTTCGACGACGAGCGACACCTTCGCGCCCAGCGACGCGCGCAACAACTCGCGGGCCGCCGGCAGCCAGCGCCCCACATGGATCGTCTCGTTGCGCAGCGGCTGCTTGCGCGCCACGCCGAGCAGCTGGCGCGTGAGCGACTGGCCGCTCTTGAGCGCGCGCTCGACCGCCGAGAGTTCGCGCTCGAAGCCCGCCGCGCCGCGCCGCCGCGCGATCTGCACGTTGGCCGACACGATCATCAGCAGGTTGTTGAAATCGTGCGCGACGCTGCCCACGAGGTTGCCGAGCGCTTCCATCTTGCGCGATTGCCGGTAGGCGGATTCGATCGAGCGGCGCATCGAGGCTTCGGCCTGCCAGCGCTCCCACGCCTCCTCTTCGGCGGCGAGTCGGCGCAGCGAAAGCCAGATCACGCACCACAGCGCGATCGACGGCGTGAACATCGAGATGATCAGCACGCTCAGGTGCCGGTACCAGGCCGCCCAGATCGCCGGCGTGCGATACGCGCAGGTCACGTAGACCGGGTACGCGCCCACGCGCCGGAACGCGAGGATCACGTTGCTGTCGAGCAGCGTGGAATGCATGCGCACGACGCCGGACTCCGTGCCACGCATGAGCGCGGCGCCGAGCGGCGAGCGCGGCGTGATGACCGACGCGTCGGCGCGCGGCGGCGGATCGAAGGCGAGGATCGTGCCGTCGCTGCGCACGAGGCCGAGCGACATCGGCGAACCGGGACCGAGCAGGTCGCGGTAGAACGAGCTGAAATAGCCGGGGCGCAAGGCGACCGAGACGAGACCCGCGAACTCGCCGGCGTCGTTCAGGCGCGCCACGCCCATGTTGAACACGGTCTCGCCGCTCACCTGGCCCTGCATCACGCGCGAGACGTGGTCGATCACGCGGCCGTCGCGGATGCCGGTGAAGTCGTCGCGCGCGGCAATCGACACCGGCGGTGGCGGCGAGTAGCGGCTGCTCGCGAGCAGATCGCCGTCGCCCCCGAAAATCGACACGGCGGCCACTTGCGGGTATCCGCCGCCGATCGCGTCGAGTTTTTCGTGGATCTGCGCCTCGCTGGCGCGGATGCCGTCGTCGTTCAGGCCGCGCACGAGGTCGACCACGCGCGCGTCGAGCGCCTCGTTCATGTCGAACACCTTGAGTGCATGCTCTTCGGCCACGCGCACGGTGCGCAGCGTGGTGTCGGTGGCGTCGGCTTCGCGCGCGCGCAGGTCGTTGTACGCCATGGCGGCCACGTAGAGGCACGGCAGCACGATCGCCGCGACGAGCAGCGCGAGCAGCGTGCGCCGGCGCACCGTGAAGTCGTGACCCGGCGCGGCCGGAAACGGCGTGTCGTCGGCGGGGGGCGGCAGGGAGGGGCGTTCGTCTGGCCGCTCGGGCCGGTCAGCAATCATCGTACGGAAAAACAGGGAAAAGACGGCTGGGCATGCGACATGATAAACGACCGCGATGACGCCCCGACGGCCAGCGGATCCCCGGCGTGCTGCAAAAATCGGCTGGCAAGCGCGCTGCCCAGGGGGTTTCCTCTCGCTTCATGCCGAATTCGCGAAAATCGGCGAAGCGCAAACGTACCACAAAGGGATAATCGACGTCCTTCATTTAAGGGATTGATCATTTATTTCCATAAATTAGTCGAAATGAGTCGATTTTGTTCGTTGATTGATTAACGGCGAGTTGCATTTGATTCAATTTGATTCGAGAATCGCGGACACGAGATAAATAACGCATTCGCATGTGAGCCATGCCAGCCGACCAGGCGCATGGCCATGCTACGGGGTGGCTGCAGGCATGCAGACGAGGGCCTTCATGACCGGCGCACGGGTTGCCGGTATCCATTGGGCGGCGGCAGAGCGATGGCGCGGCCATGCGCCTTGCGCCGACGTGCCAGCGCGCGGATCCGTTCATGCGTTATGCATTATTCGGCGGGTTCGCAATTTTCTTTGAAGTTTTCCCTAAAGTAATTGCCCGTGCCGCCGTTAATCCGTCGAAACGCACTCCGTCCAACGCACACTCATTCAGCATATCCATGTCCTTGCCCATCGTGATCGCCGATGACTCGCTGTTAGCCCGCAAGGTGCTCACGAAGGCGCTGCCCGAGGACTGGGACGTTTCGATTTCGTACGCGGCGAACGGGCACGAAGCGCTTGCGCATTACCGCGCCGGCCGTGCGGCTGTCATGTTCCTCGACCTCACGATGCCCGACATGACGGGCTTCCAGGTCCTCGAAGCGTTGCAGCACGAAGACCTCAACACGTTCGTGATCGTCGTTTCAGCGGACGTCCAGCCTCGTGCCCGTGAGCGCGTGCAGGCGCTCGGCGCGGCGGCGTTCGTCGCAAAGCCGGTAACCCAGGAGGCGCTGCTGCCCATCCTGAAGGAGTACGGGTTGTATGCCTGATCGAGTGTTCACGGAACTCCAGCGCGACGCGCTCCAGGAGATCGCCAATCTCGGCATGGGGCAGGCAGCGACGCGACTGTCGGGGCTGCTCAACGCCTTCATCGAACTTTCGGTGCCGCGCGTGCGCGTGGTCGCCGTATCCGAGGCCGCGGCGGCGCTGCGCGAGATGACCGGCATCGACGGTCCGGTCGCGGCCGTGCGCCAGGGCTTTCGCTCGGAGATCAAGGGCGAGGCGCTGGTGATCTGCCGCAGCGGCGAGATCGCCGAGCTGGGGAGCCTTGTAGGCGGCCCCTACGCCACGATCGGCGACGACGCGCTCACCGAAGAAGAACTGATGTTCGACGTCGCCAACGCGCTCACGGGCGCGTGTGTCTCGTCGATGCTCGACCAGCTCGGGCGCATGCCGGTGTTTTCGCAGCCGGGTCTTCTCGGCGAGGCGATCATGCTCGACGAGGTGTTCCAGCCCGGCCTGCTCGCCTGGGACGTCGCGCTGCTCGTCGAAGTCAATTTCGCGCTGGAAGACCAGCGCTTTCGCGCCCACCTCGTCATGCTGATGGCCGAGGAGTCGATCCATGTCGTGAGCCGGGCCATCGACGCGTTGTTGCATAGCCTATGAACGAGCCATCCGGATTGCCATCGCTATCGGACCTCGTTGTCGAACGGGTGGGTTTCGGCATTTTCGTGGTCGATCGCGACATGAACGTGCTGAGCTGGAACCGCTTCATGCAGGACCACAGCGGTGTCACGGCCGAGGACGTGATCGGCCGCTCCATCTTCGAACGCTTCCCCGATCTGCCGCGCGCGTGGCTCACGCGCAAGGTCGAGAGCGTGTTCCAGCTGGGCAGCTTCGCGTTCAGCTCGTGGGAGCAGCGCCCGTATCTGTTCCAGTTCGACCACGACCGGCCGATCACGGGCGGTGTGGACTACATGCAGCAGGACTGCACCTTCATGCCGCTCATGCGCGGGCGTGACGTGATCGCCGTGTGCGTGACCCTCTCGGATGTCACGCACGTGAGCGTCATGCAGCGCGAGCGCGAGGAGGCCGTGGCCAAGCTGCGCGAATACGCCGATCGCGACGGCCTGACCGGCATTGCGAACCGCCGCTATTTCGAAACACGCCTCGCCGACGAATTCCTGCGCTGGCAACGCTATGGCGGCGAGCTTTCGATGCTGCTGTTCGACCTCGACCACTTCAAGCGCATCAACGACGAATTCGGCCACGTGGCCGGCGACACGGTGCTGCGCTCGATGGCGCAGCGCGTGTCGGGCGTCGTGCGCAAGCAGGATGTGTTCGGGCGCTTCGGCGGCGAGGAATTCGCGTTGCTGTTGCCGTGCACGCCGCTGGACGACGCGCTCTATGTGGCGGAGAAGATTCGCCGCACGATCGGCGACGAGCCGATCGAGGTGCAAGGCGTGATCGTGCCCGTGACGGCCAGCGTGGGCGCCGCCACCGCGCGCACGGGGGCGCCCGACTACGAAGGCATGATCAACGAGGCGGACGCCGCCCTCTACACCGCGAAACGCCAGGGGCGCAACCGCTCGGTCGCGCTGGCCTGAGACTTGCCCGGGCCGCAGGCGGCTGCGGCCTCGATCCGTCTCATCGCCCCGTGCTTCGGGGTACGCACTCGCATGCTATGCGCCCCGACTCAACTGCGGCGCCCCTCAAAGGTTGATATACTTTTGCCCGTTTCCGGCCTTGCGCGCCCCCTGGCGGGCAATTTTAGGGTCGGGTGCCTCGCGCGTGTCCGCGCGCGCGGGCGACCCGCGGCAATGCGGGCCCGAATAGAGTCGAACGCCCGTTGAGGGCGCCCCCAGCGGAGATCGTCTTGGCTGTTTCCAATCTCGTCGTGGACGATACACAACAAACCGACGCCGCCGCCGCTTCGTCGGGCAGCTCGTTTTATCTGGCGATGCGGATCCTGCCTCCTGCGCAGCGCGACGCCATGTATCAGGTCTACGCCTTTTGCCGCGCTGTCGACGACATCGCGGACAGCGACCTGCCGCGCGCCGAGCGTGCGGCGGGGCTCGATCAATGGCGCGCCGACATCGATGCGTGCTATGCCGGCACGCCGCGCGCCTCGCTCGCGGCGCTCACGCGTCACATCCATACGTTCGGGCTTCAGCGCGAAGACTTCCACGCGATGATCGACGGCATGGCCATGGACGCCGCCGAGGACATCTGCGCGCCCGACGAGGACACGCTCGACCTGTACTGCGACCGCGTGGCGAGCGCCGCGGGCCGCCTGTCGGTGAGAATTTTCGGGATGCAGGAGGAGCCGGGCCGCCTGCTGTCGCACCATCTGGGGCGCGCGCTGCAGCTCACCAACATCCTGCGCGACATCGACGAAGACGCGGACATCAACCGCTGCTACCTGCCGCGCGAGCTGCTCGCGCGCGAAGGCATCGCGGCGGGCAATCCGCACACGATCGCCGCCGACCCGTCGCTGCCGCGCGTGTGCGAGACGCTCGTGCAACGCGCCCGCGCGCACTTCGCGCAAGCCGACGCGATCATGGACGCCGCGCCCCGTGCGCAGGTGAAAGCGCCGCGCATCATGTCGGGCGTCTACCGCGTGCTGCTCGAGCGCACCGTGGAGCGCGGCTTCGACCTGCCGCGCACGAAAGTCAGCAAGCCGCGCGCACGGCTGATGTGGATCGTGGCGCGTTACGCGCTGTTCTGATGCCGCGGCTAGTCCACGTCATCGGCGCTGGGCTTGCGGGCCTCGCGACGGCCGTGCGGCTTCAGCGGCGCGGCGTGCAGGTGGCGCTCTACGAGGCCGCCGGCCAGGCAGGTGGACGCTGCCGCTCGTACTACGACCGCACGCTTTCGGCGACGCTCGATACGGGCAACCATCTGGTGCTGGCGGGTCATGCGCGCACACTCGAATACGTGCGCACGATCGGCGCCGGCGACGCGCTTTCCGGCCCCACCGAGCCCGGCTTCGCGTTCATGGATATCGCGGCGCGCTCGCGCTGGACGGTGCGCTTCTCGCGCTCGCGCATGCCGTTCTGGATTGGCGACGCGCGCTCGCGCGTGCCGGGTACGCGCGCCGCTGACTATCTGGGGCTGCTGCCGCTCCTGTTCGCCAAGCCAGGCCGCACGATGGCGCAGACCATGCGCTGCGAAGGCGTGCTGTGGGACCGGCTGCTGCACCCGTTTTTTCTCACGGCGCTCAATGTCGAGCCGCGCGTGGGCAGCGCGGAACTGGCGGGCGCCATGCTGCGCGAGTCGCTCGCAGCGGGCGGCGAGTCGTTCCGGCCGCTGGCGGCGCGCGGCGGACTTTCGAGCGCGTTCGTCGATCCGGCCTTGCGCATGCTTCAGCACGGCGGCGCGGCGATTCGCCTTGACTCTCCGCTCAGGGAGATCGTGTACGACGACGCGGCGGGCCGTGTCGCCGCACTCGATTTTCCAGACGGGCGTATAACGCTCGCTCACGACGAAGCCGTGGTGCTGGCCGTGCCCGGCGCGGCCGCCGCCGCGCTCGTGCCGGCGCTGCAGACGCCGCAGCGCCACAATGCGATCGTCACGGTGCACTACGCCGTGCCGGCGCCGCCGGGCCTCGTCACGCCGATGGCGCTCGTCAACGGCACGGCCCACTGGCTGTGCACGGCCGAAGGGCGACTCTCGGCGACGATCCACGACGCGCACGACGTGCTCGACCTCGATCCCGAGGTCATCGCGCGCCGCGTGTGGGCCGACGTGGCCGAGGCGGCTTCGCTGCCGCTCGAGCCGCTGCCCGCCTGGCGCGTGTGCGCCGATGCGCGCGCGACTTTCGCCGCGGTGCCCGACGAAGAGTGGCGGCGCCCCGCGACGCGCACGCGCTGGAACAATCTGATGCTTGCAGGCGACTGGACGGCTACCGGTCTGCCCGCGACGATCGAAGGAGCGATCCGCTCGGGCCGCAAGGCCGCCGAGCTGCTCCTGACCGAAAATTTGGAACGTAGATGAACGATTTATCCCAAGCCATGCCGACCGAAGACCTCGCCAGCCCCCTCACGGGCGCTGACGTTGCCGACGCGCCGGCCGTGGCGATGCCCGCTCCCACGTTTGCCGGTGAGACGGCCGCTCCGGTCGCCGCACCGCTGGTCCCGCTCGCATCGCTCGACGCCGCCGTCGCGCGCGCGACCGACGCGATCCTCGCCGACCAGCGTGCCGATGGCCATTGGGTCTACGAACTCGAAGCGGACGCGACGATTCCGGCCGAATACGTACTGCTTGTGCACTACCTCGGCGAAGAAGCGAACCTCGAGCTCGAACAGAAGATCGCGAGCTACCTGCGCCGCATCCAGTTGCCGGAAGGCGGCTGGCCGCTCTTCACCGACGGCGCCATGGACGTGAGCGCGAGCGTGAAGGCTTACTTCGCACTCAAGATGATCGGCGACGCGGAAGACGCCGAGCACATGGTGCGTGCACGCGAGGCGATTCTCGCGGCGGGCGGCGCGGAGCAGGTCAACGTGTTCACTCGCATCCTGCTCGCGCTCTTTGGCGTGGTGACATGGTACGCAGTCCCGATGATGCCCGTCGAGATCACGTTGCTGCCGCAGTGGTTCCCGTTCCATCTTTCGAAGGTGTCGTACTGGGCGCGCACGGTGATCGTGCCGCTGCTCGTGCTGGGCGCGAAGCGCCCGGTCGCGCGCAACCCGCGCGGCGTGCGCATCGACGAGTTGTTCCGCGGCGCGCCGGTGAGCGTAGGCCTGAACGCCCGCTCCCCGCATCAGAGCAAGGGCTGGTTCGGCTTCTTCCGCGCCGTGGACGGCGTGCTGCGCGTGACCGATCCGCTCTTTCCGAATTACCTGCGCCAACGCGCGATCGACGCCGCGGTGGCGTTCGTGGACGAGCGGCTGAATGGCGAGGACGGTCTGGGCGCGATCTTCCCGGCCATGGCCAAC
Source organism: Paraburkholderia sp. J11-2 (assembly GCF_905220185.1). NCBI lineage: Bacteria > Pseudomonadati > Pseudomonadota > Betaproteobacteria > Burkholderiales > Burkholderiaceae > Paraburkholderia > Paraburkholderia sp. J11-2. The sequence goes on along the minus strand of NZ_CAJMYY010000008.1, from coordinate 265,968 downwards.
GCCGTGATGATGTACGACGTGCTCGGCTATCCCGCCGATCATCCGCATCGCGCCATCGCGCGCCAGTCGCTCGAAAAGCTCGTGACGGTTCACACCGAGGAAGCGTACGTCCAGCCCTGCCTTTCGCCGGTGTGGGACACGTCGCTTGCGGCGCACGCGTTGCTGGAGACTGGCGAGGCGCGCGCCGAGGAAGCCGCGCGCCGCGGCCTCGAATGGCTGCGTCCGCTGCAGATTCTCGACGTGCGCGGCGACTGGATCTCGCGCCGTGAGGCGGTGCGTCCGGGCGGCTGGGCGTTCCAGTATGCCAACCCGCACTACCCCGACGTCGACGACACGGCCGTGGTCGTGGCCGCGATGGACCGCGTGGACAAGCTCGACAACACGAAGGCCTACGACGCCCCCATCGCCCGTGCGCGCGAATGGGTGGTCGGCATGCAGAGCAGCAACGGCGGCTGGGGCGCATTCGAGCCGGAAAACACCCAGTACTACCTGAACAACATCCCGTTCTCGGACCACGGCGCATTGCTCGATCCGCCGACCGCCGACGTCTCGGGCCGCTGCCTCTCGATGCTCGCGCAGCTCGGCGAACTGCCGGCCGCGAGCGAGCATGCGCTGCGTGCATACAACTACCTGCTCGACGAGCAGGAGGCCGACGGCAGCTGGTACGGCCGCTGGGGCATGAACTACATCTACGGCACGTGGACGGCGCTGTGTGCGCTCAACGCGGCCGGCCTCGCGCACGACGACCCGCGCATGAAGCGCGCGGTGCAGTGGCTCGTGCAGATCCAGAACGACGACGGCGGCTGGGGCGAAGACGGCACGAGCTACAAGCTCGAATACCGCGGCTACGAGCGCGCGACGAGCACCGCTTCGCAAACGGCGTGGGCGCTGCTCGGCCTGATGGCCGCGGGTGCAGTCGATCATCCGGCGGTCGCGCGCGGTATCGACTATCTGCAGAATACGCAGCAGGTCCACGGCCTCTGGGACGAAACGCGCTTCACGGCTACGGGTTTTCCGCGCGTGTTCTATCTGCGCTACCACGGCTATCGCAAGTTCTTTCCGCTGTGGGCGCTCGCGCGCTACCGCAACCTCAAGCGCGCGGGCGTGACGCGCGTCACGGTCGGTCTGTGAGCGTGGCGGCTGGTGTCAAGGCGCGCGCCTTGCCTGTGATCGCGGTGGCGGGCATGGCCTTCGAGGCGGGCATTGCCGCGGGTAAAGGCCAGGACGGCGTGCGCGCCGTCTACGCCGCGCGCGCGGATCTGCTACAGAGCGCGCTCGCGGCGGCGCTCAAGGACGGTGCGGCCGGCATCGTCAGCTTCGGCACGGCGGGCGGTCTTGCGCCCGATCTCGAGCCGGGCACCCTGGTGATCGCGCAAGCGATCGACGGCCCGTTCGGGCGCGTCGCGACCGATCCCGCCTGGAGCGCGCGCATGGCCGACGCGTTGATGGCCTCGCCGCTCGCGGCGAAAACCCGGCGCGGCGTGGAGGCAGCCGTTGCCGCGCCGCTTACCGGCGCGGCGGACAAGGCGGCGCTGTTCGGTGCTTGCGGGGCGCTCGCCGTCGACATGGAGTCGCATCTGGCCGCGGCAGCGGCAGCCGCGCATGGCGTGCCGTTCGCGGTGTGCCGCGCGATTGTCGATCCGGCCTGGCGCAGCTTGCCAAAGGCAGCAATGGCAGGCTTGCGCGACGACGGCACGACCGCAGTGCTCCCTGTCCTGCGCGAGCTGGCGCGCGACCCGTCGCAACTAGGCGGCCTGCTGCGCGTGGCGGCCGATGCAAAAGCGGCACGCCAGTCGCTCAGCGCCGCGCGGCAGGTGCTGACGGCCAGCGGCGCTTTTTTCCCGGAATGACCTTGGCGGGTTATTGAAATACCTAGGGTAAACCCCTATCTCTGGTAACATCTCAGTGTTAACCCTATATTTGTTTCCACGAATTGGGGGCGAATCACATTTCGGGGAGTTACCAGCCATGAATTTTCATACTCGCAAGTGGGTCAAGCCTGAAGACCTGAATCCGAACGGCACGTTGTTCGGCGGCAGTCTGCTGCGCTGGATCGACGAAGAAGCGGCGATCTACGCGATCTGCCAGCTCGACAACCAGCGCGTGGTGACCAAGTTCATGTCTGAGATCAACTTCGTGAGTTCGGCGCGTCAGGGCGACATCATCGAGCTTGGGATAACGGCCACGGAGTTCGGCCGCACGTCGATCACGCTGCGCGCCGAAGTGCGCAACAAGATCACGCGCAAGAGCATTTTGACGATCGAAAAGATGGTGTTCGTGAACCTCGGCGCGGACGGCGTGCCCGCCCCGCACGGCCGCGAACGCATCCGCTACGCCGACGAAGCGTACGAACGCTATCGCGAGACCGTGCAGACGTCGGCGGACGCCACGGCGTTGGCGGCGGCAAACGAGGCCGAGCGCCTGGCCGAGAGCGAAGACGCTTCGGTGCACTGAGCGGTATGCACGGATGAATGAAAAACCCGGCAATCTGAAAAGGTTGCCGGGTTTTTTTTGCGTTTGCATGCTGCCCGCCAGAAGCAGGCCGTCGCTATACCGGGTTCAGGGCGCCGACGCCGGTGTCGCAGGCACCGCCGTCACACCCGAAGCCGGCGCGGCAGCCGAAGCCGCAACCGGCGCCGATGCCGTAGCCGGTGCGGAAGCGGCCGTACCCGCCGTCGCAGCAGCACCCGCACCGGCGACAGCCGCTGTTGCAGCCGTGCTCCCCTCGCCCGGATCGTCGTAATTCGGCAGACCATTATTTGAAGCGCCAGTCGCGCCAGTGGCAGCACCACCCGCACCGCCCGACTCGCCTGGATCCTCATAATTGGGCGCGCCGTTCTCGTTCGGCTTGCCCTCGCCACCTTCGTCGCCCGGCTCGCCGTAATTGGGCAGCGGCGCATTGTTGCCGGCACGTCCGCCGCGAATCAGCGATTCGCGCTGCTGGCGGTACGCGTCGCGCACGAACGAATACGGGTCGAGCGCCGCCTGCTTGAGCAGGTCGGTTGCGCCGAGCAGGTCCGCCCGCGCGCTGATGAACTGCGCGAGATACATCGGATTGCGCACCGCTGGCTCAAAGTAGTTGATGACGTTGAACTTCACGTCCACGGCCATGCCGATACCGTCGCGCACCGAGCTTGGCCCGAACAGCGGCAGCACGAGATACGGGCCGGCCGGCATCCCGTAGTGGCCCATCGTGAGGCCGAAGTCCTGATGATGCTTGGGCAGCCCCGCTGCCGTCGCGAAGTCGATCAGGCCGCCCAGACCGAAGGTCGTGTTCATCGCGATACGCATGAGATCCTCGACGGCGTCGGTGATCTTCAGCTGCAGCACGTTATTTGCGAAGTTGTCGACGTCTCCGATGTTCGAGAAGAAGTTCGTGATCGCCTGGCGCAGCGGCTGCGGCGTCACCTTCTGGTAGCCCTTGGCGACCGGCTGCGCAATGTAGGTGTCGAGTTTGTCGTTAAACGTGAAAATCGCGCGATTCGCGGGCTCGAACGGATCGCCCGGCTTGCGGTCGGGGCCCGTGGCGCAACCCGACGTCACGAGGAGCGCCAGGCCCGCCGCCGCCATGGTGAGCGCGGCTTGTTTCTTCTTCATTGATCGATCCCCTGAATTTCAGCTCTCGCGCGTTTTGCGCGCGGTTTGCCCATCAGCACCGGCTGGAACACCACGGCGCCGATCAGCGTACAGAACAAGGACAGCGCGAGCAGCTTGCCCATGCTCGAGGTGCCCGGATGATGCGATAGCCACAGGCTCCCGAACGCCGTGGCCGTGGTCGCGGCGGAAAAGAGCACCGCGTGCGTGAGGCTCGAATGCAGGAGGCCGGTTTGCCCCGCGCGCCAGGCCATCACGAAATAGATTTTGAACGCGACGCCGACGCCGAGCATCAGGGGAAGCGCGATGATGTTCGCGAAATTTAGCTGAATTCCAAACACGACGCACAGTTCGAGCGTAACGAGCGCCGATACCAGCAGAGGAATGAGCGTGCGCAGCACGTCGCCGAAATTGCGCAGCGTGATCCAGAGGAGCGCCGTGATCAGCAGGACCGACCACCCCGCCGCCTGGAAGAACGCGAGGATGATCACGTTCGCCGAGTGCAGGATCGAGATCGGGCCACCGATCGCGTTCGGTTCCGCCGCCTTCACAGCGTGTGCAAAGCGCGCGAGCATCGCGTCGTCGTTGGAATCGACACCGGGCGGCACGCGCGGCGCCACGTCCACGATTGCCTGGCCAGTCGGCGCCACCCAGTCGCGCACCATCTCGGGCGGCAGATTTTCACGCGTGATTTCCGAGGGTTGCAAGAGGCGCGCGAGCTGCGCAAACGCGAGCTTGAGCGTGAGGCTGAAAGCGGTTTCCGCGCGGTCTCGCGTGGCCGGGCTCGCGCTTGCGAGCTTGTTGAGCGAGTCGGACAGATGCTTCGCCTCGGCCGCGCCCGGCCCGGGATGGTCGCTCGCGGCGAGCGAGAGCTGGTTGGCCGCGCGCTTGAGCGTCTGCACACGCACCTCGTCGGTCACGGGCGTGGACGGCTGCTGCGTGAGCGCAGGCAGAAGCTGCTGCGCGGCGCTCGAGATCAGCATGAGCTTTTGCTGCTGATCGTCGGGAATGAGCGTGCTGAGCGTCGTCGCACGCGCCACTTCCGGCAGCTTCGAGAGCCGCGCGGCGATCTTGTCGGCTTCTTCGAGCGACGGCGCGAGCACGCTCACGTCGTTGATCGAGATGACGGGCGAGTCCTTCAGCGCGAGCAGCGTCGCCATCGACTCGGTATGCGGATCCTTCAAATGCAGCGGATTGAAGTCGAAGCGCAGATGCAGCAGCAAGGGCGTCGCGCCCACGATGACGACGAGCGTGGTGAGCAGCACCGGCTTGCGATGCTCGGCGAGCCATTTGTCGACCGGTGCGAGGAACGCGAAGCCAGGCGAGGCGCGCTCGCCCTTCGGGTTGAACACGCGAATGAGCGCAGGCAGCACCGTCATGTTGCAGATGTACGCCACGAACATGCCCACGCCCGCGATCTGTCCGAGTTCCGAGAGGCCCTTGTACGCGGTTGGGAGGAAGGAAAAGAAACTTTCGGCCACGGCGATCGCCGCGAGCGTGAGCGGCACGCCGATGGTGCGCGCGGTCTTGAGGAGCGCGGCGTCGAGCCGCTCGTCCTGAAAGCGCTCCTCGCGATACTTCACGCCGAACTGCACGCCGAAATCGACGCCTAGCCCCACGAACAGCACCATGAACGCGACCGAGAGCATGTTGAACGAGCCGATCATCATGAGGCCGAGCGCGGCCGTGATGACGAGGCCGATCACGAGCGTGATGAGCGTGGCGCCGATCAGCTTGCCCGAGCGCAGCGCGAGCCACAGGATGGCGAGCACGACGATGATCGTGATCACGCCGTTGAGCGCGGCGCCGTCCTGCACCGAGGCGAATTCGTCGTCGGCGAGCGGCTGTTCGCCCGTGAGGCGCACGCGCGCGCCGAATTCGGTGTCGAGATGAAGCGAGGCGGCGGTCTCGCGGATCGCCTGCGCTGCGTTCGCGCCCGCCTTGAGTGCGGCGAAATTGAGCACCGGCTGCACGGTGATGAATGCGAACGCGGGCTTCGTGGCCGAGTCCTTGTCGACGAGCGCGCGCCACGAGAACGCAGCGGGCTTGCCGGCCAGGACGTCGTCGACGACATTGGCGGCGCTGCCCAGCAGGCTTGCCATTTGCGGCAATTTGATCTGGCCGATCGTGAGCGGCAACTGCAGCGTGGTCGTGAGCGTGCCGGCCAGACCCGCGAGGCTTGGGTCCTTCGCGAGCTGGTTCACGAGCGGGCGCGCCTGCACGAGCTGGCCCGTGGTCGAGAGCACGGTGGCGGTGGACGGAAAAAGCAGGCCGTTGTGCTGGAAGAACGGGCCGCCCGCGGGCTGCGAGACGGCGCTGAATTCGCGCGAGTCGGCTTTGAGCGCCTGCGCGAGCTTGTCGGCGGCGGCGTCGGCGAGCTCGGGCGCGTCGGCCTCGACAACCACGAGCAGCGAGCTTGCACGCTGCGGGAACGCCTTGTCCTTGGCTTCGCTCAACGCGGCCCATTCGGCCGTGTTCTCGACGAGACCGCTGACGTCGGTGTTGATCTTGAAATGCCTTGCGACGTACACGCCGCTCAGCACGGCGAGCACGATCGCAAGTGCGATCACCCACGCCGCGCGGCGCACCGACCAGGCGACGAGGCTAATGATGAATGGCTTCAGCATACAGGCGAGGGGGCCCTGTCAATGGGGTTCTTTGACGCGAAACGCACAAGTATACCGGCCCCGCCCGTCCTGGCGCGGCTCATGCACGCCGAGCGTGAGGCGGCGCCCCGGCAGCGTGTGCGCCAAAGCCGTTATACTGGCTCAGCCGGCCGCGCGACAGTTGCGTGAATGCGCGCAAAGCGCACGCACCGAACCGCACTGAATCGCACTGTACCGGCGCCTGAATTTCACTGTTCCAGAAGAGCGTATGAAACGTTACCTGACCGCATTTATCGTCGCCGCCTGTTTCACGGGCGTTTCGGGCGCCGCGTTCGCGCAGACCTCGCCGGACGCCACCGTCAAGGCTGCCGTGGAAGGCACCGTGAAGGCGATGCAGGCCGACCCGCAGGCACGCGGCGGCGACATGAACAAGATCACCCAGGTGGTCGAGACCCATTTCGTTCCCGCCACCGACTTCAAACGCACCACGCGTATCGCCGTTGGCAAACCCTGGGCGACGGCCACGCCCGAACAGCAGCAGAAGCTGTATGAGCAATTTCAACTCCTGCTCGTGAAAACGTACGCTTCGTCGCTCTCGCAACTTCGCGATACGCAGGTGAACTTCAAGTTCGCGCCGTCGAACACGGGTGCGGGCGCAAAGGACACCGTGGTGCAGTCGCATGTGATCAGCAACGGCGGCGACGACGCCATCGACTACCGCCTCACGCAAACACCGAGCGGCTGGAAGATTTACGACATCAACATGATGGGCGCGTGGTTGATCCAGGTCTACCAGACGCAGTTTGCCGACCAGATCGCCAAGGGCGGCATCGACGGCCTTATCAAGTTCCTCGTCGACCACAACGCGCGCAGCTGATCGCCAATCTGTGGTTGCACACGCATTGTGCCTCTGAGGGCGCTTCGGTTGATCCGAAGCGCCCTTTTCACTTCCTGCGGTGCTCCACCGCGAACTTGATCAACTCCGCCTGGCCTTCGATCTCCAGCTTGCGCTTGAGATTGAGCCGGTGGGTTTCCACTGTGCGCACCGAGAGCCCCTCGCGCTGCGCGATCTGCTTGCTCGATAGCCCTTGTGCCAGTGCGTCGAGAATGTCCCGCTCGCGCGGCGTGAGCCGCTCCACCGGCGTGCTGCGCGCCGACGCCTGGATCATGCGTGCACTCAACCCCGCGCTGAAATACGTGCGGCCGGCCAGCACCGCCTCGATCGCCCGGATGATCTCGGTGGCCGGCGAATCCTTTAGCACGTAACCGCTCGCGCCCGCGCGCACCGCCTCGGTCACGTATTCGACGTTGTCGTGCATCGAAAGCATGAGCACGCGGATGGCCGGAAAGCGCTCGTGGAAGAGGCCCGCAAGCGCGATGCCGTTCACGCCGGCCATGCCCACGTCCATCAGCACGAGATCGGGTTCGAGCGACGCGGCGAGCGCGATGGCCTCGTCGGCGTTGCCGGCCTCGCCTGCCACCTCGAAACCCGGCACGGCTTCGAGCCGTGCGCGCAGGCCGTCGCGCACGAGCGGATGGTCGTCCACGAGGATGAGGCGCGCGGGCCTCGCGTCGGGGCTCTTTGATTCGTTCACGTTTGCATTCGTCATCGTCATGTCGGCGTTCTGGATACGGCGGCGGCTTTCGGCGCGGCATTAGGCGCAACAGGCACCCATGCGGTGACGAGCGTATGGCCAGGCTGCGAGGTGATGTCGAGGCGGCCGCCCAGCGACTCCAGCCGCTCGCGCATGTTGCGCAGGCCCAGGCCCGCGCGCGGGTCGGCCAGTGCGTGCGCCACGTCGAAGCCGCGGCCATTGTCGGCGATGCCGAGCGTCACGCCGTTCGCCGCGACTTCGAGCGTGAGCGCGGCGCGCGCCGCCTGCGCGTGCCGCACGATGTTGGTGAGCGCTTCCTGCGCAATGCGAAAGAGCACCGTGTTGACGGCGTCGGGCAGCGCGCTCGCTTGCGCCTTTTTGCTCGCAGGCTTCGGCGCGGCTTGCGTGAAGGCGATCTCGATACCCGTTTGCTCGGCCATTTCGCGCGTGAGTTGCTCGAGCGCCGCGGCGAGGCCCAGGTCGTCGAGCATCGAGGGGCGCAGTGCGTGCGAGATGCTGCGCACTTCGCGCAGCGTGTCCGAAAGCCGCGAGAGACCGGTGGCGAGCGACGCTTCGGCGGCGGGCACCCGCGTTTCGCCGCGCTCGAAGCGCGCGAGCGCCGACTCGAGCAGCAGCTTCACCGAAACGAGCATCTGGCTAATGCCGTCGTGCAATTCGCGCGAGAGCCGCGCGCGCTCCTGCTCCTGGGACTCGACCACCTGCTGCGCGAGGCGCTTGAGCTTGGCGTCGGTGCTGCGGTGCTCGCTCACATTGAGCACAAGCGCGCCGAGCGCGATCACGAGCACGCCCGCGAGCGCGATCACGCCGAGCCACTGAATGGTGTGCCTGATATTCGCGGAGGCGCGCTCGTCGATGTGCGCGAGCGTCGAATCGACGTCGTCGAGATAGATGCCGGTGCCGATCATCCAGCCCCAGCGCGGCAGCGGCACCACGTAACCGAGCTTCGGCGCAAGCTTGCCGGTGGACGGCCGGTGCCACATGTAGCGCACGTAGCCGCCGCCGCGCTGGGCCGCGGCAATCAGCTGCTGGATCGTGAGCGCGCCTTGCGGGTCGCGCAGGTTCCAGAGATCCTGGCCGACGAGCGCGGGCTCGCGCGGATGCATGAGCGAGCGGCCGTGCATGTCGTACACGAAGAAGTAGCCGTCGGGGCCGAAGTCCATCTTTTGCAGCACGGCTAGCGCGGCTAGCTGGCGATCGGCTTCGTCGGCGGGCGCGGGCAACGCGGTGCTGGCGTTCTCCTCGGGCGCGTAGAGCGGCGCGATGGCGCTCGTGGCCAGCTCCACGTAGTGGCGCAGCTCGATCTCCTTGCTCGACAGATAGGCGCTTTGCATGGTCGCGTGCTGCGTTTGCGCGAGCTGCGTGGCCTGCTGGCGCACGCCGATCCCAATGCCGGCAATGGCAGCGAGGAACGGCACGACCGCAAGCAGGAAGATTTTCGTCTTCAGGCGGCGGTCGGCGAAGAAAAATGGGGCGGGCATGACGGTGTTCGGGGGCTGAGTCTGCAAGCATAACCGGGCGCGCGCGGCGGGGCCGGCAATCCACGCGGTGTTTAAAAGCGCGGGTCTTCAAATGATGGAGATTGTTGAGCGGCGATGATAGCGATTCTTCCGCCGTTTCCCGGGAACCGGTCATGATCCATCCGATGCCGGTCGATACCCGGCTTGGCTGCGCTGTGCTTTCGTCGATCGTTGAGCGCGCAACGAATCGTTGCTCTGCCTACGTAGTTCTACGTAGCGCGCTTACGTAGTTGTCCGGTTGTGGCTGTCGGTCTGAAAGCGAATACTAGCGCCCACAGCATGGCGCAATGCGTCATGCATGCGCTGGCACTCACCGGCGCGCCTGGGCCCGGTCCTGACGCTGGGCAAAAAGCCAAAACCATAAATGCTTTGCATGAGACCAGAGTCAGCGCTTAGGCGCTAACACTGGTCGACACAGGAGACACCGCATGAGTCGGACATCCAGTTTTGTCGTCTGGACGCTGGTCGCGCTGCTTGGCGCCTTCGCGTTCGGCACCATCGCGCTCGCGCACGGCGAGCGAATCAGCGCACTGTGGATCGTGATCTGCGCCGTGTGCGTCTACCTGATCGCGTATCGCTTCTACAGCCGTTTCATCGCAAGCACCGTCCTGCAACTGGACGGACTGCGCATGACGCCGGCCGTGCGTCACAACGACGGGCTCGACTTCGTGCCCACCAACAAGTACGTGCTGTTCGGTCATCACTTCGCGGCGATCGCGGGCGCGGGTCCGCTCGTGGGCCCGGTACTCGCCGCGCAGATGGGCTACATGCCCGGCATGCTGTGGATTCTCGCGGGCGTGGTGTTCGCGGGCGCCGTGCAGGACTTCGTGGTGCTGTTCCTCTCCACGCGCCGCGATGGCCGCTCGCTCGGCGACCTCGTGAAGATGGAACTGGGCCCCGTGCCTGGCGTGATCGCCCTCTTCGGCACCTTCCTCATCATGATCATCATTCTCGCGGTGCTCGCGCTGATCGTGGTGAAGGCGCTCACGAACTCGCCGTGGGGCACGTTCACCGTGGCCGCGACGATTCCCATCGCGATCTTCATGGGCCTCTATGTTCGCTACATCCGCCCGGGCAAGATCGGCGAGATCTCGATCATTGGTTTCGTGCTGCTGATGGCGTCCATCGCCTTCGGCCAGCACGTGCACGATTCGCCCACGCTCGCCGCCTGGTTCACGTTCACGGGCACGCAGCTCACGTGGATTCTGATCGGCTATGGCTTTGTCGCTTCGGTGCTGCCAGTGTGGCTGCTGCTCGCGCCGCGCGACTATCTCTCGACGTTCCTGAAAATCGGCACGATCCTCGCGCTCGCGATCGGCATTCTGATCGTCGCGCCGGAACTGAAGATGCCGGCCTTCACGAAGTTCATCGACGGCACGGGTCCGGTCTGGTCGGGCAACCTGTTCCCGTTCCTCTTCATCACGATCGCGTGCGGCTCGGTGTCGGGCTTCCATGCGCTGATCTCGTCGGGCACGACGCCCAAGCTGCTCGATAACGAAACCAACGCGCGCTTCATCGGTTACGGCGCGATGCTGATGGAGTCGTTCGTCGCGATCATGGCGCTCGTGGCTGCTTCGGTGATCGAACCGGGCGTGTACTTCGCGATGAACGCTCCGCTCGCCGTGCTCGGCACGACGCCGGACGCCGTGGCGCACACCGTCGGCCAGTGGGGCTTCATGCTCACGCCGGAGATGCTCACGCACACCGCGCAGGCCGTAGGCGAGACGACCATCGTCGCGCGTGCGGGCGGCGCGCCCACGCTGGCCGTGGGCATGGCGCAGATCCTGCACCAGGTGATCGGCGGCGAAGCGATGATGGCGTTCTGGTATCACTTCGCCATCCTGTTCGAAGCGCTCTTCATCCTGACCGCCGTCGACGCGGGCACGCGCGCGGGCCGCTTCATGCTGCAAGACCTGCTCGGCACGTTCCACCCCTCGCTCAAGCGCACGGAGTCGCTGCCGGCCAACCTGATCGCCACGGGCTTGTGCGTGGCTGCGTGGGGCTACTTCCTGTATCAAGGCGTGGTCGATCCGCTTGGCGGCATCAACACGCTGTGGCCGCTCTTTGGCATCTCGAACCAGATGCTCGCCGGAATCGCGCTGATGCTCGGCACCGTCGTGCTCTTCAAGATGAAGCGCGAGAAGTTCGCATGGGTGACCGCCGTGCCGACGCTCTGGCTGCTCATCTGCACGCTCACGGCTGGCTGGCAAAAGATTTTCGACAGCAACCCGAAGGTGAGCTTCGTTGCGCACGCGCAGAAGCTTTCGGCGGCGATCGCAGAAGGCAAGATCGTCGCGCCCGCGAAGTCGCTCGAGCAGATGCAACGCATGGTGTTCAACGACTATGTGGATGCCGCGCTTTCGGGCCTGTTCATCTTCGTGGTGGTGAGCATTGTCGTGTACGGGCTGATCGCGATTGCGCGTGCACGCCGCATGGACCGCCCGACCGTGCAGGAAACGCCTTACCAGGCGATGCCGGCTGGCGGCGCTGCGGTCGCGGCGAATCGCGTGCACTGATCGGCGTTACGCCACTGAACGGAGCACACCATGTTCTCGGGACTTCGCGACAACGTACAAACGGCTGGGCGCTATCTCGGCCAGGCCATGCGTTTGATGGTCGGATTGCCCGACTATGAGGGCTACGTCGCGCATATGCGCGCGACGCATCCCGACCGCCCGGTGATGACCTACGAAGAGTTCTTCCGCGAGCGGCAAAACGCGCGGTATGGCTCGGGCGCCGGGAAGTGCTGCTAACGCGCGACTGAGCGGATACGTTCAAAGCAAGGCGCGACGGCGAAGGCCGCCGCGCCTTTTTTTACGCCTGTAATCTGCCCGGATCGGGGCGCAATCAAAAAGCGCTCAATTCTCGCCGCGCGGCTGCCGTTAACTTTTACGAAGCCCGTGGTGACGACATCGCACTCTCAACACCTGCACCGTAAGGTCTACGAATCAAAGAATCTTTCATGATCTTTCATCGAATCGGCGCAGCATGGCTCACGGCCGCCCTCACCGCAACGGTTGCGCCCGTTTGCGAAGCGCAATACACCACCGACTGGATTGCGAACACCTACGGCGCCAACGCGACGCACGTGGGCAACGTGGCACGCTCGATGTGGGTCGCGCCCGAAGGCGTGATCTATACGTCGTCGATGTGGGATGAAAACGAAGGCGGCGTGGCGATCTACCAGAACGGCCAGAGCCTCGGCTCGATCGGCGGCCACGGCGACTTCCAGGGCGGCGCGATTACTGGCAACACGACCTCGCTGTTCGTCGCGATGCAGTACAACACCACGTATGGCAGCGGCAACGTCGGGCGATACAACCGCGCGAGCGGCGCGCGCGACCTGCTGATCGCCGTGAGCGCCGATACGACCGAAAAGCTTGCCGATGTCATCACCGGACTCGCGACCTCCGGCTCGCTGCTCTATGCAAGCGATTTTCCCGGCAACCGCGTGCGCGTGTACACCACGGATGGCGTCTGGCAACGCGACATCGGCGTGGCGGGTCCTGGCGCGCTGGCGCTCGACGCGAGCGGCAATCTGTGGGTCGCGCAAAAAAGCGCGGGCGCCGTGCTCGAATTCAGTGCCGGCGGCCAGCTCCTGAACACGATCCAGTTGGCATCCACGGCGCGGCCATCGTCGCTGTACTTCGATTCGCAGACCTCACAGTTGATGATCGGCGACTCGGGTCCCGACATGAACATCAAGAACTTCAGCGTAACAGGCGCGCCTTCCCAAACGGGCACGTTCGGCATTCGGGGCGGCTACCTCGACACGACCACGGGCATCAAGGGGCAGGTAGGCGACAAGCGCTTTACGCGCGTGGTCGGTCTCGGCAAGGATTCCGCGGGCACGCTTTACGTGCTGAACAATCCATGGGGCGGCTCGTGGGACCTGGGCCGCAACGGCGGCACGGATCTGCAGGCTTACGATGGCACCGGCACGCTGCGCTGGAAGCTCCAGTCGCTCAACTTCGAAGGCAATGCGGCACCGGACCCGGGAACCGACGGCGCGACGTTCTACGGTGGCATGAACATCTATTCGGGCACGGCTGGCGGCACTTTCGTCGCCAACACGATCGACCCGTTCACCTATCCCTCCGACCCGCGCATCAATCTCGCAGACGCCGCGCGCGGCGAGCATTTCGCGCAAGTGGCGAGTGTGGGTGGGCAGCGCATTCTCGTGGCCGCCGGTCAGAATCCCGATACGTTCTATTTCCTCCACTTCAACGCGGCAAGCGGCTATATCGCCATTCCCGATTACACGCTGCCGGGGGCGGCGTTCAATACGGCGGCCCCGGTGCGAAACGGCTTTTGCCTCGACAGCAAAGGCGACCTCTGGGTGGGCCTCGACAAGACCAACGTCATTTCCCATTACCCGCTAACCGGCTTCGACTCGACCGGCAAGCCGCTCTGGGGCGCCGCGCTCACTACGCCCATTCCCGCCACGATCTCGCGGCTCACGCGCATTGTCTACCTGCCCGAAAGCGACACGATGATACTCACGGGAGAAGACGCCGGCATTACCGACTGGACTGCGATCGGCACGCGAGTGGAGGTGTATCACGGCTGGCTGGCGGGCAACACGAGCGCGCCGAATCCGGTGATTACGCTCACGAGCGCGAATCCCAAGTCGATTACAGCCGCCGGCAACTATCTGTTCGTGGGTTACGTGCACACCGTGCCCAACATTGATGCCTTCAACCTCACCACCGGCGCGATCGACACGACGCTCATCAATAGCAATCCGAATGCGGTGTACGTGGGCAACGATGTGGATTCGATGTATGGCCTGCGTGCCTATCTGCGCTCGACTGGCGAGTACGTCGTGACGAAGGACAACTACAACGCCGCGAGCGTCGTGGTGTATCGATGGACGCCTGCGGCGTCGAGCGCGACAGCGGCGGCGACAACGGTATCGCCTTTCTAGCCCGAAGTGGCGCATGAAGGGCGCGCTCGTTTCATTGCGCGTCGTCTTCGGCCTCGTGCAAGTGCGCGTGCTTCAGGTCCTCCAGAAACGCCCGCACGATCGGGCTATGCCGATTGCGCTTTTGCGTGACCACATGAAACGTGACCTCGTAGCTCAGCTGCTTTGGATTGAGCGCGACGAGCAGGCCACGCCGCACATGCGGCGCCGCGAACTGCTCGGGCAGGTAACCGAGATGGTGTCCGGAGAGAATCAGCAGGGCAACGGCCTCCATGTTGTCGGCCTGCGCGGTGACCTTGCTTTGTGTCGTCGAGTGCTGGGCCTCGGGTGTGGGATACGTGCGCCATACCCATTCGAATTCCGCGGCCTCTAGCGGATCGAGTTGCCCCGCGCGTTCGAACAGCGCATGCCCGCGTCCGCAATACGCGATCTGCCGCTCGATGAAAAGCGGCGTGTATTCGAGCGTCGGTACGCGGTGCCAGAAATAGCCGACCGCAATTTGCGTCGCGCCGTTGAGCAGTTGTTCCTCCAGCTCGCCCGGCGACTTCACCGAAATCGAGAAACGCACCGCTTCGTCGCGTTGCCGGAACGAAGCGATCGCCTCGCTGATGCGCGCGTTCTGACTGGTCGGCGTATGGCCGATCAAGCCGATGCTCAAGGTCCCCACGAGCTTGCGGTCCAGGTGCCGCGCCTTGAGCGTGAACTCTTCGGCGGCGGCGAGCAGCGTGGTCGCCAGTTCGTAAAGGCGCGCCCCTTTTTCCGTCAGCCTGAAACCGCTGCGCCCGCGCTCGCAGAGCCGGTAGCCGAGCCGCGTTTCGAGCGTCGAGAGCTGCGCGCTGATGGTGGGCTGGCTCACGTTCAGCGTGGTCTGCGCAATGCTCACGCCGCCGGCATCCGTCACGGCAACGAAGACGCGCAGCAGGCGCAGGTCGAGATCGGTCAGGCTGCCGAGCATGGATTCTCCAGGGGAAAACTTCGATACATAGACTGAAGTCTATGTGAACAACGACGAGATCGTTATTCATCTTTCATGGACGCGCGCTTACAACTGCGGCTATGGCCGTTTCGAATGATACGGCACGGTAAATGAAAGTGGAGCGCCATAATGTCTGATCAATACTTCCAGCCGCTCAGCGGCAATGCCATGCCCCGCTGCGGCGGGATCGCGACGATGATGCGCTTGCCGCAGGTCGAGAACGCATCGGGCCTCGACGCCTGCTTCGTGGGCGTGCCGTTCGACCTCGGCACCTCGAACCGCACTGGCGCGCGCTTTGGCCCGCGTCAGGTTCGCTCGGAGTCCGTGCTGCTGCGCCCGTACAACATGGCGACGCGCGCGGCGCCGTTCGATTCGCTGCGCGTGGCCGACATCGGCGACGTCGCGACGAATCCCTACAATCTCGCCGACTCGATCACACGCATCGAAGCCGCCTACGACGCGATCCTCGAACACGATTGCCGCCCGATCTCGCTCGGCGGCGATCACACGATCACGCTGCCGATCCTGCGCGCGATTCATCGCAAGCATGGTCGCGTGGGCCTCATCCATGTGGACGCGCACGCCGACGTCAACGACACGATGTTCGGCGAAAAGATCGCGCACGGCACGCCGTTTCGTCGCGCCGTGGAGGAAGGGCTGCTCGACTGCGATCGCGTCGTGCAGATCGGCTTGCGCGGGACCGGCTACGAGGCCGAGGACTTCGACTGGTGCCGCCAGCAAGGCTTCAAGGTCGTGCAGGCCGAGGAATGCTGGAACCGTTCGCTGGCGCCGCTGATGGAAGAAGTGCGCGAGCGCGTGCAGGGCGGTCCGGTCTACCTGAGCTTCGACATCGACGGCATCGATCCCGCCTATGCGCCGGGCACCGGCACGCCGGAGATCGCCGGGCTGACCGTGCCGCAGGCGCTCGAGATCATCCGCGGTTCGTGGGGGCTCGATATCGTCGGCGCGGATCTCGTGGAAGTGGCGCCGCCGTACGACCCGTTCGGCACCACGGCGCTGCTCGGGGCCAATCTCGCCTTCGAAATGCTTTGCGTGCTGCCGGGCGTGAAGCGCCGCGACTGAGCGCTCGCGCCCCTGCGCCGCCTGAACACACTACGAATATCTGGAGACAAGCAGCATGAATGTTCACGAAAACGCCGGCCTCGCGGCCGAGACGGCCGGGCTCGAAATCGAGAGCCGGTCGATCGACTACATTCCCGAGCGCGAGCGTCACGCGAAACTGAGCAGCCAGGGGCCGTTCTGGTTTCTCGGTAACTTCCACTTCTTCACGATCTCGATCGGCTTCGTCGGCCCGAGCATGGGCCTTTCGGCCGGCTGGACCACGCTCGGCGGCGCACTCGGCATCATGTTCGGCACCATCTTCATGGCGTTCCACGGCTCGCAAGGCCCGGAGATGGGCCTGCCGCAAATGATCCAGTCGCGCGCGCAGTTCGGCTATCGCGGCGTGGCGCTCGCGCTGCTGGCCACGCTCTTCGTGTTCGTGGGCTTCAACGTCGTGAACATCTCGCTGATCATGGACGGCCTGAAGAACGTGTTCGGCGTGAACCCTGCCGTGGTGGCGATCGTGGCGTCGCTCGCGGGCGGCGTGCTCGCGATCTACGGCCACGACCTCATGCACAAGGCGTTCAAGTGGGCGCTGATCGTGACGCTGCCGCTCTATGCGTTAGTGACGATCGCGCTTGCGTTCGGCGCGGGCAAGGGCGCCGCTGTCGTTCCCGCCGTGACCGCTGCCGCGCATCCTGGCTTCAGCTGGGTCGCATTCCTCACGCAGTTCGCGATTGGCGCGAGCTACAACATCTCGTACGCGCCGTATGTCTCCGACTATTCGCGCTATCTGCCGAAGCACACGAGCCGTGCGAAGCTGATCTCCGCGATTTTCCTCGGCGCCTCGCTCTCGGGTGCCTGGATGATTGGTCTCGGCGCATGGCTCGCGCAGCAGCTGAAGGCCTCGGATGCACTCGTCGCGCTGAATCAGGTGGGCTCGTCGCTGTTTCCGGGCTGCGGAAGCCTGCTTGTCATCGTATCCGTGGCGGGCTTCTTGCCGATCATCGCGCTCAATACGTACAGCGCGATGCTCACGCTGCTCACGGGCGTCGACTCGTTCCGCAAGATCAAGCCCACGCGCCGCGCCCGCATTGGCGCGGTGATGACGATCAGCGCGATCCTGTTGGTCTGCACGCTTTCGATCAAGGGTAACGGCGTCGCGCTGCTCAACACGTTCCTCGTGCTGATGCTGTACTTCCTCGTGCCGTGGACCGCCGTGAATCTCGTCGATTACTTCTTCGTTCGTAAAGGGCGTTACGCGATCTCGCACTTCTTCACGCCGCAGGGCATCTACGGCGCGTGGCAGGCGCGTGGGATTGCTGCGTATCTGATCGGCTTCGCGGCAATGGTTCCGTTCTTCGCCATCGTCGATAACGAATCGGGCAAGGAGATCTTCGTGGGTTACTTCGCTCACCTGATGGACGGCATCGACCTTGCATGGCTCGTCGGGCTGATCGTGGCGGGCGCGAGCTACTATGTGCTGAGTCGCTCGCTCGATCTGCGTGCGGAAGAGAAGGTGATTCGCACCATCAAGGAAAGCGACATCGTTGCGATGGCGCGGCAGTCGGCAGGGCATTGAAAGGGCACGCGGCGCGCAGATGTGCGCCGCAAAAAGACAAAGGGCGCAACGGTCATAACCGTTGCGCCCTTTTCGCTTTCGCGCCTTGCGGCGCGAAAAGGCGTATTAGCTCGCCGCGACCGTAACCGGCTTCTTCGTCTTGGCCGCGTTCTTGATCTCGTCGAGCTTGATCTCGACGTGGCGGGAGAACACGTACTCAGCCGGACGCTGACCATCCAGCGAAATATCCTTCGCGAACGCGCCTTGCGTGCGCGGACCCGTAAGGGCGACGCGCGCGGCCTTGAGCGGATGCGCCACCGTGTCCATCACGGCGGTCGCTTCGAAGCCGCAGTGGACCATGCAGTCCGCGCACTTCTCGTACTTGCCCGTGCCGTACTTGTCCCAGTCGGTGGTTTCCATCAGTTCCTTGAAGGTCTTCACATAACCTTCGCCGACCAGATAGCAGGGCTTTTGCCAGCCGAACACCGTGCGCGCCGGGTTGCCCCACGGCGTGCACTGGTACGTCTGGTTGCCCGCCAGGAAGTCGAGGAACAGGCTCGACTGGCTGAACGACCACTTCTTGCCGTTGTTGCCGCGCTTGAAGATCTCGCGGAACAGGTTCTTGGTCTTCTCGCGGTTCAGGAAGTGCTGCTGATCCGGCGCGCGCTCATAGGCATAGCCCGGCGAAACCGTGATACCGTCCACGCCGATCTCGCCGACCGTGTCGAAGAACTTCGCCACGCGCTCGGGCACGGCGTCGTTGAACAGCGTGCAGTTGATGTTCACGCGGAAGCCGCGGCGCTTCGCTTCCTTGATGGCCGCGACGGCCTTGTCGTAGACGCCTTCCTGCGAGACCGAGTGGTCGTGCGCTTCGCGGTCGCCGTCAAGGTGCACCGACCAGACGAAGTACGGGTTCGGCTGGTAGTCGTCCATCTTCTTTTCCATGAGCAGCGCATTCGTGCAGAGATACACGAACTTCTTGCGCGCCATGATGCCCTTCACGATCTGCGGCATTTCCTTGTGCAGCAGCGGCTCGCCGCCTGCGATGGAAACGACTGGCGCGCCGCACTCATCGACGGCTTCCAGGCATTCCTCCAGCGACAGGCGCTGGTTCAGGATGGGATCCGGATAGTCGATCTTGCCGCAGCCATTGCAGGCGAGATTGCAGCGGAACAGCGGCTCGAGCATGAGCGCGAGCGGATAGCGCTTGTTGCCGCTGAAATGCTGGCGAAAGATGTACGAGCCAACGCGGACTTTTTGTAGCAGCGGAATAGACAAAGCGTGTCCTCCTTAAACTTCGCGCGCGACGAGCGGTTGCAAGAGCTTCGACGGCAGCTTGAATTCGACTTTTTCTTCACGGCCCGCCATCGTCGACACCTCGACAGGCCCCAACGCGCGAAGCGCGTCAATCACGTTCTCAACCATTTCTTCAGGCGCCGATGCGCCGGCCGTGATGCCGACCGTTTGCACATTGGCGAACCACTCGGACTTCACTTCCGAGCCGTCGGCCACGAGATAGCTCGGCACACCCGTTTCGCTGCCGATTTCGCGCAGACGATTCGAGTTCGAGCTGTTCGTTGCGCCCACGACGAGCAGCACGTCCACCTGATCAGACAGTTCGCGCACCGCAGCCTGGCGGTTCTGCGTCGCGTAGCAGATGTCGCGCGTGTCCGGGCCGACAATGTCGGAGAACCGCGCGAGCAACGCGTCGATGATGCCGCGCGTGTCGTCCACCGAAAGGGTGGTTTGCGTCACGTACGCGAGCGGTGCATCGAGCGGCAGATCGAGCTTCGAAACATCGGCTTCGCTCTGCACGAGCAGCACGGTGCCGGGAATCTGGCCGATCGTGCCTTCCACTTCGGGGTGACCGGCGTGGCCGATCAGGATCAGCGTGCGGCCCGCCGCAACGTACTGGCGGCCCTGCACATGAACCTTCGTGACGAGCGGGCAAGTGGCGTCGAGCACGTCGAGGTCGCGTTCCTCGGCGGCACGTTCCACCGTCTTCGCCACGCCGTGAGCACTGAAGATCGCCACGGCGCCTTCCGGCACTTCGTCGAGCTCTTCCACGAAACGCGCGCCCTTGTTGCGCAGGTTTTCGACCACGTGACGGTTGTGGACGATTTCATGGCGCACGTAGACCGGCGCGCCGTGTTTCTGCAGTGCGCGATCGACGATTTCGATGGCGCGGACAACCCCCGCGCAAAAGCCGCGGGGTTGGGCAAGGATCACTCGCATAAGGTGGCGAACTCCGACTGCCGCGTCAGGCGAGCGAATCGGTAAAAATGACCTGATCGCCGGCGGCTGTCTAATTATTAAGGATGCAAAAAGTCCGCCAAAGGGTGACGGAGTAAAAACTAGACGCGCATTTTAACCCCTTCGCCTTTCGTTTGCTGTGCAGCGCACTCGCGGGTGCTGCGTGCGCGCGACGGTGGCGCCCGGGCCGCGTCTATTTTTTCCCGAAAAGCCCCCCGCGTGGCGCTCTTGCGGCATGCGTCACGGCCTGCGCAAAGCGTGTCGCGCCTGCCGCACAGAACGGTACGCGAAGCCGGTGCGTCGGCGTTGCGCGGTGCAACATGCTCCGGGAACCCTTAAAATATCGCGTCCTGCGGGTCGCCTGGATGGCGCCCGAGGATACGACCCCATTCTGGACGCCTCGATGGAACCCGACCACTACGACGATTTTCCGGTAGCGCGCGTACTGCTGCCGAAGGTGCTGCGTGCGCCTGTCGGCGTGATCTACCACGTCGCGCGCACGCTCGATGACATCGCGGACGAAGGCGACTGGAGCCCCGAAGAGCGCCACATGCGCCTCGCCGATTTTCGCGAGGGCCTGAACGCGGTGGCCGAAGGCCGCCCGGCGCGCGTCCATCCCATGCTGTTCGCGAAGCTCGCCGAGGTGGTGCGCGAGTGCCGCCTGCCGCTCGCACCGTTTTACGATCTCGTCGCGGCGTTCGACCAGGATATCGACATCACACGTTATGCCGACCGCTTCGAGCTGCTGGACTTTTGCCGGCGCTCGGCGAATCCGGTCGGCCATCTGATGCTGCATCTGATCCACGAAGCGACGCCCGACAATCTCGCCGATTCCGACGCGATCTGCACCGCCTTGCAGCTCGTCACGTTCTTGCAGGACGTGAGCGCCGACTGGGCGCGCGGCCGCATTTACCTGCCGCTCGCCGACCGCGAGCGCTTTGGCGTGACCGAAGCGCAGATCGCCGCCGGCAAGGTGGACGACGCCTGGCGCGCGCTGATGGCGCACGAGGTGGCGTGCGCGCGCTCGCTCATGTTGAGCGGCGCGCCGCTCGCGCTGCGCGTGCCGGGGCGCTTCGGCCTCGAGCTGTGCAGCGTCGTGCATGGCGGACTGCGCGTGCTCGAAATCATCGAGCGCGGCGGCTACGATGTGTTCCGCGCGCGGCCTGCGCTGCGCGCGCCCGACTGGGCCGTGGTGCTCCTGCGCACGGCGGCCATGTGGCTGTCGCGCCGCGTGGGCGCGCGCGCACCTTCGATCGAGAGTAACAACGCATGATTACGACCATTCTGTTTGCCGTTTCCTGTCTCTCGCTGCTGATCTGGCTCGTGCTGCTGTTCGGGCGCGGCGGCTTCTGGCGCGCCCGCCCGGCCGCACCGCTGCCGATCGTCGAGCCCGCGGCCGGCTGGCCTGCCGCGTGCGCGGTCGTGCCGGCGCGCAACGAGGCCGACGCGATTGGCGAGGCCGTCAGCTCGCTGCTCCAGCAGGATTACGGCGGCGAGTTCCACGTCATCGTGATCGACGACCACAGCACCGACGGCACCGCCGAAGCCGCCCGCGCCGCCGCGCTCGCGCTGCAGTGCCCGGAAAAGCTCAGCGTGATTACGGCGAAGCCGCTGCCGGCAGGCTGGTCGGGCAAGGTCTGGGCGCAGTCGCAGGGCATCGAGGCCGTGCGCACGCTCAAGCTGCCCGCGGACTACTTGCTCCTCACCGACGCCGACATCGGCCATCCGCCCGAAGCGCTCGCGCAGCTTGTGGTGCGCGCGCAGGCCGAAGGCCGCGACCTCGTCTCGCTGATGGTGCGGCTGCGCTGCGATTCCTTCTGGGAAAAGGCGCTGATCCCGGCGTTCGTGTTCTTCTTCGCGAAGCTCTACCCGTTCTCGTGGGTCAACAACCCGAAGAACCGCACGGCGGCCGCGGCCGGTGGCTGCATGTTGGTGCGCCGCCAGGCGCTCGAAGAGGCAGGCGGCATCGAGTCGATCCGCGCCGAGCTGATCGACGACTGCAGCCTCGCCGCGCGGATCAAGCATCGCGGCGAAGGGCATCATCCGATCCGGCTCGACGTCGCCGCGAAGAGCGTGTCGCTGCGCCCGTACGATTCGTGGAAGGACATCTGGAACATGATCGCGCGCACGGCGTTCACGCAGCTGCATTACTCGGCGTGGCAGCTCGCGGGCACGCTGCTCGGCATGACGATCATCTATCTCGCGCCGCCCGTGGTCGCGCTCGTGCTCGGGCCGAAGGGCTGGCCCGCGTGGATTGCCTGGGCGCTGATGTGCTGCGCTTACTCGCCCATGCTCGCCTACTACCGGCGCTCGCCGCTGTGGGCGCCGTTGCTGCCGCTCGTCGCGCTGTTCTATGTAGGCGCGACGTTCGCTTCGGCCTGGCGCTTCTGGCGGGGCAAGGGCGGTCAGTGGAAGGCGCGCGTGCAGGCGCCGGTGCAGGGGCGTTGATCTAGTCAATTTGATCCAAAATGGTTACTTTGCACCAAATTGACTTCTTTGGATCATTTGGTCTATTCTGTTTTGCAGCCGGGCATCGTGCACGTGAAGGGCATGGCTCTGCAGTCTTTGCGCTAGGTCCAAGTGGCACACGTTGAGTTCGCGCCGTCGCCCGATTAATCGATAAATTAATCGGGCCAGGCTCAGGACCACGCGCGGTCAAGCGCGGCGAATATCCCCTGAGAGAGGCAGCTATGAATAGCACTACCCTCGTAACTTACAGTGCGAGGGACGCCAAGACCCGTTTCGGCGAAGTTCTGGACGAAGCCCTTGGCCGCCCCGTAGGCATCACGAGGCACGAGCGGCTAACCGCATACGTGGTGTCGAAGCGCGACTTCGAAAGTCTGCGTGCGCGTGTCCAGGAGCTGGAAGAAAAGCTTTGGCTGATCGAAGCCGAGATCGCTCGCAGGGAAGGTTTCACGAGCAGCGACGAGGTTGCGGCGTTCCTGCGCGATGCCAGGAACTCAGTGAAT
This sequence comes from Paraburkholderia sp. J11-2, assembly GCF_905220185.1. Classification (NCBI taxonomy): domain Bacteria; kingdom Pseudomonadati; phylum Pseudomonadota; class Betaproteobacteria; order Burkholderiales; family Burkholderiaceae; genus Paraburkholderia; species Paraburkholderia sp. J11-2. Next base: position 242,890 of record NZ_CAJMYY010000008.1, on the reverse strand, counting down.
GAACCTAAGGATCACGAAGCACGCACTGAAGGCCTGCCAAAGCCTTGATGCGAAGCAGTACCGCCAGGTCGTTTCCGCGATTCTTGCGCTTTTGAGCAATCCGGAACCCCACGACAGCCAGCCATTGCGTGGCGCAAACGCGGGCGAACGCAGGCTCGATGTTGGCGAATATCGTGTGGTGTACGCCATTGCCGGCGAAACGGTCGAGGTGCTCGTCGTGGGCAAACGCAACGGCGACGAAGTCTACAAAATCTGGCAACGCATGTCGTAATCGCAAAGAAGGGCGCCTCGGCGCCCTTTCTCTTTTGCTGTCCGCCCGCGCGTTAGCGCTGTGTGAGCATCATGTACATCTGCACGGCGATATCGGGCGAGAACGTGAACGGCACCCAGCCGTGGCCCGTGTGGCGCAACACCAGCAGGCGGTCGCCGTTGGATTGTTTCTGCACGGCCATCATCGGATTCTTCGTCGATGCGAAACGCCAGCCTTGCGGAATGCCCGGCGGCGGTTCGGGCTGCATCGAGGCGCGCGCGTTCGACAGCTCCTCGATCATCTGGCCGACCTGCAGCGCGTTGAGCGTTACCGTCTGGCCGCCGATCGTCAGCGTGATCTCGTTCTGCGACGGGCGCGCAACGTGCAGTTCGGGCTGCGCGGGCGCAGCGTTCGTCGCTTCGTTGGCCGCCTCGGCAGCGGGTTCGATGGCTTCGGCGGTTTCGGTCACGGTTGCACTTGCAGCTTCAACGGCTTCAACGGTTTCTGCGGCCGCGGGCGCGGCGGCGTCGGCATGGCGGTCAGCATCAACCGCGGCCGTATCGACGGCAACGGTTTGCGGCTGCTCAGCGACGGCTTGCTCCGCTTCGCTGCTTGCAACGGGAGATTCCTGCTGGGGAACTGCGGCGGCGCGTTCATCGGCGCGCGGTGCGTGCGCGGCGGCGGCGGCCTGAAGGAGCTGATCGACGCCCGCTTCGAGCACGCCAATCTGGTCTTGAAGATTCATGCGAGCTTCTCAGGTAAGACCCGCGATTCTACCCGTAGCTCACGCGCATTGCCCTTCAGGCGTTGTACGCATGTTGCAAGAAAAGTTGTAACAGTTTCCTCAGCCTGGCTCATTTCGCGTTCATTTCGCGCTTATTTCGCGTTCAGGTATCCCGCTTCGCGGAACCACGCGAGCGCATCCTTCAAGCCCTCGCGATACGGCCGCGCGCGATAACCGAGCTCGCGCTCCGCCTTCGCCGACGTGAAATACATCTTGTTTTTCGACATCTTGAGTGCGTCGACGGTCACGAACGGCTCGCGCTTCGTGAAGCGCGCCACGGCTTCCGCGCCCATCGCAAGCGGATAGAGCGGCCAGCGCGGCAGCGCGATCGTCGGCGGTTTGCGGCCCACCATGCCGGCGATGTCGGCGAGCATCTGCTGCAGCGGCAAATTCTCCCCGCCGAGGATATAGCGCTCGCCAATGCGCCCGCGCTCCAGCGCGAGGAAGTGGCCGTTCGCCACGTCGTCCACGTGCGCGAGATTCAGGCCGGTGTCGACGAAGGCGGGGATCTTGCCCGTCGCCGCTTCGACGATGATGCGGCCCGTGGGCGTGGGTTTCACGTCGCGCGGGCCGATGGGCGTGGACGGATTGACGATCACGGCGGGCAGGCCGTCGCGCTCGATCATGCGCTCCACGGCGCGCTCGGACAGCACCTTGCTGCGCTTGTACACGCCAATGGCCTGCTCGGGGGTGAGCGGCGAGGTTTCGTCGGCGGAGTTGCCCGAGCTCGTGACCTTGAGCGTGGCCACGCTGCTCGTATAGACGATGCGCTCCACGCCCGCGTCGAGCGCCGCGCGCATGGTGGCTTCGGCGCCTTCGAGGTTGGCGCGTTCGATTTCGTGCGGATCGGGCGCCCACAGGCGATAGTCGGCGGCCACATGAAAGAGGTAGCGCACACCGGCCAGGGCCTGGCGCATGGAGGCGGCGTCGCGCATGTCGCCGGTGACGATCTCGGCGTCGAGCGCTTCGAGGTTCTTGCGCGGGCTCGTCGCGCGCACCAGCACGCGCACGGCAAAGCCCTTTTCCTGCGCGATGCGGGCGACGGCCGAGCCGACGAAGCCGGACGCGCCGGTGATCAGGACGAGATCGCGGTTGGCGCGGGAGGTGTCGGTCATTACAGGGTCGTTTCCATGTTCGGTGATGGCGCTGCGGCGTGGCACGGATTGTACGTGGCGCGAGCCCGGCGCGTGTGCGCGTTGGCGTCTACAATGCCGACCGTAAAGCATGCATGGAGAAACGAACAATGAGCGAACCGGATCTGGATACGCGCCTCGAAACGTACTACGTGCGCGTGCGCGGGACGGTGCAGGGCGTGGGTTTTCGTCACGCGACAGTGCGCCAGGCGCACGCGCTGCGCATTCGCGGCTACGTCGCGAACATGGAGGACGGCTCGGTCGAAGCCGTGATCCAGGGCACGGCGAACCAGGTGGACCGCATGCTTTCGTGGCTGCGCCACGGGCCGCCGGCCGCACGCGTGAGTTCGGTGGAAAGCGAGGAGCGTGTGACCGAAAAACGTTACGAACGCTTCGAGCAACACTGAGAATCGCGCAATAAAAAAGCGGTGCGCCAGGTAACTGGCGCACCGCTTTTTCGTTCCTGGCGCCGCTTACTTCACGGCGAGCAGGCTCTCCGCGAATCCCCATTCCTTCTCGACCCACTGGCGCGTGCATGCGAAGCCCGCGTCGGCGGCGATCGCCGGGATTTCATCGGCGTGGTACTTGTGGCTGCTCTCGGTCCAGATCGTCTCGCCTGCACCGATCTCGACGGCGAGATTCGCCGCGTGCACCTCGGCGTGCACGTCGCGCTTCGCGCGCAGATGCATCTCGATGCTGCGCACGTCCGGATTGAAGCGCGCGACGTGCTCGAAGTCGCGCAGGTCGAAGTCGCCGTCCAGTTCGCGGTTGATGCGCGCAAGCAGGTTCAGGTTGAACGCGGCCGTCGCGCCAATGGCGTCGTCGTAGGCGGCGATCAGCGTATCGACGGGCTTCACGAGGTCGGTGCCGAGCAAGAGCGTGTCGCCGGGGCGCAGCATCGCGCGGATGTCGCGCAGGAAGCGCGTGGCCGCAAGGCGCGCGAAGTTGCCAATCGTGCTGCCGAGAAAGAGCACGAGCAGTTGCTCGCCTTCTTTGCGCTGGCGGCTCACCTCGGATAAACCAGCGAGATAGTCGCGCTCGTAACCGACGATCGAAATGCGCTCGATATCGGCCAGTTCGCGCCGGCACAGCTGCAGGGCGGTGCGCGAAATCTCGATCGGGCAGTAGGACGTTGGGCGCTTGCGGCACAGCGCTTCGAGAATGCGGCGCGTCTTGCGGCCGCTGCCGCTGCCGAGTTCGGCGACTTTCACGTCGGAGGGCAGCGCCTCGACGATCTCGGCCGCGTAGCGCGTGAGCAGACGCTCTTCGCTGCGCGTGACGCCGTACTCGGGCAGCACGGTGATGACTTCGAAGAGGGCCGAGCCGACTTCGTCATACAAATATTTCGAAGGCAATTCCTTTTGCGGCGAGCGCGTCAAACCCGCACGCACTTCGGCGGCGAATGTGCTGGCGGCGGGGGAAAGGGCGAATGCGCGGGCGGGGTCGACAACGGCGGGGCGGGGCGCAGAACGTAGCATGCGGGCTCCAGGGGGCGTTGGACGTTAGGGACGGCGTCGTGAAGCGTGAATCGCGGCGACCGGCGAAGGCGTGGCGCTCCGGGACAAGCGAGGCGCGGCTCCAGCGGCCCCGGTGAAATCTCGCTCGTCGAAGCGAATTCCAGCCGCGAATGCCAGCCAGTCAAGGCGCTGGCGGGCTGGCATGGCGAGACTTACGTTCTAGTCCATCGTTGCGCGATCTGCCGGACTAAATTCCTCGGCCAGTGCCTGGCCCGCAAGCGCGCACGGCATGTGCCCGCCTTGTCCGGCACGGGTTTGCGCCGCCTGCCGGCGTCAAAACGCGACTAGAATGCGGTCTCGCCGACGGCAACGCCGGCACGCGCCTTATTCAATAGCCAATTCAAATGACAACGTTTTTACCCGCGCGCGCGAAATTTACGCGCCGCGCCGCTCGCGATCTCTCCGCTTTTGCTTTCCTTACCCGCGTGTTCCGATGAACCAGTACGAACCCGGGCGCGGTATTGCGCTTTCCGTGGGCGCTTCGGCGCTGTTCGCGCTGATGTCGGCGTACACGCTCCTGCTCGCGCCGCTCGGCGGCCTCGATATTTTCGCGTGGCGCGTGATCTGGACCGCGCCTGGCGCGCTGGCCCTGCTGGTGCTGCGCCAGCGCGCGCCGCAATTGCGTGCGCTCGTCGCGCGCATGGTGCGAGAGCCGCGCACCGCGCTCGCGCTGGTGGCGAGCGCCGCGCTGCTGGGCTCGCAGCTGTGGGTGTTTCTGTGGGCGCCGCTACACGGACGCATGCTGGAGGTGTCGCTCGGCTACTTTCTGCTGCCGCTCATCATGGTGCTGGTGGGGCGCTTTTACTATCACGAGCGCCTCGAACCGCTGCAATGGCTCGCCGTGGCGTGCGCCGCCGTGGGCGTGGCGCACGAGTTGTGGGCCACGCACGCGTTCTCCTGGCCCACGCTGCTCGTCGCGTTCGGCTATCCGCCGTATTTCGTGCTGCGCCGCAAGATTCACGCGGACTCGCTCGTCACCTTTGCCGTGGAGATGCTGCTGCTCGTGCCGGTGGCGGTGCTCGAAGTGCGTGCGGGCGGCTCGCTCGCGCTGCTCGACGCGCACAAGTTTCTCGCCTTCGTGCTGCTGCCCGGACTCGGCGTGCTCAGCACCGTCGCGCTTGCGTCATACCTGAAAGCGAGCCGTCTGCTGCCGATGGCGCTCTTCGGCATCCTCGGCTATGTCGAGCCGGTGCTCCTCGTCATCGTTTCGGTCACGCTGCTGGGCGAGCATCTCGGCATGCGCCAGCTCGGGACTTACGTGCCGATCTGGCTCGCCGTCGCGCTCACGGCGGTGCACGCGGCGCGGCTCATACGGTTCGAGCGCTGAGGCTCGCTCAACGGCCGGTCACTGCCGCGCTTCCTGAGCGCGCGGCGGGTTGATGCGCGTAGGTCCCACCTTCGCCTCGATAGCCGCACGCAGCTGCGGGCGCCAGCCGAAGCTGAACAGCGCTTCGGCGAGCACGAAAAGCGGGCCGATGATGAGGCCGATGAGATCGTCGACGAAGGCCGGCTTGCGATGCTCCCACGCAATGTGCCCGACGAACTGGAAGATCCAGCCAACCACGAACAGGCCCACGCCGCCGGTTAGCCACGCGGCGGTGCCTTGCTGCGCGAGCCATGCGCCGAACGCCACGCACGCGGCGGAGACGACCGCCATCATGAGTCCGAGCGGCACGTCCAGCACGAGGTAGTAGATCGTTGCAGCGCCGAACAGCAGCCACGCAGGCGACACCGGAACCGGGAGGCCAAACGCCGCGAGCGCGATTGCCGGGCGCGAAAGCAGCACCGCAAGCGCGAGCACGATGAGCGGAATGCCGACGAAATGCGTACCGATGTTGCGCGCGTCGCGGTGATACGCCGCGTACTGGGTGAGTTGCTCGGTCAGGTTACGCATGGGTGTCTCTCTGTCTCCAAAATCATTATGATCGTCGGGCTTACGGGCGCAAACCTTCGGCTAGCCGACAATTGCGCCGATTGCGCCGCTTTTTGTGGGCCGCCTGGCCCGCTTGACCTGCCCCGATGCCTTCACGTTCCACCCCGCCAACCACCGCCAGTTCACCGTCCGCTGTCGCCGCGCTCGAGCGCAGCGCGTGGTTCCGCGGCGCGCCCGCACCGTTGCGCGACGCGCTGCGCGCGGCAGGGCGCGTGCGCACGCTGCAGGCAGGCGAGCGTCTCTTCATGCGCGGCGACCCGGACGACGGCATTTACTGCGTGCTGGAAGGCGCGGTGCGCGTGGGGGCGGCAAGCGTGGCGGGCCGCGAGGCGCTGCTCGCCGTTGTTGGGCCCGCACACTGGTTCGGCGAGATCACGCTCTTCGACGGCGGCGCGCGCACGCACGACGCCTACGCCGAGCGCGACGCCACGCTCTTTCACGTGCCGCGCGCGGCGCTCGTGGCGCTGCTCGACGCAACGCCTGCGTACTGGCACGCGTTCGGCTTGCTGCTCGCGCAAAAGCTGCGGCTGGCGTTCGACGCCATTGAGGAAAGCGCGCTGCTGGGTGCTTCCGCGCGCGTGGCGCGCCGGTTACTACTGCTCTCGAACGAATACGGGGAGGCGGCTGCCGCGCACGGCGCGGCGCGCGCGCGCCTCGTGATCAACGTGCCGCAGGAGGATCTCGCGCTGATGCTCGCGCTCTCGCGGCAAACCGTGAACCAGATCCTGCGCCAGTTCGAGCGCGAAGGGTGGCTCGCGTTGCGCTACGGCGAAATCGAGATCGTCGATGCCGCGGGCCTCGCGACACAAGCACAGTGATGCCAATGTTTCAGCATCAATACGCGTCCATATCGATTCACATTGATGAATTACATCAATATCAACGGAGCACTCGCACTTCGTTTGCAGCCACATCGCGTTTGCGCCGACAATGACGCGCGTTCGGCGCGCCCGGCCGCGTCGCCTTTCTCTTCCACGCACTGCTGATATCGCTTCATGAACGACCGCGTCATCGCCGCATTCGACTTTGATGGCACCATCACCACGACCGACAGCTTTCGCGCCTTCATGCTCGACGCCGCCGGCCCCGCCCGCTTCGCCGTCGCCGCGCTGCGCTGCCTGCCTTCGCTGATCGGCGTTCCGCTCGGCTGGTCGCCGCGCGGGCCGACCAAGGCGCGCTTCCTGTACGCCGCCATGGGGCCCGTGCGGCGCGAGGCGCTCGAAGCCGCTGCGCAGCGCTTCGTCGAGCGCCGTCTGCCCGCGCTGCTGCGCCCCGAAATGCTCGCGCGCGTGGCCGAACACCAGGCGCTCGGGCACGAGGTCGTGCTCGTGAGTGCGTCGCCGTCGATCTATCTGCGCATCTGGGCAAAGACGGTCGGCATCGACACCGTGCTTTCGAGCGAGCTCGAATGGCGCGATAGCGTGTATACGGGCCGTCTGGCGGGCAACAACTGCTGGGGCCCGGAAAAGGTCGCGCGACTGCGCGCGTGGTGGGGCAAGCATGCGCCCGCCACGCTCTACGCTTATGGCGACAGCCGCGGCGACAAGGAAATGGCCGAACTTGCACAGTACGCGTGGATACGCGGCGATTCGGCGTTGCCGCCGCTCGCGGCGGCGGGCGGCTTCGACACGGCGTGAAGGGTTCGGCGCGCTGCATCGGCGCGAGATCGACGCTAACCTAGCGCAACTAACCAGGACGAACGGAGGAGACACACCAATGAACGGACAATGGACCCAGGTGAAGTCGCATGACGGCGGCGAATTTCGCGCCTACACGGCGCTGCCGCCCGAGGGCAGCGGTCCCGGCCTCGTGCTGCTGCAGGAGATCTTCGGCGTCAACGGCTACATGCGCGCGCTCGCCGACCGCTACGCCGAGGAAGGCTACGTCGTGATGGTGCCGGACCTGTTCTGGCGTCTGGAGCCGAACGTCGATCTCGGCTACGAAGGCGCCGACGCGCAAAAGGCGTTCTCGCTCTACGAGCGCTTCGATGTCGACCTCGCGATGCAAGACGTGGCGCAAACGCTCGCCGCGCTGCGCGCGCATCCGCAGCATCGCGGCAAGGTCGGCACGGTGGGTTTCTGCCTGGGCGGCAAGCTCGCGTACCTGAGCGCGACGCGCACCGATGTCGATTGCGCGATCGGCTACTACGCCGTGGGGCTCGAAAACAATCTGGACGAAGCCGCGCGCATCACGCGCCCGCTCATGCTGCACTTCGGCGCCGACGACGCCTACTGCGACGCCGCCGCGCGCGAACGCATTGCAGCGGCGCTCTCGGACAAGCCGGGCGTCGAGCTGTATACGTACCCGGGCTGCGATCACGCGTTCGCTTCGCCGGCCCGCCCGCAGTACAACAAGCCGGCTACGATGATGGCGTACTCGCGCACGCTCGCCATGCTGCGCCGCGTGCTTGGCCCGATCTACGACTTCAACGCGCTGTGGGAAGAGCACTGCTATCACGAGTTCGTCGCGCGCAACCCGAGCGACGTGATGCCGACGATGGTCGCGCAACCCTACGTCAACCACATTCCCACGATGACGGGCGGTGTGGGCCACGACGAGCTCAAGCGCTTCTACACGCACCACTTCGTGCATTCGAACCCGGAAGACACGCGCCTGATCCCGATCTCGCGCACGATCGGCTCGGACCGCGTGGTGGACGAGTTCATCTTCTGCTGCACGCACGACCGCGAAATCGACTGGCTGCTGCCGGGCCTCGCGCCCACGGGAAAATACTTCGAAGTGCCGATGCTTGCGGTGATCTGCTTTCGCGGCAACAAGCTCTATAACGAGCACATCTACTGGGACCAGGCGTCGGTGCTCGCGCAGATCGGCGCGATCGATCCCACCGGCCTGCCGATCGCGGGCGCGCAAAGCGCGAAGAAGCTGCTCGACGAAACGCTGCCCTCGAACACGCTCATGGCGCGCGCCTGGAGCGAGAGCGAAGGCAAGCCGTTCTAACGCGCGCTGCGCGTAAGTGTTATCAATTGAACGGATTGTCGACGACGCCGGGCTTCTCGTCCGGCTCGTCGGCGACCTTCGCGGGCAGGTGCGGCTCGGCCTGCAGTTTCTTCACGACGTCGTCGAGCGCCGCCTTTAGCGCCAGTGCGGCGGCAAGGCCGCGCTTGTCGCGCGTAAGCTCCAGCGTGCCGGCAAGCGTCACGCGCGTCGTGCCGTTCGTGAGCGTGAGTGCGTCGCCTTGTACGTTGAGCACGTCGCTGTCGTTTGCGTATGGGTCGAACACCGTTTGATCCTCCTTCTGCGTGACGGGGGCGCGCCCCCTGGTAGCGGCGCGATGTCGGGGCCCGCATTATAGGGAGCCTGACGCGCCACCTTCAATTCTCTTCATCGATTCCTGTCTGTCGCTTCGTTTTTTCTGCCTAAGTTTGTGGCGGACTTGTCGCGTCAATGTCAAAGCCACACGCATACACGCCGCGCGCGCTGATGCAGGTCAATTCGCTCGCGCTAAACCACGGCATCCACAGGCAAACCAACGATGATGACGCACCCGCGCCCGCAAGCGCGGACGGTCTGTTTCAGTGCGAGCAAGGGAGTCATCGATGGGAATTCTGGATAAGGTATCTGAAAATGCGGGAGCGGACACGGCGGACAACGCCGCTCCGCAGGCCTGACGATGCGCGGCCAGCATCAAGAGGCCACGCAGCGCGCCATGGCCTCGCGCGTCGTAGTCGGCGCGACGCTCGCATTAGCCATCGCGCTTGAATTCACATTGAGCGGCTGCACGATCACGCCGTGGCGTACCGCAGCAAGCGACGAGGCCGGAACGGCCGCGGACACCGGCGTCACGACGACCGCCGTGCCGCCTCCGGCGGTTGCCGCGTCGACGTTGCCTGCGAAGCCCGCTGCGGCCGAGGCGAGCCCCTCCGGCTTGTATCGCGTGAAGTCGGGCGACACGCTCTATCACATCGCGAAAGCCTCGGGCCAGCGCCCGGCCGACCTCGTGAGCTGGAACAAGCTGCCCGCCGACGGAAAGGTCCAGGTGGGGCAGCTCTTGCGCGTTGCGCCGCCCGCGGCCACCGCAGCAACCACCGTCGCGCCCGCGAATACGCCCGCGAAGCCTTCCGCCGCGCAAGCGACCAAACCGGCAGCCACGCCCGCAACCGCAACGGCCACCGCAGCGAGCGCGCCGCCCGCCGTCACACCGAAGCCCGCCGCCGCGCGCAGCAACGCCCGTTTCATCTGGCCGATCGAGGGCAGCGTTGCGCAGCCCTTCAAGGGGAAATCGAAGGGTGTGGTGATCGCCGGGCCGCCGGGCCAACAGGTGAAAGCAGCGGCGTCGGGGCGCGTGGTCTATGCCGGGAGTGGCATGCAGGCGTACGGCAAGCTCGTCATCGTGAAGCACGACGCGCGTCTAGTCACGGCCTACGGGCGCAACGCCAGGCTGCTCGTGAAGGAGGGCGACGCGGTGAAGCAGGGCCAGGCGATTGCCGTGAGCGGCACGGACGGCGCTGGCATCTCCACCCTCATGTTCGAGGTGCGCGAGAACGGCAAGCCCGTCGATCCGCTCGCACAGTTGCCCAAGGCACCTCAATAATTACGCAGGATACCGAATCAAGATGAAGAGAAGGGAATTCCTCACCGGCTCGCTGGCCATTGCCGGATGGCTCGCGGCGAGCGCGGGCTGCACGACGACCTCGGGTTCCGCCGATGCCGATCCCGCTACCGAGAATGCCGTTGCGCGCCGTGAGATCGACACGGGCATCGACGAAACACTCGCACGCCTTTATCGCACCGTGCCGGGCGCGCGTGAACTCATTGCCAAGGCGCGTGGCGTGCTCGTGTTCCCAGAAGTCGTAGGCGCGGGTTTCGTGATTGGCGCCGAATACGGACGCGGCGCGCTGCGCGTGGAAGGCCGCACGCTGGGCTACTTCACGACGATGGGCGGCTCGTTCGGCGCCCAGATCGGGGCACAGTCGCGCGCCGTCGTTTATGCGTTCATGACGCGCTCCTCGCTCGACCGCTTCAAGCGCAGCAGCGGCTGGAGCGCGGGCGCGGATGCCACCGTCGCGCTCGTGAAAATGGGCGCCAACGGCAAGATCGATACCTCGACGGCGGTGAATCCCATCGAAGCGTTCGTGCTGACGAACGGCGGCTTGATGGCGGGCGTTTCGCTGGAAGGCTCGAAAGTCTCGCGGCTCGATATCTAACGCTTCAGCAGCGCCGCCACCGCCTTACCCAGTTACCAGCCCCATTTGCTCACGGCAAAGCCGCGGCCGTTGAACGAGACCTTTTCCTTCGCCGCGACATCCGCCGGAATACCCGGGAACGCAATGCCGCTCTGCGATTCGAGGTCGCGCACCGAGCGCACGTCATAGCGGTCGACAGCCGTATTGTCGGCGACGATGGCGAACGCGAGCTGCTGCGAAGGCACGTACACGACCTTGAAGATCTGCGTGGGGACGAGCACGCGCGTCGCGCCGATGGTCTGCAACTGCGCGCCCGTGAAGAGCGGGCCGGTCACGACATAAGCTTCGCCATACTTCGATGCGAGCTTGCGTACGGCGGTTTCGATATGCGCCCAAAGGCGCTGGTTATTGTCGCGATTCTGCGGAACGATATTGGCGAGCGAAAACGATTCCGCCATCGCCTGCGCATTCCAGCGGTTGCCTGCCGGGCTCATGTGGCCGCGGTCGAAACCGCTGCGCTTGTAGTCGGCGAGCGTCGCGCCTTCACCTTCGGGCAGGCGGTCGTCTTCGAAAAAGCGGTTCGTGCGCGTCATGTCCTTCGCGGCTTCGAGGTGATCGCGCGTGAGATGCTCGGCGGACCACAGCGGACCGTGCGTGACGCCCGAATGCAGCACGACGAAATCCGAGTAGCAAAGCATGCGCGTCTTCGGCGCCATGCGTTGATTCGTGAGCGTCGGGAACTGGCCGCCGGGCACGAATTGCGAACAGGCCGGCGCGGCGTAAGCGTGGCTGGCGGCGGCGAGCACCAGCGAGGAAATCAGTGAGGCGAACAGCTTCTTCATCTAGGGGGCTGGCGGGAACGGGGTGGTATCGAGCGGGCGATAAAGCGGGCTGAAAGTATAGCGGGCGCATGGACGCACTTGAAGGCGGGAGCAAAGCGCGGCGCAAAAAAACGTGCGCCCGCCGGGTGGGCGGGCGCAAGCAAGACGTGAAACAGAATCAGATGCAATGAGCGCGGCAGCGTTGCGTTGCTGCGCGAGGAGCGCGGCGGCAAATGATGCCGCCTGCATTCAATCGATTACGTCATCAACCACCATTCAGCCTGCAAAAAGCGAATGCTCGGCGTGGACCATCTGGCGGTCCACCGCCTGGAGGCGCCATTGGCCTTCCATCGGCGAGTGTGAGGATTCGCACGACCAGGTCGCGTCGCCGTGTGCGGAACTGATTTCCTGGCGGCGATTCACGTGCAGACCGCGTAGCGTGCACAGCGGCTCGTTTTCGAGCGGCGCGCATAGCGACGTGACACCATTCACGTCGCGCAATTCACCCCATTCTGGCAGGTCGATCCCTTCATGAGACTCGCGGGACCAGCGTTGCTGGTCGGTGTCGAGCCAAAGCACTGCATAGTCGTGATTGACGGTCGGATCGGAACCGTTGATCAGGATCGTAAGTCGCATGGCATCTCCGCAAAGTTGATCGGGTGCGTCGGCAAATTCAAAGTCTAGGACGACTCCGCTCGCGCGCAAAGTGAAGAGTGCAGGACAGATCGTCGCGCGCACGACGCGTGCCTGGACTGGCCCCGTTTATGCAGGTTGGTGCCCGAGTAAACCCGGCTACGCTATCGCGAGGATTGAAATTCACAATTGGGAACGCAAACGCCGCAACCTAGATTAATAGTGCGGCGGAGTCGCCCCCCCATGCTGCATTGCACGAAGGCGAATTGCGTCGCGTCCCCACATTTCAGGTCGAACCATGGAGGCACAGATGTCACAGCTAAAGGGCTCGAAGACGGAACAGAACCTCAAGGATGCATTCGCCGGTGAATCACAGGCCAACCGCCGTTATCTGTATTTCGCAGCCAAGGCCGACGTAGAGGGACAAAACGATGTCGCGGCGCTGTTTCGCTCGACCGCCGAAGGCGAAACCGGCCACGCGCACGGCCACCTCGAATATCTGGAAGCGGTAGGCGATCCGGCCACCGGGCTGCCGTTCGGCAGCTCGCGTTTGAATCTGCAGTCGGCGATTGCAGGCGAAACGCATGAATACACCGACATGTACCCCGGCATGGCCAAGGTCGCGCGCGACGAAGGCTTCGACGAAATCGCGAACTGGTTCGAGACACTAGCCAAGGCGGAGCGCAGTCACGCCAACCGCTATACGAAGGCGCTGGAAGTGCTGGCGGATTGAGCATCGACGCGTGCTTCCCGGCACGCATCCATGACGCGCGCGCTTTTGTTTCGCGTGCCGGGCAAGCACCGGCGCGCGTACGCGCGCGCTCGCCCGGCCGCGTATTTGGCTGATAAATAAAAGAAGGAGACGTCATGCCCCACAAGGAAGGCAGTCTCGAAGCGCCCACGCGCCATCCGCTCGACTGGCGCTCCGACGCTTTTTACGACCAGGGCCAGCTCGATACGGAACTCGCGCGCGTGTTCGATATCTGTGCGGGCTGCCGGCGCTGCGTGTCGTTATGCGGTGCGTTTCCGGCGCTCTTCGATCTCGTCGACGAAACCGAGAGCGGCGAAGCGCACGACGTCGACAAGGCGTCGTTCGACAAGGTCGTCGACCAGTGCTATCTGTGCGATCTCTGCTACATGACGAAGTGCCCCTATGTGCCGCCGCATCCGTGGAATGTGGACTTTCCGCATCTCATGCTGCGGGCCAAAGCGGTTCACTACCGCAAGGGCGAAGTGAAGCTGCGCGACCGCGTGCTTTCGAACACCGACGCACTCGGTCAGATCGCCGGCATTCCGGTCGTCACGCAAACAGTCAATGCGATCAACCACACGAAGGCGATGCGTGGCGCGATGGAAGACATGCTGGGCGTCGATCGCAAAGCGTGGCTGCCCGACTTCGCGACGCACAAGTTTCGTAACGTTGCAAAACGCGCGGCATCGAGCGAGGTGCGCGACGGCGAGCGCACGCCGGGCAAGGTCGCCATTTACGCGACCTGCTACGTGAATTTCAACGAGCCCGGCATTGGCCACGATCTGCTCGCGGTGCTCGACCACAACGAGATTCCCTACGAACTGGTGAAGAGCGAATGGTGCTGCGGCATGCCGCTGCTGGAGCAGGGCAATCTGGAGGGCGTGGCGCACAAGCAGTCGCAGAACATGCCGATGCTCGCGCGTTACGCGCGCGACGGTTACGCGCTGATCGGCGCGGTGCCGAGCTGTGTGCTCATGTACAAGCACGAACTACCGCTGATGTTCCCTGACGACGCCAACACGAAAGCCGTGAGCGACGCGTTCTGGGACCCGTTCGAGTATCTCGTGGCACGTCATCGCGACGGCCTGCTGAAGACCGATTTCCGCGCGCCGCTTGGCAACGTGTCGTATCACGTGCCGTGTCACGCGCGCGTGCAGAACATTGGCCGCAAGACCTTCGACCTGCTTTCGCTCGTGCCGGAAACGAAAGTGACGGTGGTCGAGCGCTGTTCGGGCCACGCCGGGACGTTCGGCGTGAAGAAGGAATTCCACGCCATGTCGATGAAGATCGGCACGCCCGTATTCAAGCAGATGGGTCAGGCCCAGCCCAACTTCATCTCGTCCGATTGCCAGCTTGCGGGGCATCACATTGCGCAGGGCATGGAAGAGAACCAGCTCGGCGAGCCGCCGCTCGCGCACCCCATTACCCTGCTGCGCCGCGCCTATGGCATCTAGGCCCCGGCGCAAACACGCAACCTACACGAGGCACGACTCATGACGATCGCGAGAAATTCGTTGTTGACGCTGGAAGCCTACGCCCGCGTGCGGGGCGATATGCGCAAACGCATCATCGAACACAAGAAGCAGCGCGCGGTGCCGCTCGGCAATCACCTCACGTTCCTGTTCGAGGACGAAACCACGATTCGCTATCAGATCCAGGAAATGCTGCACATCGAAAAGATCTTCGACGAAGACGGCATTCAGGGCGAACTCGCGGCCTATCTGCCGCTCGTGCCCGACGGCGGCAACCTGAAGGCGACCATGCAGCTCGAATATGAAAGCGAAGTCGAGCGGCGCGCTGCGCTCGCGCGGCTCATCGGCATCGAGGACAAGGTGTTCGTTCAGGTGGAAGGCGAGCCGCCCGTCTACGCGATCGCCGACGAAGACCTCGAACGCGAAAACGCTGAAAAGACCTCGGCGGTGCACTTCGTGCGTTTCGAACTCACGCCGCAGATGAAAACGCGGCTGCGCGAAGGCGCCGCGCTCACGATAGGCTGCGATCATCCGAATTACCGCGTGCCGACGCAGACCATCGACGGTGAAGTGCGCGCCTCGCTGCTCAAGGATCTAGCCTGAGGTGCTTCAAACGTCCTTGCGGTACATGACGAAGCCAGGCTTCACGGCCACGTCGTCGTAAAGCCGCATTGCCGTGTGATTCGTCTCGTGCGTGTGCCAGTACACGCGCGACGAATTCGACGCCTTCGCGTGCGCATACACGGCTTCGATCAGCGCGCGGCCCACGCCCTGGCCGCGCGCATCCTCCACGGTGAAGAGATCCTGCAAATAGCAGATCGGCCCTTCCAGAATCGTGTTGCGGTGATAGATGAAATGCACAAGACCGAGCACGCGCTCGCCGCGCACGGCGATGAACGCGTGCATGGGCTCGTAGCCGTCGAAGAAGCGCGACCACGTTGTGCGCGTGATGTGCTCCGGCAGCGCGGTTGCTTCGAAGCGGCCGTAAAAGCGGTTATAGCCGTCCCATAGCGGCAGCCATGCGTCGAAATCGTCGGGTGCGACGGCGCGGACTTGAAGCGTCGTGTCGGTCATGCGTTGTCTCCTCGTTTGCAGGCTTGCCCAAACCCCCAAGCGTAAGCGACTTGTGGCACCATTGTTAGTCCCACCGAAATCGAAAACTATGGAGCCACGGGATTGGACTACGCGTTGATGATGGCGGCCTATGCGAAACGCGCCGTGCGCAAGCTCACGCAGCAGGACCTGCTTTACGAGAGCCTGCGCCGCGCGATTCTCGACGGCGACATTGGCCGCGGCACGCGCCTCGCGTCGAGCCGTGCGCTCGCAGAGCAACTCGGCATTGCGCGCAATTCGGTGCTCTATGCGTACGAGCGGCTCGTGGAAGAGGGCTTTGTCAGCGCTACGCGCCACGGCTCGGTCGTCAACGCGGTCAATGCGACTGCGGCGGCAACGCCTGCGCAGTCCGCGCTGCGCGAAGATCCTGCGCCTGCGCCTGCGCTCGCGCGCCGCGTGCGCAACCTGCCGCCGCGCCGCATGGGCCGCGACGGTCCCAAGGCGCTGCGCCCGGGCGTGCCCGCGCTCGACGCGTTTCCGTACGCGCAATGGCGCGCCGCCGTCGAGCGCGCGCTGCGCGAGTTGCGTGCGCATGACCTCGGTTATGGCGACAGTGCGGGCATGCCGGCGCTGCGCCAGGCCATTGCGCAATATGTGCGGGTGTCACGCGGCGTGCGCTGCCAGCCCGGCCAGGTGTTCGTCACGGATGGCACGCAGTCGAGCCTCGACTTGTGCGCGCGTCTCTTCGCGGACGAGGGCGAGCGCGCGTGGATCGAAAATCCCGGCTATCTCGGCGCGCGCGTGGCGTTTGCCGCTGCGGGCCTGCAGCTCGTGCCGATGAGCGTGGATGCGGCGGGCATGGCGGCCCGCGCCGAAGACTGGCGCGAGCGGCCGCCGCGCCTCGTTTATCTCACGCCGTCGCACCAGTATCCGCTTGGCTGCGTGCTGAGCCTCGAGCGGCGGCTCGCGCTGATCGAGCAGGCGCGTGCGTGCGGCGCGTGGATCGTCGAAGACGACTACGACAGCGAGCTGCGCCACGATGGACCGCCGCTGCCGTCGATCCAGGGCCTGGCCGACGACGCACCCGTGATCTATCTCGGCACGTTCAGCAAGACGCTCTTTCCGGCCCTGCGCATCGGCTTCATGATCGTGCCGCAGCGTGTGGCGGCGCAATTCGCGCAGGCGCATCACACGCTCATGCGCCAGGGTCGCGTGGCGGAGCAACTGGCGCTGGCGGAATTCATCGAAAGCGGGCGCTACGCGCGCCACTTGCGGCGCATGCGCAAGCTTTACGAAGAGCGCCGCGACGGCCTCGTCGCGGCAATCGACAAACATCTGGCCGGCATGATGACGGTGTCGGCGGACGCGGGCGGCATGCATTTGAGCGTGCGCCTCGACGTGCCGCTCAGCGACGCCGAGGTGAGCGAAGCGGCGCGCGCACAGGGGTTGCATCTCTCGCCATTGAGTGCGTATTGCGTCGATGCCCCGGACGCCACGCGCTACAACGGCTTCCTGCTCGGCTATGCGGAAACGCCGCCGTACGTTGCCGACACGCTCATGCAGACGCTCGCGCGCATTGTGCGCGAACGTCTGGCAGCGGCCTCGCCACTTACTGATGACCCGCGATCACATGAGGCAGATAAGGCGCTTCAAGCGTCTTGATCTCATCGCTGGAGAGCTTGAGCGAGAGGGCGGCGATGGCGTCTTCGAGATGCTGCGGCTTCGAGGCGCCGATGATCGGCGAAGTGATGCCGGGCTTGTGGAGCAGCCACGCGAGCGCGACCTGTGCGCGCGAGACGTTGTGCGTACGCGCGATGGTTGCGACCGCAGCGATAATGGCTTTATCCGCGTCGGCGCCGTAGAGCGTCTTGCCGAACTTGTCGGTTGCCTCGCGTTCGCTCGTTTCGTTCCAGTCGCGCGTGAGGCGGCCGCGCGCGAGCGGGCTCCACGGCATCACGGCAATGCCCTGATCGGCGCACAGCGGCAGCATTTCGCGCTCTTCCTCGCGGTAGAGCAGGTTCACGTGGTCCTGCATGCTCACGAACTCGGTCCAGCCGTGCAGGCGCGACGTGTAGAGCGCCTTGCTGAACTGCCACGCGTGCATGGACGAAGCGCCGATGTAACGCGCCTTGCCTGCCTTCACCACGTCGTGCAGCGCTTCGAGCGTTTCTTCGATCGGCGTGTCGTAGTCCCAGCGATGGATCTGATAGAGATCGACATAATCGGTGCCCAGGCGCTTGAGACTATGATCGATTTCCGTGAGGATGGCCTTGCGCGACAGGCCCTGGCCGTTCGGACCGGGACGCATGCGGTTGTACACCTTCGTGGCAAGCACGATGTCGTCGCGCTTGACGAAGTCGCGCAGCGCACGCCCGACGATCTCCTCAGAGGTGCCGTCCGAGTACGTGTTCGCGGTGTCGAAGAAGTTGATGCCGGCGTCGAGCGCCTGGCGGATGAGCGGACGGCTGGCTTCTTCGCCGAGCGTCCATGGGTGCGTGCCGCGCTCGGGCACGCCGTAAGTCATGCAACCGAGGCAAAGACGCGAAACCTGCAGCCCTGTCGAGCCGAACCTGACGTAATCCATTGCTGTTGCTCCTGGCGAAAAGGCGATTCAAGCAGAAGAAGTGCGTGCGCCGCGCGAGCGCGGCGGACTTTCGCAAGGGTATAACAGGCGGGGAGAACGTGCAGAGCGTGCCGCTTCAGAACATTTCCATTACACGGTGATAAAGCATGCCGACTTCGAGCGCGGGCCGCCGCCACGCGGGGCCGCCGGGGAAGCGCGCGTGCCGCAGTTGCGCGAACAGATCGAACGAGGCGCGCTCGCCCACGATGGCCTGCGCAACGAGACGCCCCGCAATGCCCGTGAGCGCCACACCGTGCCCCGAAAAACCTTGCACGTAGTAATAATTCGGGTCGATCGCGCCGAAGTCGGGCGCGCGGTTGCGCGTGACATCGACAAAGCCGCCCCAGGCGTATTCCACGCGCGCCGCGGCGAGTTGCGGGAACGTGTCGCTCATGCGCGTTTGCATGGCCGCGGTCAGGCGCTCGGGCGCGGCGCCAGTCGAATCGGCGCGGCCGCCGAACAGCATGCGGTCATCCGCCGAGACGCGGAAATAGTCCAGAAAGAAGTTGTTGTCGCACACGGCTGCACGTTGCGCGATCAACGAGTCGGCCAACTCGCGCCCGAGCGGTTCGGTCGCGATGATGTACGACGCGATCGGCGCAATGCGTGCGGCCACGGCGCCTGGCAAGACGCCGCCCGGCGCGGCGTTGCTGCACGACACCACGAAGCGGCAGCGCACTTCCCCGCGCGCGGTTTTGACCACGGGCCGCTCGCCGCGCACGACTTCGAGCGCGCGCGTATGGGCGAACAGTTGCGCGCCTTCGCGGCGCGCGGCGGCAGCAAGGCCAAGACAGTACTTGAGCGGATGAAGATGCCCCGAAACCGGATCGTAGACGCCCGCGATATAGCGCTGCGACGCCACACGGGCGCGCGTGGCGTCGGTGTCGAGCCATT
Source organism: Paraburkholderia sp. J11-2 (assembly GCF_905220185.1). Taxonomy (NCBI): domain Bacteria; kingdom Pseudomonadati; phylum Pseudomonadota; class Betaproteobacteria; order Burkholderiales; family Burkholderiaceae; genus Paraburkholderia; species Paraburkholderia sp. J11-2. The sequence continues at coordinate 223,882 of NZ_CAJMYY010000008.1, read as the reverse complement.
CGAGGCGGTCGTAGCCCCAGCGCGTGCGCGCCGCCTCCATCCACGCGCGCAGATCGGGCACGCGCTTGGCTTTCGTCGCGACGGTCAGATAGCCCGGCGTGAAATCGCAATCGATGCCGTAGCGCGCAATGCGCTCGCGCACGAGGCTCACGCCTTCGATGGAAAGCGCCCACGCCGCGCGTATGCCCTGCGCGCCGAGCTGCTTTTCGAGCACTTCGTCTTTCGCGAAGCCCACGAGCGTTTGGCCGCCATTGCGGCCCGAGGCGCCCCAGCCGGGACGATGCGCGTCGAGCACCACCACCGAAAGGCCGCGTGCACGGCACTCCAGCGCGACCGACAGCCCGGCGAAGCCCGCGCCGATCACGCACACGTCGGCGTCGAGCGCGCCTTCCAGCACGGGGTCGTCGTCGGCGGGGCGCGTGGCGGTGGCTTCGTAGTACGAGTGGCGGGCGAGAGCGTCCGCCTGGGCGTCGAGGTCGAGTGTCATCAAAGCAGGTCCTTCATTCGATACCATGCCATCGCGAGCACGAGGGCAGGGGTTCGCAGTGTAGCGCCGCCGGGGAAATCGCGGTGACGGATCTTGCCGAACAGGTCGAAGCGCGCGGCCTGGCCGTGAATGGCTTCGGCGATCAGCGTGCCCGCGAGCCCCGTGGTGTTCACGCCGTGGCCCGAGAAGCCCTGCGCGAAATACACCGTGGGCGAGAGGCGGCCGAAGTGCGGCGCGCGGTTCATCGTGATGTCCACGTAGCCGCCCCACGCGTAATCCACCTTCACATCGGCGAGTTGCGGAAACGTCTTCAGCATGTCGCGGCGCATGGCTTCGCCCAAATTAGGCGGCGCGAACGTGGAATAGCTCACTTTACCGCCCCAAAGCAGACGCGTGTCCGGCGCCGGACGGAAGTAGTCGAGCACGAAGCGGCTGTCGCATACGGCAGTCTGAGCGGGCATCAGCGTATTCATGCGCTCGGCACCCAGCTTTTCGGTCGCGATCACATAGGTGCCAACGGGCATGATCTTGCGCGAGAGCGCCGGTGCGAGATCGCCCAGATACGTATTGCATGCGAGCACAACGAATTTCGCGCGCACGTTGCCACGCGCGGTTTCGACTACATGCCCGCCGTTTTCTTCGCGCAGGCGCGTGACGGGACTGTTCTCGTACACGCGCACGCCGGCTTCGGCGGCCGCGCGCGCGAGGCCGAGCGTGTAGTTGAGCGGATGCAGATGGCCGCTATCGGGATCGTAGAGGCCGCCCGCGTAGCGCGACGACTGCACGTAATTCCCGACGCCGCCGCCATCGACGTAACGGAAGCGGTCGTAACCGAAGCGGCTTGCCGCCTCGTCGCGCCAGCGCTTGAGCGAATCCACGTCGCGCGCCTTGTTGGCGGCGGTGAAATAGCCTTCGGTGAGCGCGCAATCGATATTGTGCTGCTTGACGCGGCGCTTCACGATGTCGAGTGTTTCGAGGCCCATGTCCCAGACCTGACGGACCTCGGCTTCGGGCATGAACTGCGCGAACGTGTCGATATCGCAGGCAAACCCGCCAATCAGCTGCCCGCCGTTACGCCCGCTCGCGGCCCATCCGACCCGCGACGCTTCCACGAGCGCGACGCGATAGCCGCGTTCGGCGAGATTGAGTGCGGCGGAAACGCCCGTAAGGCCCGCGCCGACCACGCAGACATCGGCGTCGATCGCGCCTTCCAGCGCGGGGTGCGCCGTGGTGTCGTTGGCGGTGGCCGCGTACCAGGACGGGGCATGTGGCTGATTGGCGAATTTGAGCATAAAGAGAGCGTAGAAACAAAAAGCGGGCGACGGCCAGGAACCCTGAATGCCGCCGCCCGCCCCAACTTCATCAGAACGAGTAGATGAACTGCGCGCCCAGCAAGTCGTTGCTCTTGCCGTACGAACCGTCGTCGTGCAGGAACACGCGCTGCGTGGCCCAGTCGTGGCGGTATTCCACCTTGACCGTGATCTGCTGCGTCGGGAAGAACAGCAGGTCGAGCGCCACGTCCTGGCGCGTCGCGCCCTTGCACTCGAAGCCGAAGCCGCCGCCCGCCTGCGAATTCGCCAGGCAGTCCGCACCAATGCCGAAGCCGTTGGCCGTGTCCATGCCGTTCGAATTCAGCACGATGCCGCCGCCACCGCCGCCGTTCTTGCTGTCGACGAGCAGGTCGTAGCGTGCGGTCACGCCCATGCGGCCCACCACCGGCGCGTTGAACTTGCGGTGCGCGAGCAGCGAGAAGCCGTACCACTGCGCGTTGCCGCCGTTGAACGCCGCGCGCTGCTGCTGGCCGTAATCGACTTCGGCGTTGTACTGGATGTCCGCCTGCGTGTAGGTCGCATCCACTTCGCCAAACAAGAAGTAGCCGCCCGAGCTCGATGCCTGGCCACCCACGCCGTACACGGCCTGGCCCGTCGTCGAGTCGAATGCGCTCGGCAGCGTCTGGCGGCCAATGTTGAACGAGCCGCCAATATCGAGTGCGCTCGACCACGTGTAGTCGGCACGCGCCGTGAACGTCGGGATCTTGTTGCTCGTGGTGATCGGGTCGCCCAGCGCGTTCTGGCCCGTCTGCACGACCGCGCCATTGGTGCGGTACTGCTCGTTGCCAACCATGAACTTGAACGCCCACTGGCTGCCGTCCGGCGTGTAGTTCCAGCCGACGCCCACATAGCTGCCCGGATCGGAGAAATCGTAGAGCAGGTTGTGCGTGAGCGTGAGCATCTGGTTCGACTGCTGCACCTCGTAGCCGCCAAAGCTCGGCATGAGACCGGCGACGAACGTACCCGTGGAGGTCACCGGCACGGTGACGACCGCGGTATTCAGGATGTTGTTGCCGATCTCGCCATGCTCGTTCTGCAGCAGCGTGATGCCGTTGCCGCGGTTGGGCATGAGCGTGATTTCGGCCGAAGGCGCCATCGGGCCCACCCCGAAGGTCTTCTTGATGTCGAGGTAGACATCGCCGAACGTGCTGTTGAAGTAGTTATACGCGCCCGTATGGTTCGCGAACAGGAACGACGAGGTGCCCGGCGCGCGGTTGTAGATATACGTCGGGTCGATATAGCCGGTGATCGAAAGCCCGGCGAGCGGACCGGTATTGGCGGCGTCGGTAAGCGAATCGACCTTGAGCTGCTGGCTCGCGATCTGCTGCTTCATCGCATCGACCTGGTCGTTGGTCAGGTTCGCCTGCGCCTTGCCGTAATCGGGCGAACTGATGTCCACGACCGGAGCGGCGGCGGTGGCCGGGACGACCGGCCCTGCGGCTGCGGCCTTCGTTGTCGTCTTCGATTGCGCCAGTTCGGTCTTGAGCGATTTCACCTCTTTTTGCAGGGCGTTCAGCTGCGCCTGCAGGGCCTTGATCTGATCGCTGGTCGAGTCCGCTAGCGCGAGCCCTGGCAGCGCCCCGGCCACCAGCAGACAGATTAACTTCTTCTTCATTGAAATTCTCCTTGTTGGTCGTTATTGCAGCTACTTCAACGTGCGGGTACGGGACGGCGGGCGGCGTACACCGTCCCGCTAAATGTGTTCGTTATTCGACAGGCGCCATCACGCCGCGCGCCGGCCAATCGGCGCACCCACCGCGCCGGCAGGGGCGGCCGGCGTCAGGGCTTCGGCGGGCTCGGGCTGGACGAAAGCGAGTTGCATGTCGCGCAGGCGCTTTCTCTCGCGGGCCGCCATGATCTGGTTGGCCGCGATCACGCCGATCGTCACCGCGCTGATAAAGAGCGTGGCGAGCGCGTTCATCTCCGGATTCAGACCCAGACGCACGCGCGAGAACACCACGAGCGGCAGCGTGGTCGAGCCCGGGCCCGAGAGGAACGCGGAGAGCACGAGGTCGTCGATCGAGAGCGTGAACGAGAGCAGCCAGCCCGAAATGAGCGCTTGCGAGATCAGCGGCAGCGTGATCACGAAGAACACCTTGAAGGGCGTCGCGCCCAGATCGAGCGCGGCCTCCTCGAGCGACTGGTTCATCTCCTTCACGCGCGACTGCACGATGATCGCCACGTACGACACGCACAGCATCACGTGGCCGATCCACATGGTCAGCACGCCGCGGCCCTTCGGCCAGCCGAGGAACTGCTCCATTGCGACGAACAGCAGCAGAAGCGAAATGCCCTGAATGACTTCGGGAATCACGAGCGGCGCGTTGATCATGCCGGCGAAGAGCGCGAAGCCCCTGAAGCGGCCCATGCGCGCGAGCACGTAGCCGGCCCACGTGCCGATCACGACGGAGGCGAAGGCCGTCATCAGGCCGATCTTCAGCGACAGCCAGGCGGCGCTCAGCAGCTCGTCGTCCTGCAGCAGCGCGGCATACCACTTCAGCGAGAAGCCGGACCACACCGTGACGAGCTTCGACTCGTTGAACGAGTAGACGATGAGGCTGATGATCGGGATGTAGAGGAACAGAAACCCGAGTGTGAGAACGCCGGTGGAGAGCGTACGGTTGGGCTTGATCATTTGCCTTCCTCCAGTTGCTTGACCTGGTTGTGCTGGAAGAGCGCCATCGGCACGAGCAGCAGCAGCACCATCGCGACCGTGACGGCGGAGGCCATCGGCCAGTCCATGTTGTTGAAGAACTCGTCCCACATCACGCGGCCGATCATCAGTGTGTCGGCGCCCCCGAGCAGTTCGGGGATCACGTACTCGCCCACGGCCGGAATGAACACGAGCAGGCTGCCCGCGATGATCCCGTTCTTCGAGAGCGGCAGCGTGATTCGCGTGAACGCGACCCAGGGCTTCGCGCCGAGGTCATAGGCGGCCTCGAGCAGCGTGAGGTCCATCTTCACGAGGTGCGCGTAGAGCGGCATCACCATGAACGGCAGGTACGAATAGACCATGCCGATATAGACGCCCGCGTCGCTGTGATAGAGGCGCAGCGGTGAATGGATGAGGCCGATGGCCATGAGCGTGTGATTGAGCAGGCCGTCGTCCTTGAGGATGCCGATCCACGCGTACACGCGAATCAGGAACGACGTCCAGAACGGCAGCATCACGCCCATCATGAGCAGGTTGCGCGTGGCGGGATTCGAGCGCGCGATGTAGTAGGCGATCGGATAGCCGAGCAAGAGGCAGAAGAGGGTGGAGACGGCCGCCATCTTCAGCGAGCTGATGTAGGTGGCGATGTACAGGTCGTCCTGCAGCAGGAAGGCGTAGTGGCCGAGCTGCAGGGCGAAGTGCACGACGCCGTCCTTCATCTGGACGAGGTTCGTATAGGGCGGCACCGCCATCATCTGGTCGGCGAAGCTGATCTTGAACACGAGCACGAACGGCACGGCGAAGAACAGCGTGAGCCACACGAACGGCACGCCGATCACGGTGGTGCGGCCCGAGGGCACGAAGCGCGAGAAGAAGCGCGCGAGCGTGCCGCGGCGAGCGTCTGCGGCTGCCCGGCCTGACCCAGGCGTGGTGGGAATAGTGGTACTCATGATTCGGGCCTCCTTACTGCGTGAGCACGACGCCGCTGGCCGGCGACCAGGACACGTAAACATCGTCATTCCAGGCGGGCGCGCCCTCATTCATGAGGTGCGAGCTCGAGAGGTTCGAGACGACGACCTTGCCGCCTGGCAGACGCACGTGATAGAGCGAATAGCTGCCCATGTAGGCGACGTCCGTGACCACGCCACGCGCCCAGTTGTGCTGCGTGCCGGGTCTTTCGCGCGTCACGCGCACACGCTCCGGGCGCACCGAAATGCCAACGGGCATGCCGAGCGGCCCGGTCACGCCGTGGCTCACGTACATGCGCGTTTCGAGATCTTCGCTTTCCACGAAGATGTGATCGGGCTCGTCCTCGACGACCTTGCCTTCGAACAGGTTGGTCGAGCCGATGAATTCGGCCGAGAAACGGCTGTTGGGGAATTCGTAGACTTCGCTCGGCGAGCCGATCTGCACGATGCGGCCTTCGCTCATCACGGCAAGGCGGTTGGCCATGGTCATGGCCTCTTCCTGATCGTGCGTGACCATCACACAGGTGACATCGACTTTCTCGATGATGTTCACGAGTTCGAGCTGGGTCTTCTGGCGGATCTTCTTGTCGAGCGCCGACATCGGTTCGTCGAGCAGCAGGAGCTTGGGGCGCTTCACTAGCGAACGTGCAAGCGCCACGCGCTGCTGCTGGCCGCCGGAAAGCTGATGCGGTTTGCGCTTCGCGTAGCGGCCCATCTGCACGAGGTTGAGGGCGTCGGCCACGCGCTCGCGAATCTCGTTCTTCGGCACGCCTTCCTGCTTGAGGCCGAACGCGACGTTCGACTCCACGCTCATGTGCGGAAAGAGCGCATACGACTGGAACATCATGTTGACGGGGCGGCGATACGGGGGCAGCGACGCGAGGTCTTCGCCGTCGACGTAGATGCGGCCCGACGTGGCCGTTTCGAGGCCCGCGAGCATGCGCAGCAGGGTGGACTTGCCGCAGCCGGAGCTGCCGAGCAGCGCAAAAAGCTCGTTCTTGGCGATGTTCAGGCTCACGTTGTCCACGGCGGTGCTGTCACCGAACTTCTTGACGACGTTCTCGATACGCACGAACGCGTCGTTCTTTGCCGGGTTCGCGTTGGCGCGCAGAGCTTCTGGGGCGTTGACTTTAGACGTCGAATTCATGATCTGATCTGGGTTCCTATCTGATCGCAGTACTCGGTTTTCAGGCGCGAGGCGACCCGCACGGGGCGCACGGGGCGACTCGCGATTAGTACTGCGAACGGAGCTCGGGAATGGCTCGCGCGCGTCGTCAAAAAAGGGGGGCGGCGCTGCGCGGCCGGACTTCGGAATTGCGCACTTCAGGCGGAGAGGGGTCGAGCGATCCCTCTTCCGCGTTGTCTCCTTCTTGTTTCCTTCAGGGGATGATCGGGGTCTCAGTGGCCCGTTTTCAACTGGGCCCACAGGCGGTTTTCAAGGCGCAGGATGTCAGCCGGCATCGGCTTCATCAGCGTCATCTTCTTGAGCACGTCTTCCGGCGGGTACACCGTCGCGTCCTGCGCCACTGCCGGGGTGACGAACTGGCGCGCGGCCTTGTTCGCGGTCGGGTAGAACACTTCGTTGGTGATTTGCGCGTTGACCTTCGGGTCCGAGATGTAGTTGATCCACTTCATCGCGTTCTCGGGGTGCGGGGCGTCCTTCGGGATGACCATCACGTCGAACCACAGCAGGCCGCCTTCTTTCACGTTCGAGAACTTGACGTCATACGAGCGCTTGGCTTCCTCGGCGCGGCGGTGCGCAATGCCAACGTCGCCCGACCATGCCACGGCAACGCAGATATCGTTGTTCACGAGGTCGTTGATATAGCCCGACGAATTGAACTGGGTGATATACGGGCGGACTTTCTTCAGCACTTCGAACGCGGCCTGGTAGTCGGCGGGGTTCGTGCTGTTGGGGTCCTTGTGCATGTATTGCAGCGTCGCGGCGAAGACGTCCACGGCCTGGTCGAGGAACGACACGCCGCAGCCCTTGAGCTTCGAGAGATTTTGCGGATCGAGCACGAGCGCCCAGCTATCCACGGGCGCGTTCGGACCGAGCGCCTTTTCCACCGCTTGCTTGTTGTAGCCGATGCCGTCGGTGCCGAACGCCCAGGGCACGCCGTACTGATTGCCCGGATCGGCGTCGGCGATCATGTGCATGAGCACGGGATCGAGGTTCGCGAGGTTGGGGATCTTCGACTTGTCGAGCTTCTGGTACACGCCGGCCTGAATCTGCTTGGCCATGTAATTCGAGGTGGGCACAACGATGTCATAGCCCGAGCTGCCGGCGAGCAGTTTGGCTTGCAGCGTGTCGTCGCTGTCGTAGTTATCGTACTTGACCTTGATGCCCGCTTCTTTTTCGAAGTTCGGGATCGTGTCCTTCGCAATGTAGTCGGACCAGTTGTAGACGTTCAAATCGCCGTCGGCCGCGTGCGCGGTCTGGCTCGACACGGCCGTGAGGCCTGCACACGCTGCGAGGGCCGCAAGCGCGACCGCATGACGAAGATGACTAACACTCATGTTGCTTTCCCCTGAAGATGAAAATTGGCGGGAGGCCCAGCACCCCGTTGCGCCGCCCGCCTTGGACAAGTCGCGTTAAGAAAGACCCAGTTGTTGCGCAGTTGCGTCGATGGCTTTCTTGGCCTTCGACACGATTTCATCGATCTCTGCCCGCGTGACGACGAGCGGCGGCGAGAGCAGCATGCGATCGCCCGTGGCGCGCATGATGAGGTTGCCGTTGAAGCAGAAGTCGCGGCAGAGCGTGCCCACGTCGCCGCCATTCGCAAAACGCTTGCGCGCCTTCGGATCTTCCGCGAGTTGCAGACCCGCTACGAGGCCCGCACCCGAGATGTCACCGATGATCGGATGATTGCCGAAGGTTTCGCGCAGGCGCTGCTGGAAGTACGGGCCCGTGTCGTTCTTCACGCGCGTCACGATGCCTTCGTCGCGCAGCAGCTTGAGGTTCGCAACGGCCACCGCGGCGGCGACGGGATGCCCTGAGTACGTGAGGCCGTGATTGAAGTCGCCGTTCTCGATGAGCGCTTTGGCCACGCGGTCGTGAATGCCCACCGCACCCATCGGCACATAGCCGCTCGTGAGGCCCTTGGCCATCGTGATGAGATCCGGCTCGAAGCCGAAGTGCTGATGCGCGAACCACTCGCCGGTGCGGCCAAAGCCGCCGATCACTTCGTCGGCGCAGAGCAGGATGTCGTACTTGCGGCAAATGCGCTGAATTTCCGGCCAGTAGGTTGAGGGCGGGAAGATCACGCCGCCTGCGCCCTGGAACGGCTCGCCGATAAAGGCGGCCACGTTCTCCGCGCCCACTTCGAGAATCTTCGCTTCAAGCTGTTGTGCACGCGCGAGACCGAACTCTTCGGGCGACATGTTGCCTTGCGCTTCGCCATAGAAGTACGGCTGGTCGATATGCACGATGTTCTCGACCTTCGAAGGCATCTGCTCGTGCATGTAGCCCATGCCGCCCAGCGTGCCGCCCGCGATCGTCGAACCGTGATAGGCGTTCTTTCGCGAGATGACGACTTTCTTCGAGGGCTTGCCTTGCGTGAGCCAGTACTGATGCACGATGCGCAGCACCGTGTCGTTGCCTTCGGAGCCGCTGTTGCAATAGAAGAAGTGGTTGAACGGCTCGGGCGAAAGCTGCGCGAGCAGCGCCGACAGTTCGATGACCGGCGGGTGCGTGGTCTTGAAGAACGTGTTGTAGAACGGCAGTTCCTGCATTTGCTCGTAGGCGGCGTCGGCCAGTTCCTTGCGGCCATAGCCCACGTTCACGCACCAGAGCCCGGCCATGCCGTCGATGATCTGGTTGCCTTCCGAGTCCCACAGGTACACGCCTTTCGCCTTCACGATCACACGGCTGCCCGCCTTGTTCAGCGAGCCCATGTCCGAAAACGGGTGAATGTGGTGCGCAGCGTCCAGCGCGCGGTATTCGCTCGTCGAGCGCGTCGTGCGTGCGGCCTGGGCGCGCAGCGTCGTCGGCGCTTCCTGCAGCGCGCTGGCGGGGGCGTCGATTCGATAGTTCATTGCTGTGTCTCCTTTCGTTTACACGTGCAGCAGCAGGTGCTTGCGTTCCCACGAACTGATCACGCGGAAATACGCTTCGTATTCGGTTTCTTTCAGGGCGAGGTAGGCGCGCACGAACTTCTCGCCCAGGATGCCCATGAGCGGTTCGCTCGCGCTCATCAACGTGAGGCCTTCTTCCAGATTGCGCGGCAACTGGTAGGGCAGCGAATAGCCGTCGCTCACGAGCGGTTCCGTGGGCTTGAGGTGCTGCGTCATGCCCAGATAGCCGGCCGCGAGCGTCGCGGCGATCGCGAGGTACGGATTGGTGTCCACGCCCGGAATGCGGTTTTCCACCCGGCGTGCGGCCGGCGACGAGTACGGCACGCGAAAGCCCACGGTGCGGTTGTCGTAGCCCCACGCCACGTTGATCGGCGCGGCCATGAAGCGCGAAAGGCGGCGATACGAGTTGATGTACGGCGCGAAGATCGGCATCAGCGCGGGCGTGTACTTCTGCTGACCGGCGATATACGCGTAGAACATGTCGGTCGGTTTGCCGTCCGGGCCGGTGAAGAGGTTCTGGCCGCTTTCCGCCGAGACGAGGCTCTGGTGAATGTGCATGGCCGAGCCCGGCTCGTTCTCCATGGGCTTCGCCATGAAGGTGGCGTACATGTGGTGGCGCAGCGCCGCTTCACGCACCGTGCGCTTGAAGAGAAACACGCGGTCGGCGAGGTTCAACGGATCGCCGTGCAGGAAGTTGATCTCCATCTGCGCCGCGCCCACTTCGTGAATGAGCGTATCGACTTCGAGGCCCTGAATATCGCAGTACTCGTAGATATCTTCGAAGAGCGGATCGAACTCGTTCACTGCTTCGATCGAATACGCCTGGCGGCCCGTTTCCGGACGGCCCGTACGGCCGATCGGCGGCGTGAGCGGAATGTCCGGGTCCTTGTTCATGTCGACGAGATAGAACTCGAGCTCCGGCGCAATGACGGGCTTCCAGCCCTTTGCCTCGTAGAGTTCGAGCACGCGGCGCAGCACGCGGCGCGGCGAGATTTCAACGGGCGAGCCGTCGAAGTGCACGCAATCGTGGATCACCTGCGCGGTGGGATCGATGGCCCACGGAATGATGCGGATCGTCGAGGGATCGGGCACGCACACCATGTCGGGATCGGTGACGCCGGTGAGGCTGCCGTCTTCGGGGTAGTCGCCCGTCACGGTCTGGATCATCACGGCTTGCGGCAAGCGCATCGATTCACCCGATTCGAACTTGCTGCGCGGGATGATCTTGCCGCGCGCAATGCCCGCCATGTCGGGGATGATCGCTTCGATTTCGGTGATGTGGTGCTTTTTCAGGAATTCGTCGATTTCATGCATGATCTTTCTCTCTGTTCTGTATGGGCCGGCATCAGGCGTGGGCGGCGCGTGGCGCGTGCGCCACGTCGTGTCCGGCCCCGCCCGGTATTCGGGCCAGCATGTGGTTGCGGCAGGCCTCGCCGAACGCGTGGAAGATGGCGGTGGAGAGCGCGTCGTCGGCGTGTTTCCACTCGGGGTGCCATTGCACGCCAAGCGCGAAACTGTGCGCGTTCGCCGCGCTCACGGCTTCGATGAGCCCGTCGGGTGCGAATGCCTCGGCCACGAGGCCCGCACCCAGCCGCTCGATGCCCTGGCCGTGCAGTGAATTCACGCGTGCTTCGCGTGCGCCACCCGCGAGCCGTTGCAGCAGACCGCCTTCCACGAGCTTCAACGCGTGCGCCGGACCGTATTGCGTGTCGAGCGGATCGTCCTTGTTCTCGCGATGGTCGTCGTAGCGTGCAACGTTATGCACCTGCTGATGCAGCGTGCCGCCGAACACCACGTTCATCTCCTGGAAGCCGCGGCAGATGGCGAGCACCGGCACGCCCGCCTCGATCGCGGCGCGCATGAGCGGCAGCGTGGTGGCGTCGCGAGCGGGGTCGTGCAACGTGCCGGCCTCGCTCGCCGGGCCGCCATAACGATGCGGCTCGACGTTCGAATAGCTGCCCGTGAAAAGCAGTCCGTCCACGGCTTCGAGAATGTCGGACGCAGCCTGCCGCTCGCCAAGGGCGGGCAGCACGAAGGCGAGCGCGCCTGCGCCATCCACCGCTGCGGCGATGTACTTCTCGCCGGCAACGTGTGATGCGTGCGCTCCCATCATCGTGCGGTCGGCGGTGACGCCAACTAATGGTCTGGTTCGCATGACTAATGATTCGCTTGCTTGCCCGTGCGGGACATATGAATGCGACGGGCGTGACATGACCTTGCAGCCTTGCGGGACGCAAAACTACAAACCCTGTGTGCTCCGCGCGAGCGACGCTAACGGATGGCGCTGCGCGTGGAGATCATGTAAGCGGTTCGCTTCTTGCCGTTGTGAGGCGCGACTGTGTTCAGGCGTGCACAGCTACATCGTGCAGGCGCGACGAAACACCTCGCAACCCAACGACGGCGAAGAAAACGAACAGCGCAGGAACGAGAGGCGCTAGGGCAGGAGCGACGCGACTTCATCCGTGTGGACGGCAATGAAGGCGCGTGCGGAGACCGAGTTGTGACGCCGCACAGAGCGGCGGGAAAGGATCGTGAAGACGGACAGGAACAGGCGAGAGGCAAGCCTGCCGCTACTGCCGTCGGCGATGGCGGTGCAGTCACTGCGAAGACACCTCGCATGACTACGATCCCACCTCACCAGAGGGCCACGGACTCTCACAATAACACTCGACTGGTTGCGTTGAAAAAGACGTTTGGTCCAAGCATTCGAGGTCGTCAATTTGAGCGAAGCTTTAAACATTGAGCGACTTCGATGTATTGCTTTCCAAACTCAGCCGACTCGCTATGTTTCTCGCATAAAACGCGTTTTTTGCGTTGCAACGCGGCAGAAACGATGCAGTGTTCGACCTGTGGTTCAGCATATACGAGCCAAAAAGGGCGTCAATTATTTTTTCAAGTTTTTGATGTCAGCACTTTCCCCGAGGGCCTCGAGAAATAGCACGCTGTGCGAAATATTGGCCCCTGTCCTTATATTTCGAATAACTTACAGGGGTTTGTACTGACGCAAAATAAAGCAAACTGATTAGAATATTCAACACGTCCACCGCGTCACCTGCACGCCCTGCTAACGGTCCTTCATCGTGTCCGAGTCTGCCTCTGTTTCATCCGAAGTCGCCACGCGTCTGCGCTACGTTCGCAAACGTTATGGTTTGTCGCAGCGCGAACTCGCCAAGCGTGCGGGTGTGACCAATGGCGCGATCTCGCTGATCGAGCAAAGTCGCGTCAGCCCGTCCGTCGGTTCGCTCAAGAAGCTGCTCGAATGCATTCCGATGAGCCTTGCCGAATTCTTCACATTTGATCTGAGCGAGGGGACAGAAGTCGTGTCGCGGCGCGGCGAAATGCCGAACCTCGGCAACGAGTCGATCGAGTTCTATCTGGCCGGCGCGAGCATGAAGGACCGCAACATGGGCATCATGCGCGAGGTCTATCAGCCGCTGGCCGACACTGGCCCCGAAATGCTGGTGCATGCGGGGCACGAAGGCGGCGTGGTGGTCGCCGGGCAACTCGAGCTGACCGTGGAAGGCACGACCTGGCTGCTCGACCCCGGAGACAGCTACTACTTCGAAAGCCGCTTCCCGCACCGGTTTCGCAATCCCAGCGCGAACGAAGTCTGCGAAGTGGTGTCGGCCAATTCGCCGCCCACCTTCTGACTCCCTGATCGCGCGAACCCGTTTCACCTGGCGCCGCGGTGCGGCGCGCAAGGTGGATCGCAAATCATTGAGGCATCCTGATGGAAAAGAAAACTCTCGCTTATTGGCAGGACAAGGCCGCGACGCTATCGATCGAAGGCCGCGCATTCATCGACGGCACGTACCGTGACGCGTATTCGGGCCGCACGTTCGACTGTGTGAGCCCGATCGACGGCCGGGTGCTCGCAAGCGTCGCCGATTGCGGCGCAGCCGACGTCGACGCCGCGGTAGGCGCCGCGCGCCGCGCGTTCGACGAAGGTGTATGGGCAGGCCTGAATCCGCGTGCGCGCAAGGCCGTATTGCTGCGCTGGGCTGCGCTCATGCGCGAACATCTCGACGAACTGGCGCTGCTCGAAACGCTCGATGCAGGCAAGCCGATTGGCGACACGACCACCGTAGACGTGCCGGGTGCCGCCTACTGCGTGGAATGGTTCGCTGAAGCCATCGACAAGGTCGGCGGCGAAGTCGTGCCCGCCGATCATCATCTCGTGGGCCTCGTCACGCGCGAACCCATTGGCGTGGTAGCCGCGGTCGTGCCGTGGAATTTCCCGATCCTGATGGCTTCGTGGAAGTTCGGCCCTGCGCTCGCCGCGGGCAATAGCGTCGTCCTCAAGCCTTCGGAGAAGTCGCCGCTCACGGCCATTCGCGTGGCGCAGCTTGCGCACGAGGCGGGCATTCCTGCGGGCGTGTTCAACGTGCTGCCGGGCGGCGGGGAGCCTGGGAAGCTGCTTGGCCTGCATCGCGACGTGGACTGCATTGCGTTCACCGGATCGACGAACGTGGGCAAGCAGATCATGCAGTACGCAGGGCAGTCGAACCTCAAGCGCGTGTGGCTCGAACTGGGCGGCAAGTCGCCCAATATCGTGCTGCACGATTGCCCGGATCTCGACCGTGCGGCAAACGCAGCGGCAGGCGCCATCTTCTACAACATGGGCGAGATGTGCACGGCGGGCTCGCGCCTGCTCGTTCATCACGAAATCAAGGACGTGTTCCTCGCGAAACTTGTCGAGGCCGCGAAAGCATACAAGCCTGGCAATCCTCTCGATCCGCAAGTGTCGATGGGCGCGATCATCGACAAGATTCAGCTGGATCGGGTGCTGAGCTATATCGAGGCCGGCCGCAAGGATTCGAAGCTGCTGACAGGCGGTGAACGCGTGAATGCGGAGGGCGGCGGCTTCTACGTGCAGCCCACGGTGTTCGACACGCACCACGACACGAAGATCGCGCGCGAGGAAATTTTCGGACCGGTGCTCTCGGTCATCACGTTCAGCACGATCGACGAGGCGGTGCGTATTGCCAACGACAGCGACTACGGGCTCGCGGCGGCCGTGTGGACCGCGAACCTCACGCACGCGCATGAAATTTCGCGCCGCCTGCGTGCCGGCACCGTGTGGGTGAACTGCTACGACGAAGGCGGCGACATGAACTTCCCGTTCGGCGGCTTCAAGGAGTCGGGCAACGGCCGCGACAAGTCATTGCACGCGCTCGAAAAGTACACGGAACTCAAGTCCACGCTCGTGCGGCTGCGCTAACGCTCGTTACCGCTCCACCAGCGCGCCGAGATTGGCGCGCACTCTCTGCAGCATCGCACTGAACTGCTCAGCTTCTTCAGGCGTGAAGCCCGCCAGGGCTTCCGCCTGCACCTCGTCGCCCACGCGGCGTGCGCCCGTGAGCACGCCTTCCGCCTTGGGCGTGAGGCTCACCAGCAATTCGCGGCGGTCGTCCGGGTTGGGCGTGCGCTCGACCCAGCCGCCTTCTTCCATGCGCTCCAGCAGCCGCCCCGCGGATATGGGCGCCACTTCCAGCAGCTCGGCAAGACGTGCCTGGTTCATGTCGCCGTAGTGCGCCAGGTACGCGATCATGCGGCACTGCGCGCGCGTGAGTTCGAGCGATGACTTCGCAAGCTCGTCGTAACGTTTGCCGTAGAGCCGGCCCACGTCGACGACCAGGAAGCCAAAGCGCCTTTCGAGGTCGGTAGTCATCGCGCGATTATACGGGCGTGTGGCTTGCGCCTTCGCGCGAGCGTCCTCCGGCTGTCGATACCGATTGCGTCCACAGGTGCGAGTCGTATAATAAGCAGGCTTATTAATTCGACGCGCTCCGCCCCCAATCTAAGACAGCCGCAAGACAACCGCACGATGACCGCAGTCATGCAGGACGGTTCCGCCGCGCAGCATCGGGCGGAGCCGCGCAAGGAAGCCCCGCTCAATCGCGGCATGATCACGCTCTCGATCATGCTAGCCACGCTCATGCAGACGCTGGACAGCACGATCGCCAATGTCGCGCTGCCGCATATGCAGGGCACACTGTCCGCCTCGCAGGACGAGATCACCTGGGTGCTCACGTCGTACATCGTCGCGGCGGCCATTGCCACGCCGCTCACGGGGTGGCTCGCCGATCGCTTCGGCGTAAAGCGCCTGTTAGGCGTGGCGATTGCGGGTTTCACCGTGGCCTCGGCGCTATGCGGGCTGTCCGAAACGCTCGGGGAGATCGTTGCTTCGCGGCTCTTGCAGGGCGTGTTCGGCGCGTCGCTCGTGCCGCTCTCGCAGTCCATTCTTCTCGACATCAACCCGCGTGAGCGCCAGGGCCAGGCGATGGCGGTCTGGGGCATGGGCGTGATGGTCGGCCCGGTGCTCGGGCCCACGCTGGGCGGCTGGCTAACCGATAGCTACAACTGGCGCTGGGTGTTCTTCATCAACGTGCCTGTGGGGCTGTTCGCGTTCTTTGGCGTCTCGACCTTCATGCCCGCGCGTGCGCCGGGCCGCACGCAGCGCTTCGACGTGTTCGGCTTCGCCACGCTCGCGCTCGCCATCGGCGCGCTGCAGGCCTTGCTCGACCGCGGCGAGCAGCTCGACTGGTTCGGTTCGCTGGAAATACGCATCGAAGCACTGGTGGCGGCGATTGCCTTCGCGTTCTTCATCGTGCATACGGCAACGTCAGGGCCCGGCACGTTCTTTCGCTACCAGCTGCTCAAGGACCGCAACTTCGCGACGGGCACGCTCTTCATTTTCGTGATTGGCGCGGTGCTCTACGCCACGCGCGCACTGCTGCCGCCCATGCTGCAGAACCTCATGGGCTATCCGGTCGCCACCACGGGGCTCGTTACCGCGCCAAGCGGCGCGGGCACGATGGTTGCCATGCTGATAGCGGGGCGCATGCTGAAGCGCGTGGACGCGCGCGTCATGCTGCTGTTTGGCTTCGTGGTGTCCGCTTATGCGCTATGGCAGATGATGCAGTACACGCTCGTGCTGTCGCCCTCGGATATCGTGTGGCCCGGCGTGGTGCAGGGGTTTGGCCTCGGCTTCGTATTCGTGCCGCTTTCCGCGCTGACTTTCTCGACGCTTACGCCGCAACTGCGCGCGGACGGCACGGCCACGTATAGCCTCATGCGCAATATCGGCAGCAGTATCGGCATTTCGATCGTGCAGACCTTAGTCACGCGTAGCACCCAGATCGCGCATTCGGACCTCGCCGCGAACATCACGCCGTTCAATCCGGCGGTTCAACAGATGCTCGAAAGTGGTTCGCGGTACGATCTCGCCGTGCTCAACCAGTCGATCACGCAGCAGGCCCAGATGATCGCGTACCTCAACGACTTCAAGATGATGTTCGTGGCCACGCTGCTCGTCATTCCGCTGCTCTTTCTGATCCGCACCGGCCCGAGCGCCGCCACCGTCGATACGAGTCACGCGGCGATGGACTAGCGCAACCGTTTGTCTTTCGTTTCACCCTGGCGCGCGGCACGTCCGCGCGCTTTGCATTCACGAATCCCGATGCTTTCTGCCGTTTCCATTCTCCTGCCCGTTTTCGGCCTCATATTCGCGGGCTTCGCCTGCCGTCGCACGAATGTACTCGGCCCCGCCGCGGCATCCGAGTTGAACCGCTTCGTCGTGTGGCTCGCGCTGCCCGCGCTGCTCTTCGATATCCTTGCGCACGCAACGTGGCACGAGCTGTATCAGCCCGCATTCGTTGCGGCGTTCGGTCTTGCCGGGCTCGCGGTGTTCGCGGCCGTCGTGGGCGTGCGCGTGTTCCTCGGCCGACCGCTCGCGGATGCGAGCATCGATGGGCTCGCCGCCGCGTATCCGAATACCGGCTACGTGGGCTTCCCGCTGTGCATGATCGCATTCGGGCGGTCGAGCCTCACGCCCACGACCATCGCGACGATCCTCGTGGTCTGCGTGTTGTTCGCCATCGCGATCGTGCTGATCGAAACGGGCCTGCAAAGCGAGCGGCGTCCGCACCGGCTCGCCATCAAGGTCGTGCGCTCGCTCCTGCGCAATCCGCTACTGGTCGCGCCGGCGCTGGGGGCGGTGGTTTCCGCCGCGCACGTCACGCTGCCTGCGAGCGCGGAAACGTTCCTCAAGCTGCTGGGCGGCGCGGCGAGTCCGTGCGCGCTCGTGAGCCTCGGGCTCTTTCTGGCCGAGCGCCGTGCGAGTGGTGACGCGCCGCGCGAGTCGTCGTGGTGGCTCACGCTCTCCAAGCTGGTCGCGCAGCCGCTTATCACCTGGTGGCTGGCAGAGCGTGTATTCGGGCTGTCCGACCAGCTCGTGGAAATCGCGGTGCTGCTAGCGGCGCTGCCCACGGGTACCGGCCCGTTCATGCTCGCCGAGTACTACCGCCGCGAGGCGCACGTGACTTCGCGCACCATTTTGCATTCCACGCTGGGCTCGCTCGTTACGCTCACGCTGATCCTGCTGCATCTGCACCACGGCTGAAAGCCGCCGCGGCACGATGCTTGCTGGCATGTAAGCCACAACCATCGATCAGGAGAATCGACGATGAACTGGCTACGTCGCTTAAGCGCCGCGCGCGCCTCACTCGTCATTACCGTCGTGTTCACTGCGGCTGGCATGGGGGCCTGTACGCTGGGCGGCGCCGCCGCGGGCGGTTATGTCGGCAACCGGGCCACCAACGGCAGCGCGGTCGGTACCGTAGGCGGCGCCGTGGCCGGCGGCGTGATCGGACATGAACTGAGCAAGTAGGCGAAGTCTCGCGCATCTCGAGATGTTGCGCCCCCACGCGTGCGAGGGGGCGCCGCGCGTCTGTCTGCAGCGAGACAGGTGATTCAATTAATCGATCGAAATTCCACGCAATTCTAATTGCGAAAAATGCAAACGGGAGTTTTTCGTCTAGCCGATGAAATAAGAATTTGAGTTCTCTGAATGAAGATGAATTGAAATTTGCAGTCGCTCTGAATTAACCCAATCCTGTTGTGAAATGGCTGTGCTTGGCCAATATCAAGCACAACAAATTGCTGGGCTCCGCCGATCTGGCTGGTGACCGGAGGGCTTGAACCGGGCATGACACGGGCGTGGGACGCGCCTGCGGTGCGCAGCGCCATGAAGCCTTCTGTCGAAGAACGGGTGTGCTTCTTTGACGATCCTTAATCGTCATCAAACCGCATTTTTCTTTGCGAATTTAAAATATTTTGCTGATTAATGTTTTCGCGCGCACTGACAGATTTCTGTTTAATCAGGTGACTATTTGCCAAATAGATTTGGCTAGCCTATGTGCGTCCCGTTTCAACACGTCACTTCGACGCCAGCTCACAAAGGATACTCATGCAAGACGTAAGATCCAAGGCTTTCGCAATGCCGATCACCAACCCGGCGTATCCGATAGGCCCTTACAAGTTTGTGGACCGGGAGTTCCTGATCATCACCTATCGCACCGACCTCGAAAGTCTGCGCAAGGTCGTGCCCGAGCCGCTCGAGGTCACCAACCCGATCGTTAGCTACGAATTCATCCGCATGCCCGACTCGACCGGTTTTGGCAACTACACGGAAAGTGGCCAGGTTATCCCCGTCACGTATCAGGGCCAGCCGGGCACCTATACGCATGCGATGTACCTCGACGACCATCCGCCCATTGCCGGTGGCCGGGAGCTTTGGGGTTTTCCGAAGAAGCTCGCTTCGCCCACGCTTGCGGTTCACTCCGACACGCTGGTCGGCACGCTCGACTACGGTCCCGTTCGTGTCGCCACTGGCACGATGGGCTACAAGCACCGCGAACTCGACCTGGCCGACCAGGCAAAGCGCCTTGGCGCGCCCAACTATCTGCTCAAGATCGTGCCGCACGTGGACGGCTCGCCGCGCGTATGCGAACTCGTGCGCTACTACTTGAAGGACATCAAGCTCAAAGGCGCATGGACAGGGCCTGCCGCGCTCCATCTCACGCCACACGCGCTCGCGCCCGTCGCGGAATTGCCTGTACTCGAAATCATCGAAGCCCGTCATCTGGTCGCGGACTTGACCCTGGGCCTCGGTGAAGTCGTGTACGACTATCTCGCGAAGTAATTCACAGTCCGATTACTTCACCGCGCCAAGTGCGAGCCCCTTCACCATGTAGCGCTGCAGCCAGGCGAACACGACCGAAACCGGCAGCGTGGCCGCGAGCGTCGCCGCCATGACGAGCTGCCATTCCACGGTGTACTTGCCGGCCACCATGTCGGTGACCTGCACCGTGAGTGTCTTGTTTTCGGGCGAGCGGATCAGCGTGTAGACCACGGCGAATTCGTTCCACGCGCTGATGAATGTGAAGATCGCCGTGACCACCACGGCCGGCACCGCGAGCGGCAGGAACACGCGGAACACGGCGCCGGTACGGCTGCAGCCTTCGAGCCATGCCGATTCCTCCAGATCGCGCGGTACGGTCTGGAAGTACGACGAGAGCATCCACACGGCAAACGCAATGTTGAAAGCGGCGTACGAGACGATCACGCCGATCTTCGAGTCGACGAGATTGCCGTCGCCATACGGAATCATCGCGGCGAGCCGGAACAGGCCGACCACGAGCAGGATGGGCGAGAGCATCTGCGTGACGAGCAGGAACTGGCGATAAAGGCCGCGCCCGCGGAACGGGAAGCGCGCGAGCGCGTAGGCGGCCGGCAGACTCACGGCGAGCGCGAGCGCCGTGGAAAGGCAACTCACCACAATGCTGTTGCGCAGCGCGACACCGAAGTTCGCGGCCTGCCACATGTCGACGTAGTTTTGCCAGCGCCACTGCATGGGCAGCCAGCGCGCCGGATAGACGAACACTTCCGAAGCCGGCTTGAACGAGGTGAAGAACATCACCGCGAACGGGAACAGTACGGCCACGACGAGCGGCGAGAGCGCGAGCCAGCACCAGATCGAACGTTTGAGCTTGCGGTTCATGCGAGGTCTCCTTCGGCGCCGCCGCGTTTGGCCTGCAGGCGCAGGTAGACCACCGAGAACGCGAACAGGATTACGAGCATGATGAGCGAGACGGCAGCGGCTTCGCCTGGTCGTCCTAACCGGAAGCCGAGTTCGTAAAGGTACGTGACGAGAATGTGCGTGCTGTCGTCGGGGCCGCCTTGCGTCATGACCCAGATGATCGGGAACGAGTTGAACACGTAGATCACGTTCAGCAGGATCGCCATGTTGATGAACGGCTTGAGCAGCGGCAGCGTGAGCTGGCGGAACTGCTGCCAGGCACTCGCGCCGTCGATGCGCGCGGCTTCGTAAATATCGCCCGGCACCGAGGAAAGGCCGCCCAGCAGGATCGTGGTCGTGAACGGTATCGACACGAGTATGCCCACGCAGATCTCGACCGGGAACGCATACTCGGGCGTCGCAAGCCAGTGGATCGGCCCGGAAACGAGCCCGAGCCGCTGCAGCGTGACGTTGACCATGCCGTAGTCGTCGTTGAACGCCCAGCGCCAGACCACGGCCGTCATCGTGAGCGAGACGGACCACGGCAGCATGACGATCGTGCGCGCAATGCCGCGGCCGTAGAAGTCCTGGTTGAGCACGAGCGCGACGGGCACGGAAATTCCCACGGTGCCCACCACGACGAAGAATGTCCAGATCAGCGTGTTCCTGAGGGCGCTCATGAACACCCGATCGCCGAACACGTTATAGAAGTTCTGCAGACCGCTGAAGCCGCGGATCTGCCCGAAGCGCGATACATCGTGCAGCGACTGATACACGATGTTGAAGATCGGATAGCTGATGATGAAGAGCGCGAGCACGAGACTCGGCACGATCAGGAGCCAGGGCGCGCGGGGCGCGGAAACGGCGCGGGGTAGTCGGCTCATGCGATTTCGTGCGCGTGATCGGTCGGGGGCATCGCCGGCCGCTGCGGTGGCGGGCGAGGGCTTCAGGGGACCCGTAGTCATGTCGAATCGTCAGTGCTTCGAAACGTCGGTTCTCAGGCGTTGCGGCGCGCGCCGGGAACTTCGGGCGCGCGCCGGTTTTGCCGTTAAGGCTTGCTTGCAGACTGGTTTGCCAGACTTACTTGCCGAGCGACTTGTTCGCTTCGGTGGCCGCCTGGTTCAGCGCGTCGGCAGGCTTGGCCTTGCCGAGGTACACCGACTGCATGGCGTTGGTCACGGCCTTCGCGGTGTCTTCCCAGCCGGTCACGGTCGGCGCGAACTTCGCATGCGGCAGCAGTGCGATAAAGGCCTTCGTGTCGGGATCCTGGAACACCGGGTCGGTCGCTTCAGCCTTGGTGGTCGGCAGGAAGCCTTCCGTGCTCGTGAACTGCACGCGCGGCTCCTTCGTGAACAGGAAGTCCAGGAACTTCCAGGCGCTCTGCTTAACCTTGGAGTTCTTGAACATCATGATCGAGTCGGTCACCGCATAGGTGGCCGGCGTCGTTGCAACCGGGATCGGGTCGATGCCGTACTTGATGTTCGGGGCTTCCTTCTTCAGCTGCTTGGCGAGGAACGGCGCCGAGATCATCATCGCCACGCGGCCCTGCTTGAAGAGGTTCTGCACGTCTTCACGGCTGTAGCCCGTCACGCCCGGCTGCGTAAGACCTTCGTCGATCATGGTCTTGTAGAGCGTCGCGGCCTTCACGCCAGCGGGCGAGTTGAACGCCGCCTTGCCGTCCTTGCCCACCACTTCGCCGCCGTGGGTCCACAGTGCGTAGTAGTAGTACACGTCGGTTTCGATTTCCTTGCCCTGCAGACCGAAGCCCGCAATACCCTTCGCCTTGAGCTTCTTCGAGGCGTCGACCACGTCGTTCCAGGTCTTCGGGCCGTCCGGATAGCCAACCGAAGCCAGCATGTCCTTGTTGTAGTACAGCGCGCGCGCCGAAGCGGCGATCGGCAGGCCGTAGGTCTTGCCGTTGATCTGACCCGGAGCGAGGAACGGACCGATGAAGCGGCCCTTGAAGTTCGCGTCCATGTACGGGTCGAGCGGTTCGGCGATGTCGTCCTTCACGAAGTCGAGCAGCCAGCGCGTGCCGATGATCGCAAGGTCGGCGTTGGCGCCGCCGGAGATGTCCGTTTGCAGCTTCTGTTGCAGCGAGTCCCAGTTCACGTCTTCGATCTTGATCGTGATGCCGGGGTTGGCGGCCTCGAACTGCTTGGCCATTTTCTCGAAGTAAGGGGCGGTGGCGTCGCTGTAGTGGGCGACGGTCACGCGGACCGTGTCGGCGTGCGCCGCGGCGGTGATGCCGGCGAACGCTAGCGCGACGGCGAGCTTGCCGAGCATGGTGGTTGCACGTGCCTGAAACGACATTCTCTCTCTCCTTGTCGATGGGAGTTGGCGCTTTAGCGCTTGGTCCCATCCCATGCGGGGTTGTTGTTGCTGGTGGTTTTTCCTGCTTATGCCGCCGCCTTGACCCGGCTGCTGGGTTGCGTTGTTTGAAAAAATCCTACAGGATGAAAAAAGCGTTGTCACCTGGTAATCTCGATATTGTTTCGGGTGCCGGAATTTGCATAACATGCTGTAAAACAGGGGAAATTCATGCGCCGCAGCAGCGCGGTGTGGTTGGTATAAACCCGCATACGGGCAACCGCACGTCATTCGTATGTAGGAAATTTTCAGGCTTGCTGGCAGGACTGGCGGGCCTCATGGAGAGTCGACATGAGCCGGGTGGTGCTGGTGACGGGGGCGAGCGGCGGCATAGGCCGCGCGCTGTGCAAACGGTTTCTGGAAGCGGGTGACACGGTGCTCGCGCTCGACCGCGACGCTGCGCTCGTGCAACAACTCGCGGCGGAATTCGGCGCACCGGGCGCGGCGCGCCTCGAGCCGCTCGTGGCCGACGTGAGCGATCAGGCCGCTGTGGCCCAGGCCGTGGCGCGCGGCGTGGCGGCGCGCGGCCCGGTGGACGTGGCGGTGGCGAACGCGGGCGGCGCGCTCGGCACGACGCTCGCGCACACCGACGCCGCGAGCTGGCGGCGCGACATCGACCTGAACCTGAACGGGACCTACTACACGGTCGAAGCCGTGCGCGCCTCGATGATCGAACGCCGGCGCGGCGCGCTCGTGCTGATCGGCTCGGTCAACGGGCTTTCGGCGCTCGGCCACCCCGCGTACAGCGCGGCGAAGGCGGGCCTCGTGAGCTACACGAAGGCGCTCGCGATGGAGCTGGGGCCGCACGGCATACGTGCGAACATCGTCTGCCCGGGCACGGTGAAAACGCCTGCATGGCGCGCGCGCGTCGAGCAGCATCCGAAGATCTTCGAAGAACTAAGCAAGTGGTATCCGCTCGGCGACGTGGCCACGCCCGAGGATATCGCCGACGCCGTGCAGTTTCTCGCTTCGCCGCAAGCGCGCGTCATTACGGGCGTGGCGCTGCCCGTGGACGCGGGCCTCATGGCCGGTAACCGGCTCATGGCGAACGAACTGACGCTCGACCCGTTCTGAGGCGCGCACGCGGGCGCTTTGACCTGGTAAGACCTGAAAAGACTTCACGCAAACGAGGAAAGCATGGCAGCGGTACAACTGAACGGCATCTACAAGCGCTATGGCGACACCCAGGTCGTGCACGGCGTTGATCTCGACATCGAAGACGGTGAATTCGTCGTGCTCGTCGGCCCCTCGGGTTGCGGCAAGACCACGGTGATGCGCATGATCGCCGGTCTCGAAGACATCTCCGGCGGCGACCTGACCATCGGCGGCACGCGCGCGAATGCGCTGCCGCCGCAGCAGCGCAACATCTCGATGGTGTTCCAGAGCTACGCGCTCTACCCGCATCTCTCGGTGTACGACAACATCGCGTTCGGTCCGCGCATTCGCAAGGAGCGCGAGGACGGGTTCAAGCCGCGCATCGAAGCCGCCGCGAAAATGCTCAACCTGTCGAGCTACCTGGAGCGCTTGCCGCGCGCGCTTTCGGGCGGTCAGCGCCAGCGCGTCGCCATGGGCCGCGCAGTGGTGCGCGAGCCTGCGCTCTTTCTCTTCGACGAGCCGCTGTCGAACCTCGACGCCAAGCTGCGCGTGCAGATGCGCACTGAGATCAAGGCGCTGCACCAGCGCCTGCGCAACACGGTGGTGTACGTGACGCACGACCAGATCGAGGCGATGACGATGGCCGACCGGATCGTCGTGATGAACGCGGGGCGTATCGAACAGATTGGCCGGCCGCTCGACCTTTACGACAGGCCGGGCAACCTGTTCGTGGCGAGCTTCCTCGGCTCGCCCTCGATGAACTTCGCGCAAGGCACGGTGATGAGCGACGCGCGCGGCACCGCGCTCGTGCTCGAAGACGGCGTGCGCATCCCGCTGCCGGAAGGCAAGGCGCAAGCGGGCGCGCGCGTGACGCTCGGCGTGCGGCCCGAGCACATCGAGGCGGGCGGCGACGTGCCGTTCACGGTCGACGTGATCGAGCCGACTGGCGCGGAGACCCATATGTACGGGAAAATAGGCGACACCACATGGTGCGTCACGACTCGCGCGCGCCCGGACGTCAATCCGGGCCAGCGCATGACGCTAGGTTTGCCTTTGGCGCACCTGCATCTGTTCGATACTGAAAGCGGCAAGCGGCTCGATTGAAGCGGAAGCACGCATCGAAATACGGATAGCGGGCCAAGGGTCTGCTCACATGAATAACAGGCTTGCGAACGTGCCTGGCCGCCAGAAGGGCCGATCGCTGCGTCATGCTCCTCACGAATACGTTGAGTATTCGCTTCGTCGCAGTCCTTGCGCTCGGCCCTTCTGGCGGCCAGCGCAAGCCTGTTATTCATGTGAGCAGACCCTCGTACCTTTGACGGGAAAAACAGCTTGCCGGTCTCCAACCTGATCCATCACATCCGCAACGTCGCGGAGTCGCTGCGTCCCGCCGAGCGCAAGGTCGCGGAGATGGTGCTTGCCGACATCGACTTCGCCATGCGCGCGAGCATCACCGAGCTCGCGTTGCGCGCGGACGTGTCCGAGCCATCCGTCACGCGCTTTTGCCGCGCGGTGGGTGCGCACGGCCTGCGCGACTTCAAGATGCGGCTCGCGCAGAGCGCGGCGGGCAACGTGCCCTTCGCACTCGCCACGGAGATGACGGGCGGCGAAGCGGGCGGCGCGCAGTGGGCCGGCGAGGTCGGCACCTTGCTCGACAAGGTGACGGAATCGGTCGTCCAGGGCGTGACGCATGCGCGCGCTTCGCTCGATACGGCCGTGTTCGAGGCTGCGGTGGCGGCGCTCGCGAGCGCGCGGCGCGTGTACTTTTTCGGCGTGGGCGCGGGTTCGGGCCTCGTTGCGCAAGACGCGGCGCTGCGCCTGCTGCGGCTCGACATCGCCGCGAGTGCGTTCACGGACGCGCATTTGCAGCGCCTTTACGCGGCGCTGCTCGAACCGGGCGACGTGGCGTTCGCGATCTCGCAGTCGGGGC
Source organism: Paraburkholderia sp. J11-2 (assembly GCF_905220185.1). Taxonomy (NCBI): domain Bacteria; kingdom Pseudomonadati; phylum Pseudomonadota; class Betaproteobacteria; order Burkholderiales; family Burkholderiaceae; genus Paraburkholderia; species Paraburkholderia sp. J11-2. The sequence continues at coordinate 198,110 of NZ_CAJMYY010000008.1, read as the reverse complement.
GCAGTGTGGAGGTGAACGAGAGCATCCAGATCGCGAAGGAGCGTGGGGCGACCACCATCGCACTCACGAGCGCGGGCTCGCGCCTCGCGTGGGTGGTGGACATTCCGCTGCTGCTGCGCGTGCCCGCGGCGGCGGATGCGCATGCGCCCGCCGTGGTGCGCATCGCGCATCTCGCGGTGCTCGATGCGCTGGCGCTGGGCGTGTCGCTCGGGCTCGGGCCCAAGGCGCTCGAGAAGATGCGCGACGCGCAGGCGCGCAGCGAAGGCGAAAGCCCCGGTACAGAGAACCTTGGATCGCCGCCGGGCGCAGCCTGAGCTTCGCCGCCAACTGTCTGGCTCGTCAGTTGGACTTCATCAGCTTGATCACCAGCGTGCGATTGTCGCGCAGAACGCTCACCTGGCCGGTAGCCGGGTTGGACAGCAGCTCGATCGTGGGGCCAAGGTCCAGCTTCGCAACGGATGTCTGGCCCACCTGAGTGATCAGGTCGCCGACCTTGGCGCCGCTGCGGGCCAGCCTGCCGTCCGGCGCGAGCGAGGCGATTTCATAGCGCTCGCCCGCGCGCAGCAGGACGGAACTTGGCGGCGTAATCGCGCTGTCGCGCGGCGCGGCGGGAAGATCGAAGCAGAACCGGTTGCGGCGGAAATCCAGTTCGAAGCGGTCCATTTTTTCCAGCGTGCCAAGCCCAATGCGCGGATCTTGCGAAGCGTCGCTCACCACGAGCTTCGGCAACGTCTTCTGGCCGATGGTGAGGCCGGCAAGCAGACCCTGCCGGTTATGACTAACGCGATTCGTCACGTCAATGCCGGACACCGTGCCGACATTGGGGAACCGCTTCGCTTGCACGAGGACGTCGAACATGTCGGCCGGTATCGCCACGTCGGCGTCGTAGCCGGTGTCCAGGATGAAAAATCTGGACTCGCCGTCGAGCGAGAGGCTGATGATCGGCGTGCGCTGTTGCGGATCCAGCGCCATGAACGTGCATTGCTGCCACTCGTGGGCAGGGGCTTCATTGCTGTAGGCCGTGAGATGGCCATCGACGTAATCCGCGCGCCACGTCAGGTTGCGCATGGTTTCGCTTCCGATAATGCCCTTGACGGGCGCATCGTCCACCGACGCTACGCGGCCCAGATCTCCCAGGAGGGCCGGCGCGCCCGCGGGCATGGACCAGTTCTGGATGCGCAGCGCGGGGGAAATGCCCAACTTGAATTGCCTGGGATCACTGAGCGTTCCGGCTGACAGGGTTCCGTCGCCGGTCGGGCTGTTCAGCGCCCCTTGCTTGAGGAGCGCGGCTTCGGTTTCCTTGGTGATCGGCGTTGCGGCCAGCGGTCCTTGCTCCGGCAACGCGTTCAGCGTTGCACCGGTATCGAGCAGCAGCGGCAAAGACCGATTGTCCGCGCCTTGCGCCTCCACGACCCACTGTCCGTTACGCTGGAGCGGGATGGAAAGCAGCGGCGTGCTGGCGGCGGTTGCAGCCGGTGCGGTTTGGGCATCCTGCTTGCTGTGACAGCCGAGGAGCAGCGTGCAGAGCACGAGACCGGCGCTCGCGCGTTTCAGGTTGGGGAGATTGGCATACTTGAGCATGGACGCGGTGCCTGACGGTCGTTTGAAAGGCGATCACGATAGTCGGTGGCGCGCGTCTTGAATTCGGTGTCTTAAGTTTTGTTGTGCACTGTCAAATCCGCAGATTCAGACGCCTTGTTCGCCCTTTTCGCGCGGTTTGAGCCGTACCGGCATCGTGTCGGGCACCATCGTGAATGCCTGCACCTCCTGAATCTTCGCGGGATCGATCGCCAGTTCGATCGTGAACGACTTCATCAGCATCGAGAGCGCAAGGCGCATTTCCACGGTCGCGAGATGGCGGCCCGGGCACACGCGCGGCCCCGCGCCGAATTGCAGATACGCGCGCACGTCGTGGGCTTTTCCATCATCGGATTCGCGTTCTGAGCGCTTCATCCAGCGCCACGGATCGTAGCGCTGCGGATCGGCGAAGTTTTTCGCATCGAGCATGGCGGGGCGCGCGACGAAGAACATGCGCGTGCCCTTGGGCAGCGCCACGTTGTCCACCACCACATCCTCCAGCGGCTCGAACGAATGCACGGACGCCACCGGGCGCAAACGCGTCGCCTCGATACAGATCGCCTCGAAAATATCGAGGTCTTTCAACGTCGCGTAGTCGGGGCAGACCGGCGAATGTCCGAGCACGCGCGAAGCTTCGTCGCCGAGATGCTGCTGTAGCGCTGCATCGGCGGCGACGTAGGGCAGCGTCCATGCGATGGAATCGGCCGTCGTGTCTTCGCCCGCGATCAGGAGCGTGAGCACGTTGGCGCGGATCTGCGCGTCGCTGATCGACGCGGCGCCGCCCGGCGCCTGCTGCTGCGCGAGCATCGCTTCTAGCAGATTGCGTGGCGTTTCGGAGGGCTCGTCGCGCATGCGCTCGCGAGCGCGCGCCATCATCGCGTTGACGTAGCGGTGCACTTCCTCTAGCGACCGCTCGAGCTTGCGGTCGGATGGCAGCTTGACGTATCGCCAGTATGGAAAGAGCGCGTTGGTGCGCCTCATCACGCCCGGCAGGATGCGCTCCAGATGCTCCTGGATCACGCCGTGGTCGCGCTCCAGCGTGCGCGGGTCCTCGCCGAACGCGAGCGCGCTCGTCACGTCCACTGTGTAGCGTTTGAGGTCGTCGGTCATCTCGACGGTCTCGCCGCGTTCGGCCGCACGTTGCCAGCGGGTGTGAAGCCGCTGCGTGATCTCGGCGAGCGTCGGGTAGAACGCCTTGATGTTGGGGATCGAGAGCGCTTGCATCACGAGCTTGCGCTGCGGTTCCCACGCTACGCCTTCCGCCGAGAAAAGCCCGTTGAAGCCCATCTCCTCGAACACGGCTTCGATCGGCTGGTAGCGCCGGAAGCGGTGCGGCCGCTCGCGCATGATCTGCTGGATCAGCTCGGTGTCGGTCCAGATCGTGATGGGGATGCCGCCCACCTGGAAGCGGTAGGGCGCACCGAGTTCGGCGGCCCATTGTTCGAGGATCAAATGCAGACGCGGCGGCGAAAGCTGCAGCAGATTGCCGAGCAGCGGCAGGCCGCGCGGGCAGGGCAGGTCGGCGATCTGGCGCAACGTTTGTCCGGTCGATGCCGTGCTCATGGGGCGGTTCTCATTAGTTGAGCTTGATGTTTCGGGATTGCGCGTGAAAGGCGCTTACAGCGGCGCGGCCGCCGCGCCTTCCATGTAGCCGAAGCGGCGCGAGAGGCGCTGCGCGGCGGCGATCAGCAGTTGCGCTGCCGTGCCTTCGCGCGCGATGTCGAGGCTGCCCGAAGGGCCCATGACCGCGAGCACGAGGCACACGCTGCCCGTGTGGTCGAACACGGGCGCGGTCACGGTGCTGATGCCGGGAATGGGCTTGTCGAGCGCCGTGTCGACCCCTTCTGCGCGAATGGCGGCCAGGCGCGCGAGGTAGGCGGGCGTGGTGCCTTCGCGCGGCTTCGCGCCCGCGAGCCGCAGTTCGTCCTGGGCGAGGAGGGCTGCGCGCACGTCGTCGTCGACCCATGCAGAGAACACGCGTCCGATCGACGTGTTCACGAGCGACATCACCGTGCCGGGGCGCAGGCTTACGTGCAGCGGCAGCGCCGATTCTTCGAGACGCACGACGGTCGGGCCGAGCGGCCCTGGCACCGCGAGCGCGACGCTCATCGCGGTGGCGGCGGCGAGGCCGACCAGTTCGGCGTCGGCCTCGCGCACCGGCGAAAGGCGCGCGAGGCCGATCAGGCCGAGTTCGAGGCTGAGCGGCCCCGCTTCATAGCGGCCCGCCGCGTCGCGCGCCAGCAGCCCGATCTTCTGGAGGCTCACGAGGTGCGGGAAGGCCTTGGCGGGCGCCATGCCGGCGGCAGCGGCCAGGTCGCGCAGCGGCAAAGGTGTGCCGGCCGCAACGAGCGCGGCGAGCAGTTCACCCGTGATATCGAGCGACTGGATGCCGCGCTGCGGTTTGTCGGCTTCGGGCGTGACGTTGGCCGCGACGTCGGTGCTCGTGTCGTCGCGTGGGGGCTTGGAGCTTACTCGGGGCATGTCGGTGTCGATGGAAAGGCGGCGGCTGCGATTTCGGCAGCGGCGTCGCGCAGCGCACGCACGACCGCGCCTTCCGCGCGCACGTCGAGCGTGCCGCTCGCGCCAATTGCCGTGAGCAGGAGGCTCGGTTCGCGCTGCGGCCCGAGTATGGCCACGCACACGCTGCTCACGCCGGGGCTGGGTGCGTCGATGGCGAGTTCGTAGCCACGCGCGCGGATGGCGTCGAGCGAGGCGAGGAAGCCGGCGTCGGGCGTGCCTTCCGGCGGCGCGCTGGCGGCACTCGCCGCGTGGCTGGTGCCGCGCCACACCGGCTGGGCGGTTTGCGCGGCCCATACGGCTTCGAGCGCCTCGGTCCCGAGGTACGCACAGAACGCGCGGCCGGTGGCCGTGGCCCGCAGCGACATTACCGTGCCGACGTGCAGGTTCACGTGCAGCGGGAGGCTCGCGTGCTCGTAGCGCACGATGGTCGGCCCCTGCGGCCCGGCAATACAGAGCGCGACGCTGCAGTTCAGCGCCTGCGCGAGCGCGGCCGCGCGCGGCACCGCCTCGCGCAGTGCGGGCTGCTGCGCGAGATGCAGGAGGCCCAGGCGCAGCGCGAGCGGGCCGGGCTCATAGCGCCCCGAAAGCGCGTCGCGCTTGATGAGCCCGAGGCGCGTCAAGCTCACGAGATAGGCGTGCGCCTGGCTCGACGGAATGTCGCCGATCGCCGCGAGATCGGTGGCGCCAAGCGGCGCGCGCGCGTCGGCGAGGGCGCGCAGCAGGCGTCCGCCCACCTCGACGCTCTGAATGCCGCGCTGCGTGCGTGCCGCCGCTGCGCTGCCTTCCGGCGCGGACGCGGCGCTGTCGTTGCGACGTCTCATTGGCGCTTTTCTCTGGCTGAAAAAGGGTCCATGTTAACTGAACGGCGGCGTGCATTGGCAGCGGACGCGATCTCGTCATGCCATTCAGCCGGGCACGGCAAGAAATTAGCGTATGGCAATATGATTCGCTATTGACAAATAAAAAGCACGAGGCCTATGATGGCCTAACCTCGGCATAACAGTGGTTCAGCTACATTCAAAACGGGGCGAGACAACGAGGCTGGCGCGTGCGCCAGGCCTGCCCGCGCTTCGCCCGCCCTCAATACGGAGACTCAACATGGCAAAGGCGTTCGCATCCCAGGCCGACCTCGAAGAAAAGAAGGTCACGTTCACGCAGCTCTCGGAAAACGCATACGCGTACACCACGGAAGGCGACCCCAACTCGGGCGTCATCATCGGCGACGACGGCGTGCTGATCGTCGACACCACGGCTACGCCCGCCATGGCGCAGGACCTCATCGCGAAAATCCGCACGGTCACGGACAAGCCCATCAAGTACGTCGTGCTCTCGCACTATCACGCCGTGCGCGTGCTGGGCGCTTCGGCGTACTTCAAGGAAGGCGCGCAGCAGATCATCGCGAGCCGCGGCACGTATGAAATGATCGTCGAGCGCGGCGAAGCCGACATGAAGTCGGAAATCGAGCGCTTCCCGCGCCTCTTTGCGGGTGTCGAAACGGTGCCGGGCCTCACGTGGCCCACGCTCGTGTTCGAGAAGGAAATCACGCTGTTCCTCGGCAAGCTCGAAGTGAAGATCGCGCACCTCGGCTCGGGCCACACGAAGGGCGACACCGTGGTGTGGCTGCCGCAGCAGAAGGTGCTGTTCTCGGGCGACCTCGTCGAATACGACGCCGCGTGCTATTGCGGCGATGCCCAGCTCGCCGACTGGCCCGCCACGCTCGAAGCGCTGCGCTCGCTTGGCGCCGAAAAGCTCGTGCCGGGCCGCGGCCCCGCGCTGCTCAACCCGGCCGAAGTCAACAAGGGTCTCGACTACACGAAGGACTTCGTGACCACGCTGCTCGCACAGGGCCGCGCGGCCGTTGAGCAGAAGCTCGACCTGAAGGGTGCGATGGCGCTCACGCGTGAAGCGATGGACCCGAAGTTCGGCCATGTGTTCATCTACGAGCATTGCCTGCCGTTCGACGTGACCCGCGCGTATGACGAAGCGAGCGGCATGACGCATCCGCGCATCTGGACGGCGCAGCGCGACAAGGAGATGTGGGACGCGTTGCAGGATTGAAGCGACAACGCGCATAGAGATACGTGGCACCTTGCCTGGGATCGCAGTAAGCGCTAAAGCGCTAACTGCGACCGACAGCGGCATGGGACCAGAGTAAGTGCTGAAGCACTAACTCTGGTCGACAGGAGACAAAACGATGATCGACTATCAAACGCTGACCTTCGACTACGCGCGATGCAGCGAACAAACCCCGGACGCCGCCGCCTGCGTGCGTCCGGTCGTGGTGGTCGGCGCGGGGCCGGTGGGCCTTGCGACGGCCATCGACCTCGCGCGGCAAGGTGTGCAGGTGGTGCTCGTGGACGACGACTGCACGCTTTCCACGGGCTCGCGCGCCATCTGTTTTTCCAAGCGCTCGCTCGATATCTTCGACCGCCTCGGCTGCGGCGAGCGCATGGTCGAAAAGGGCGTGAGCTGGAACGTGGGCAAAGTGTTCCGTAAGGACGAGCTTGTCTACACGTTCAACCTGCTGCCTGAAAGCGGTCACCATCGGCCGGCTTTCGTCAATCTTCAGCAGTACTACGTGGAGGGCTATCTGCTCGAACGCGCGCAGGAACTGCCCAACCTCGAAATCCGCTGGAAGAACAAGGTAACGGGCGTGGCGCAGCATGGCACGCCGGGTTCGAACGATGCGCACGTCGCGCTCGAAATCGACACGCCCGATGGTCCGTACACGCTGCTCGCGCGCTACGTGGTGGCCGCCGACGGCTCGCGCAGCCCGCTGCGCAAGCTGCTCGGCCTCGACAGCCACGGCCGCACGTTCAAGGACCGCTTCCTCATCGCCGACGTGAAGATGGAAGCCGACTTCCCCACCGAACGCTGGTTCTGGTTCGATCCGCCGTTCCATCCGAACCAGTCGGTGCTGCTGCATCGCCAGCCCGATAACGTGTGGCGCATCGACTTCCAGCTCGGCTGGGACGCCGACCCGGTGCTCGAGAAAACGCCCGAGCGCGTGATCCCGCGTGTGCGCGCACTGCTCGGCCCCGATGTGAAGTTCGAGCTGGAGTGGGTGAGCATCTACACGTTCTCGTGCCTGCGTATGGACAGCTTCCGCCAGGGCAACGTGCTGTTCGCGGGCGACTCGGCGCATCTGGTTTCGCCGTTTGGCGCGCGCGGCGCGAATAGCGGCTTCCAGGACGGCGAGAACCTCGCATGGAAGCTCGCCATGGTGCTGGAGAATCACGCGCCCGACGCGCTGCTCGACACCTATGCAAGCGAGCGCGAATACGCGGCTGACGAAAACATCCGCAACTCCACGCGTTCGACTGACTTCATCACGCCGAAGAGCGCGGTGAGCCGCGTGTTCCGCGACGCCGTGCTCACGCTCGCTCGCGAGCATGCCTTCGCGCGGCAGCTGGTGAACAGCGGCCGGCTTTCCGTGCCGGCGGTGCTGCGCGAATCGACCTTGAACACGCCCGACGAAGACACGTTCGACGGCAAGATGGAGCCGGGCGCTTCGTGTGCGGATGCGCCGGTGCTAAGCGCAGCGGGTGACGAGAGCTGGCTGCTTGCGCATCTGGGCGACCAGTTCGCGGGCCTCGTGTTCAGCCGCGCGGGCTCGGCATTCGATACCGCGACGCTCGACACGCTGCAGACGCTCTCGCGTTCAGCGGTGCCGCTCAAGTTCGTGGTGATGCTCGAAGGCGACGCGGCCGTGCCCGCGGGTCTGCCTGCATCGACGGTGGTGTTGCGCGACGTGCAAGGGTTGGCGGCGCAGCGCTACGGCGCGCAGGAGGGGGCGTTCTATCTGATTCGTCCGGACCAGCACGTGAGCGCACGCTGGCGGCGCGCCGACGCAGCGCGCGTGGAAAGCGCGCTCAAGCGCTCGCTTTGCGTGCAAGGCACGGCATAAAGGACGAGGAGACAACCATGCTGAACACTCAACCGAACCTGGCAAGACCGGACGACTTTTACGAAGCGCTCATCGACATGCATCGCGATCTCGACGAGGCGCAGAGTCAATCGGCCAACGCGCAACTCATTCTGCTGCTAGCGAATCACATCGGCGAACACGAAACGCTGATGCAAGCGCTTCGCTTCGCGCGCGCAGGCGTGAGTGCGCCGGCGAGCCACGGCGCGACGGGAAAACTCGCGGCGTGAATGCGCCACTGCGTCGACGCGAGCGGCTGGATGCCTGCCGGCCGCTCGCTCGCCGTCACACCTGCATGGACGGCACATCCTTCATGCAGCGCAAGGCGAACATCGACCGGCCGTGACGAATGCTCGAGATGCGATAGAGCTTCTCGCGCAGGAAACGCTCGTAGCCTGCGGTGCCGTCCACTGCCACCTTGATCCAGTAGTCGTACTCGCCGGAGACGAGATAGGCCTCGAGCACTTCGGGCAGCGCCGCGAGTTCGGCGCCGAAGCGCGCGAGCGCGTCGTCTTCGTGGCGGTCGAGCGTCACTTCCAGAATCACGATGTCGGCGTAGCCCAGCTTCTGCTGGTTCACGAGCGCGACATAGCCGTCGATGTAACCGTCGGCTTCGAGCTGGCGCGTGCGATTCCAGCACGCGGTGGTGGACATGCCCACTTGCTCGGCCAGTTCGGCATTCGACAGACGGGCGTTCTTTTGCAGGGCGCTGAGGATCTTCCGGTCCTGATTGTCGAGCGCTTTGGGCGCGCGTTCACGAGGGCTCATGGCGAAAAAGAAACTTGTACAGGTAGGATCGATTTTAGCGGAAGAAGATTCCGTATAACGTCGGTTTCTATCTGAAAACCGGAAGCCTAATCCGGCTATTCACCGGTATATTTTCCACATGCCTTCTTGCCTGGCACGACCCACGCGGCCACCTCCCCGCGTTGGGGAGCGCCGCCGCAGCCACAAGCCGCGGTGGTCCGTCAGGGCCGGTTTCCGTTGCACCCTGCGGCGGCTACCGGGCGTTGCGCGCGTACACCACGCAGCCAGCAATGTCCGGTCAGGCAGATGGCATTTGAAAACCGCGCTTCTGCGCGGTTTTTTGTTGCCCGTTTTCGATGTCTTTCACTAACCCGAGCCCCCGAGCGCCGTCCGTCACAACGTCTTCGCCAGCACGCCCAGCAATGTCGATCCAGCTGTATCTATCTTTTCTCGCCGCCGCGCTCGTACTCGTCTACACCCCCGGTCCCGTCAACGTGCTCACCATGAGCCAGGCGCTTCACGCCGGCTGGCGCCGCGCGCTGCCCTGCGTCTGGGGCGGTACGCTCGCGGTACTGCTCCAGCTCGCGTTGACGGCGCTTTGCCTCAATTCGCTGCTGCTCATTAGTGAGCATTCACTTACGTTGCTGCGTTGGCTGGGCGCGGCCTATCTCGTCTGGCTGGGCTGCAAGCAGTGGCGCAGCCGCTCGCTGGCCGGTACGGATGCGCCTGCCGAGGCTGCCGATAGCGCAAGCCGTCGTGATTTGTTCTGGCGCGGATTTACGACTTCGGGGCTCAATCCGAAGACCTTGCTGTTCTTCCCGTCGTTTTTCCCGCAGTTCATGAGCGCCGACGCGCCCTGGAGCGCCAACCGCCAGTATTTGCTGTTGGCGGCGACGTTCGCTCTGCTGTTTGCGGGCGGCGTGGCTTCGATGGCGCTGTTCTCGCACCGGCTGCGCCATGTGCTGCAGCGGCCGAGGCGCATGCGCGCCGTGAATCGCCTGATGGGCAGTCTGCTCGTGGGAATGGGCGCGATGATGGCCGGCTTGCGCTGAGCGCGCAGGCGGCGCATGGCTCGCGCGCGGCTGTGCGCGAGCCGGTTGGCGTGACGCCGGTTCAGCGCGCCGCTTAGGGCGTGATCGCGGTGCCGGTGGCCGACACGGTCGGCGTAGCCGCGGTGCCCTGCGTGGTGGCGGTGCCGGAGCTTGCCGAGGTGGACGCGAGCGTTTGCGCCGGCGCAGCGCTAGCTGACGCCGCAACGGGGGCAGACGCCGCATTGTGAGTGGTCACACTCGCCGCGAGCCCCGCAGCCTGCGGGCTTTCCGGAGCCGTCACGGGGACGCCCATGATCGCGGCCGCAGCCGCCGTGGCGTGGTCGACCGGCGCGGAGGCGCCCGGCGCCGAAGCTGCGGGCGCGGGCGCAGCCGTTGGGGCAGACGCCGCCGTGGGCGCGGCCGCAGGCGCCGTCACCACCGGCGCGGCCGGCAGCGTGGTGCTGTGCAACACCGCCGCACCCGTTGCCGCAGCCGCTGCCGCAGCAGCCGGCGCTGCCGAGCCCACCGTGGTCGCGGCAGGCGCGGCGCTCGCCGCGACCGGCTCGATGGGCGGCGGCAGCGGCGAAATCTTGATCGCGCCGGTGGCCGGCACGGCCTCGCTGCGCGCCGCAGCGTTCAAATACTGCCCCACCAGCTCGAAGAAGCGCGAGTAAAACGGCCCCGACTGGATCGTCTCGCTCGAAATTTTCACCATCTCGTCGCTGTTCGAGCGAATGGGCAGCGAAACCGACCCCAGAATCGAGAGCCCCACGCTCGCCGAGGTATCGCTCTTCTTGAGCGCATAGCCGTTCTGCACGGCGTTCACGTACACCATGCTCGTATTGCTCGCGTCGCCGGGCGTGCAGACCACGTGCACCTCCACGACGATGTGCTGATCCATCGTCGGCTGGAAGTTCTTGGTGGCGTCGACGGTGTCGTTGCGCGTCATCGTCGTCATGTAGCCCTGGCTCAGCAGCGCGCGGCGCGACGATTCACAGGCGTCCGTGCTCGCGTAGTTGAAGCTGCGCGAGAACTGGCTGGGCGCGGTGCTCAGCAACTGATCTTCCTGGAACTTGGGCTTGGGCGACGAGCACGCGCCGAGTGCAGCGGCCAGCGTCACCGTGGTGACGGCGAGGGCGGCGCTGCGCAGCGGGACGGGCAAACGAGGGAAAACTTTCGAAAAACGGGACATGTTCGGGGCAAACAGGGCAGCAATGCGGCATTGCATCGGACGGCATGATTGTAGTTCGGTTCCGCTGCGCACGACCGAACGCTCGTTTTTTCGAGGCTTTTCGAAAGCCGGACGAAGGCGTTTCGAAGCTTACATTCCGTATGGCGAAAAAAAACGGGCTTCCGCCCAACGCGAAAGCCCGTGTCAACCCGGCGCCCGGGGCAGCGAGCGGAGAAGCGAACTCGCTGGCGTGCGCCGCAGCCGGGTACCGCCGGCTGTTCCAGTGCGCGATGCGCAAAATCGTGGGGGCCACACTTGCCGCCGCGCCCGCAACGCGGCGTTAGTGTGGGCTCACTTCATCGGCCAACTGCGTCGGCTTACTTCGTGCCGACCGTCGTGAGCGGCTGCCACTTGCCGTTCACGACCTTGTAGACCGTCACGCCGCCGTACTTGAGGTCGCCGTACTGGTCGTAGGCCAGTTCGTTCGTGGTCACGCCCTTCATGTTGGTCGCCTTGAGCGAGGCGAGGTAGATGTGCGGATCGGTCGAGTTCGCCTTCTTCATGGCGGCGATCACGGCGCGCGTGCCGTCATACGCGTACGGCGAATACAGTTCGACCGGCTTGTTGAAGCGCTTCGTGTAGCTCTCGACATAAGCCTTGCCGCCCGGCATCTGGTCGAGCGGGCTGCCGCCCGACGAAGCGAGCGCGCCTTCCGCCGCCGGACCGGCGATTTTGATCAGTTCGTCCGAGTGCATCATGTCGGGGCCGATCAGCGTGGCCTTGATCGCGAGCGACTTCATCTGCTTGAGCATCGGCGCGGCCTGGGTGTCGGCGCCGCCGTAGAAGATCGCGTCGGCGTCGGCCGACTTGATGTGCGTGAGGATCGAGCGGAAGTCCACGGCCTTGTCGTTCGTGAACTCCTGCGCGACCACCGTGCCGCCCGCCGCCTTCACGGCCTTGGCGAACTCTTCGGCCACGCCCTGACCGTAAGCCGTGCGGTCGTCGATCACGGCGAAGCGCTTGAACTTCAGGTCCTTCACGACGTACTCGCCGAGCACGCCGCCTTGCTGCGAGTCGGAGGTCACGAGGCGGAATGTGGTGGGCAGACCCTGACGCGTATAGGTGGGCGCAGTGGCCGTCGCGATTTCGGGAATGCCGGCCTTCGCATAGATCGGCGCGGCCGGAATGCTGGTGCCCGAGTTGAAGTGGCCGATCACGGCGGAAACGCCGTCGTCCACGAGCTTTTGCGCGACGGTCGTGCCGGTGCGCGGGTCGGCCTGGTCGTCGTAGGCGTCGAGCACGAAGCGCACCGGCTTGCCGCCGATGGTCGGGTTCGTGGCGTTCTCGTCGTCGATCGCCATCTGCACGCCGCTGCGGAAGTCCGCGCCGTAGTGGGCCTGACCGCCGGTGAGCGGGGCGGCGAAGCCGATCTTGACGTCGGTGGCCTGGGCGAGCGCACCGGCGCTCCACAGGGCCGCCACGGCGGCAAGAACGGCGGGCGCGCGCAGGCGCAGTCGCATTTGCGTGTTTCGGTTGCTTGGGTTCATCCTGGTTCTCTCCTCAGCGGTCTACGTTTTTCATGGGCGCAAGCGGGCCCGCACCGCGTTCGGAGCGCGCGGCGTGCCTTTTTGCGCAGGGGTGAAGCAAAAGAAATCGGCCGCCAGACGGCGGTTTGCCAATCGAATCCGTTGCGCACGCAACGGCCTCGGGCCGACCCGGTGGATACGCTAAAATTGCTTGGTTTTCAGATGCTTACAGAAACCTATACAGTCTCCCGACAAGGACACGGCACAGTGGGAACGGCTGGCGGATCCGTCTTGCCAGCTTAAATATCCAGAAGCGATTGGATTGTATCCAATTCTGGCAGGCAAAAATATTGACGACAACACTTTTTCGTCGGACGGCGTTCGTCCGTCCGGCGCCCACGAGCTCATGACGACAGTGCAGGCCAAGGAAGACCAGCGATCGCTGCCCCAGACGATCCGCGACCAGCTGCGCGACGAGATCCTGCGCGGCGTGCTGCCGCCCGGTGCGCAGCTACGCCAGGAAAGCCTGGCGGAGCGCTTCGGCGCGAGCCGCATTCCCGTGCGCGAGGCGCTGCGCCAGCTCGAGGCCGAAGGGCTTGTGAGCTACCAGCTCAATCGCGGTGCGGTGGTGATCGCCATGTCGACGCAGGAGATCTGCGAGCTGCTCGACATTCGCGCGGCACTGGAGACCTATGCGGCGAAGCTCGCGGTGCCGAACATGGTGGCCGGCGACATCGACGTGATGAAGCGCATTCTCGCGGCGTACGACGCCGCTTCGTCGCCCGCCGAGTGGGCCGAATGCAACCGCCAGTTCCATCTCGCGCTGTGCGCGCCCGCGAACAACACGCGTTTGCGCAAGATGATCGAGGAGTACTGCCTGAGCACGACGAATCGATATCCGCATCTGCGCATGTCGCTCGATACGGAGAAGAACGAGGTGCAAAGCGATCACTACGCGATCGTCGATGCCTGCAAGCGGCGCGCCGTGGATGAAGTGGTGGCGCTGATCGAGCGGCATATTCTCGATACCAAGCGCGAGGTGATGGCCGCCGCGCGACTGGCGGGGCTGGATAGCTGAGCAGTTCTTTTCGCTGCATTGGATACAAAAACGGCGAGCGCCCCATAAGGGACGCTCGCCGTTTTGTTTGAAGCGGAACTAGCTGTGAAGTGCTTCGCTCACACCGCCATTTCCGGCGGCGCCTGGCGGAAGCAGCGCGTGATCCAGCCGAGGTACGCGAGGCCGAGCACGAACCAGACGATGCCGAGCACGATCGCCGTCTTTTCGAGGCTGCACAGCAGCCAGATATCGGTCACGGCGCCGATCAGCGGGAATACCAGGCCGCCGAGGAACCCAAAGCCACGCGTGCCTGCCGCGCCGCTGAAGTACTGGCGGATCACGCACAGGTTCACCGAAGTGAACGCGAGGAACGCACCGAAGTTGATGAACGAAGTCGACGTGGCCACGTCGAGCTTCAGCGCGATCAAACCTACGACACCGGCAATCGCAATGTTGATCGCAGGCGTGCGGAAACGTGGGTGGATGTAGCCGAAAATCGACTTGGGCAGCACTTCATCGCGGCCCATTGCATAGAGCAGGCGCCCCACGCTGGCCTGCGCCGAGATGCCCGAGGCAAACTGCGCGAGGATCAGGCCTGCGAGGAAAATCGTCACGAAGATATCGCCGCCCACTTTGCGCGCGATTTCGAACGCGGCCGAATCGGGGTCCTTGAACACGGCGCCCGGATGCGCGAGTTGCAGCGTGTACGCCGCGATCACGAAGATCGCGCCGCCCACCAGCGCGATCAGCACGATGGCGCGCGGAATGGTCTTTTCGGGCTCGATGGTTTCCTCGGTGAGCGTGGAAACGGCGTCGAAGCCGAGGTACGAATATGCGGCGATCGCAGCACCCGCCATCGTGGCCGAAAGCGGCACGTGCGGCTGGAAGAACGGCTGCGCCGCGATGAGTCCGCCCGGGCCCGCGGCCGCGGAGGCGTAGTGCACACACAGGACTACGAACATTGCCGTAATGCCGAGCTGCACGATCATCAGCACGATGTTGAAGCGCGCGGCGAGTTCGATGCCGACGATGTTCAGCGCGCTCGTGAACACGATGAACGCGACAATCCAGATCCACGTGGGCACGCTCGGGAACGCAGCGCCAAGATAGGCTGCGCCGATCAGCCAGATGACCATCGGCAGGAAGAAGTAATCGAGCAGCGTGGCCCAGCCGATCATGAAGCCCAGGTGCGCATTGAAGCTCTTGCGCGTGTACGTGTAGGCCGAACCTGCCACAGGGAAAAGGCGCGCGAGCTTGCCGTAGCTGAGCGCCGTGAACACGATTGCGATGAGGGCAATGAGATACGCGAGGGCGGCCGTGTCCTGGCTCGCGCCTGCGAGCACGCCATAGGTGCCGTAGACGATCAGCGGCGCCATGTAGGCGAGGCCGAACAGGAGCACGGACGGCAGGCCGAGCGTGCGCTTCAGGTGAGGTACGTGAGTGCCGCGTTCATGCGATGGCGAGGCAGGATTCATGATGCAGTTGTCTCCAGGGTGCTGCGGTTCTGGCAGGCGTAAGCGGGCCCGGCTAGCCACGAGAAGCGGCTTGCCGGAACGCTTGTTGCCGGGTTTTGCTGCTTGGCGCGCTTAACGCCCTTAATGTCTTTAGCGCGTGCGCGAGCGGATATTGAGCGAGCGGCGGCCTTGCGCGTCGTTCTCGTCCACGAGATTGAGCGCAATGCGTGCGTCGTGCAGATAGCTGTAATGCTCGCGGCTTTGCGCGAGGAGCGCGCGATCAACCTTCGCGTGCAGCACTGCGTCTTCGTCCTTCAACTCGCAGAGCACGTCGCCGAACGGGCTCACGAGCGCCGTTTCGCCGGGGAACGTGAGGTTGTCGTCGCCGTCGCCGGTGCGGTTCACGAGCGCCGCGAACATCTGGTTCTCCATGGCGCGCGCGACGATTGCGCGGCGATGCACAGGGCCGAATGGATCCATGTTGCCGTTCGTGACGACGAGCATTTCCGCGCCGAGCGAGGCGACGGCGCGCGCCGTTTCGGGAAACTCGATGTCGTAGCAGATCAGCAGACCAACGGTCGTGCCCTTGAATTCGCACACCTCGTAGCGCTCGCCCGGCGTGAACACGCCCACGTCCGAGGCCCACAGGTGCGTCTTGCGGTAACGCAGTGCGATGTCGCCGCGTTCGTCGATCAGCACGGTGGTGTTGTAGAAGCGATCGCCTTCGCGCTCGGCGAGGCCCACGGCAACGCCGATATTGGCTGCACGTGCGGCGTCGCGCACTTTGGAGAGCGAGGGGCCTTCGAGCGTTTCGGCAATGTCGCGCACATTTTCGCGCGTGGGAAAGCCGGTGAGCGTGGCTTCGGGAAAGACGATGAGATCGCTGCCTTCGCGGCGCTTGCCAATCGTGTCGAGCACGCGGGCGAGGTTGGGCGCGACAGCGCCGTCCACGACCGGGATCTGCGCGAGTTCGAGTTGCATGCCTGTCTCCTTCCTTATGTATTACGTAAAGCACCGCGTGGGCGTCAGGAGCGGCTATTATCTCCACGTTATTTTTGTCGAGAAATTACCCTGCAGGGGTACCCTGATCGGAGGACTCATGGAGCCCCTAATGGAACTGGACTGGCAGGACCGCGCGTTCCATCACCATATCGCGACGCTGATCGACGCCCTCGACGGCCCCGACTTCTGGACCCGCATGACGCGCGTAATCGAGCGCTTCGTGGCGTTCGACAACTGGGTTGCGCTCGTCTTCCGGCGCGATCGCGCGCCGCTCGTGTGCGCCGAGTCGCCCATGCCCGACGGCACCGTGGATCTCTTGTTCCGCGCGTATCTGGAGGGGATGTACCTGCTCGATCCGTTCTATCTGAACGCGAGCGAAAAGCCGCGCGCAGGCCTCGTCACGCTCGCCGAAGTCGCGCCCGATAATTTCCGCATGACGGACTATTACCAGCGCTACTTCAAGAGCAACATCATCGGCGACGAAGTGCAGTTCAACTTGCCTCTGGACGAAGCCCACACGCTGATTTTCTCGCTGGGCGCAAAGCACCATTACACGGAGCGCGATATTGCGTTGTTCGCGATGTTCGCGCCGTGGGTCGTCGCGCTCATGAAGCAGCGGCTTGCGCATGAGACGTTTGCCGAGGGCGTTGCCGAGGCGGTTGCCTCGGATTCAGTTGAAGCCGAAAGCGCGGCGCAGCAGGGGCAGTTGAGCGAGGCGGGGTTCGCTAGCCGCATCGAAACGGTCACGCAGCAAAGCGGACGCGTGCCGCTCACCGCGCGCGAGATCGAAGTGGTGCGTTTGAGCTTGAGCGGCTTTTCCACGCGCGCGATTGCGGAACGGCTCGAAATCTCGTTCGAGACCGTGCGCGCGCACAAGAAGCATATTTACGCGAAGCTCGGCGTGAGCTCGCAGTCGGAGCTGTTTGCGCTGTTCTACGAGCCGCTCGGACGCGCGGGCGTGTGAGCGCCGCGCGCCGCTAGCGGTGCGCGTTAGAACTCGACGAGCGCGAAGTCTTCTTTGCCCACGTCGCAAAGCGGGCAGCGCCAGTCGTCGGGCACGTCGGCCCAGCGGGTGCCGGGGGCGAGGCCGTCGTCGGGGGCGCCTGCCGCTTCGTCGTACACCCAGCCGCAGATCACGCAGACCCATTGCTTGAGGCCGTCGTCGGCGCCCGCAGCAGCCGTTGAGGCGCTTGCAGGGGCTTCGGGCGCGGCGCTTTCGCGCGGCGTGTCGAGCGCGACGACGAGCGGCGCTGCGGTGCTTTCGCGTGCCGCGAGCTTCGTTTGCAGCGTGGCAAGCAGCGCGGCGGCTTCGTCGGCGGTGAGGTCGATCCAGTACGGGTCGCCTGCGCCGTCATTCAGGCGTTCGGGAGAGAACTGGATTTCGAGGGCGACGCCTTTCTTGTACATAAGCGAAAACGGTTGGCTTAGTGCCCCGCGCGCGCTGCGCTCACAGGAAGTAGCGGAACAGCAGCGAGGCCGCAATGCCGCCAGCCGCGATCAGCGCGAGCATTTGCAGGAGCGTGATGGACTTGCTGGACTTGGCGTTCGAAGCGGCGGGACGGGTGGTGGTGTTCATAGGGTGAAATTGCGGCGGCGTGGGTTGCGTTCTCGGGTTGCATTCGCGATTGCGCCCTGTAATGTCGCCATGTTTTGCATGGCGTCGGCAGAGCGCGGCGGGGGAGTTTCGCACGATTTCGTGTCGACGGGGGTATTTGCGCGGCGACTGCGCGCACGCGCCGCAGATTTCGCCCCCGGCAACCTGGCCGCACAGCGGTAAGGATTATCGCCGCTAACGCGGGCCAGATTCCTGAGCGCCCGGAGATGGATTATTTCGTATGCGTTGAGAGACGGCCCTTACGCATGCAGCCAGCGTTGCTCGATATACGAGAACAGCCAACTGACCGGCACCGCGCAGGCCATGCCGATGCCCACCTGCGCCACGCGAAAGAGCGCGACGTCCCATACCGGCCCGTTCATGGGCACGAGGAGCACGATGGTGGTGGTGATCGCGCCCAGCCGCGCGGCGGTGCTCACACTCAGGCACCAGCAGCCGATGATCACCACGCTCACCGCTACGAGATAGGCCGCGAGATTCTCCGGGCCGAACGCCGCCGTTGCGAAGCCCACCACGCCGCCCGCAATCGCGCCAATGAACTGGTCGCGCGACTGGGCGAGCGTATCGGCGTAATCGTGCTGGGTGACGGCGATCGCCGTAATCGCGGCCCAGAACGCCTGTTCGGTGTGGAGCGCGCGGCCGATGCTGTACGCAAGCCCCGCCGCGCATACGGCGCGCAGCGCCATGAGCGTGCCTTGCACGGCGCGGCTCTTGAGCGGCAGGCGCTTGAGCGCGCTCAGCGCCGATTGCTGGAGCGAAGTGAGGTACGCGTAGAGGTTGTCTTGTGGATCGTGCATCGCGCGTAATGGGTCGTAAGGAGAACGTGAGGCCTGGCGGGCGCGCTGCCAAGCATATCAAGCCGGGTCTGCCGTGTGCGGATCGTCGGGCAGGCAATGCAGGCGCAGCGGCTTGGCCGCGTGGCGCAGGTCGCGCTCGACGGCGCGCCGCGCGCCTGGTGCGTCGCGGCGTTTGAGCCGCCGCATCAGGCCTTCGTGTGCTGCGTTGAGCGTGCGCGCAAAGCCGGGCTCGTCGAACAGCAGGTTCGAGATCGGCCCCACCTGGAGCCACACCGTTTCGATCAGATCCACGAGCAGCGGCGAGCCGCTCGCGCGATAGAGCATGAGGTGGAAGTCTTCGTTGGCGTCGAGATAGTGCGCGCGCTTGTTCTGCTTCAGCGCCTCGGCCATCTGTGCGCATAGGGCGTCGAGCTGCGCGATTTCGCTGGAGGTGAGGCGCGTGGCGGCGAGAAACGCCGCTTCGCCTTCGAGCATCACGCGCACGTTGAGCACGTCGTCGAACTGCGCGCGCGTGAGTTGCGGCACGACTACACCTCGGTTAGGCAGGTTCACGAGCGCAGACTCGCCTGCCAGACGCACGAGCGCCGCGCGCACCGGCATCTCGCCCACGCCCAGTTGCTCAGCGAGCGCGTGAATGCGCAAACGCTCGCCCGGCACGAAGCGCCCGAGGCTCAGCCAGCGGCGCAGCGTGGCGTAGGTCTCGTCCTGCAGCGATTGATGCGCGCGTGTTTTCATCGTCCGGTCAGTGCGCTTAGTTCGCTCAAGCAGGCTTCGAATGCGGCGAGCAGGCGGTCGACGTCGGCCTCGGTCGTTTCCGGGCACACGAGCATCATGTTGTGGAACGGCGTGATGAGCACGCCGCGATTGAGTAGATACAGATGCAGCAGGTGCTCGAGTTCGTCGTCCATGGCGGAGCGCGCCTCGCTGCCGTTGCGCGGCGGCACGGCGCAGAACTGGAACTCGGTGCGTGCGCCCACCCGCGTCACGCACCACGGCAGCGCATGGCGCGCGATCGTCGCTGCGAGCCCGTTGGCGAGCCGCTCGGCCAACGCGAACATGTGCGTGTAGGCGGCGTCGGTCATGACTTCGCTGAGCGTTGCGCGCATTGCGCTCATCGAAAGCGCGTTCGCCGTGAGCGTCGTGCCGATGCCTGAATGGCCCGGCGGCGCATCGAATTTCGCCTGCTGTGCACGCGCGGCGAACTCGGCGGAGAAGCCGTAGACC
The DNA here is from genome assembly GCF_905220185.1 of Paraburkholderia sp. J11-2. Classification (NCBI taxonomy): domain Bacteria; kingdom Pseudomonadati; phylum Pseudomonadota; class Betaproteobacteria; order Burkholderiales; family Burkholderiaceae; genus Paraburkholderia; species Paraburkholderia sp. J11-2. Next base: position 178,463 of record NZ_CAJMYY010000008.1, on the reverse strand, counting down.
GCGCAAGGCACGCCGCCGCCTACCGGCTTGCCGAGCACGAAGAGGTCGGGCTCGATGCCATGCTCGCGCGCGTAGCCGCGCGGCCCGCTGCTGATCGTATGCGTTTCGTCGATCAACAGCAGCGTGCCGTGCCGCTTCATGAGCGCCTGCGCCTCGCGCCAGAAGCCGGGCTCGGGCAGCACCATGCCCACGTTCGTCATGGCGGGCTCTGCGAGCACGCAGGCGACGTCGTTGCCGGCGAGTGCGCGCGCGAGCGCTTCGAGATTGTTGAACTCGACTACGCGCGTAGTTGGCAGCAGGTCGTGAACCTGCCCGAGCAGGCTCGCGCGCTGCGTGGGCTGGCCATCGACGAGATCGACGAACACATCGTCGACGGTGCCGTGATAGCAGCCGTTGAACACGAGTATCGTGTGTCGCCCTGTGGCCGCGCGCGCCCAGCGGACGGCGAAGCGGTTGGCGTCGCTTGCGGTCATGGCGAACTGCCAGAAGGGCAGGCCGAAACGCTGCGCGAGCGCTTCGCCCACGGCCACGGCGTCTTCGCCCGGCAACATCGTCGTGAAGCCGCGCTGAGCCTGAGCCGCGAGCGCGCGCGCCACGGGCTGCGGCGCATGGCCGAACATCGCGCCCGTGTCGCCGAGGCAGAAGTCGGTGTAGCGGTGGCCGTCCACGTCGGTGAAGGCTGCGCCGCGCGCGGCATCCACGTACAGCGAGAAGGGCGTGGACCAATCGTTCATCCAGTGCAGCGGCACCCCGAACAGCAGATGGTGTGCGGCTTGCGCGGACAATGCCTGCGACTTCGGGCGCGCGGTGGCGAAGGCTTCGCGTTCCCGGGCGAGGACGTGCTGCGCACGGTCCCAGTTCACGCCTTGACGGGTTTGCATGCGTGTCTCCTTGTGATTTGATCAAATCTTCGCATGAGCAAACGGGGAAGTAAATTTGATCAAATTGCTGGCGACGCAAAAAAAGCGCGATGCCTTGCAGCATCGCGCCTTTCTACAGCCCGAGAAAACGGTGCGTTACTTCCTGTCGATCGAGATCCGCCCCGGACCCGTTACCGCGAGTGCGAGCAAGCCGCCGGCGATGCTGATGTTCTTGTAGAAGTTGATCATGTTCATCATCTGGTCTGCACCGGTCATGGTCCAGAAGTGATGGCCGATGAACGCCGTCGCGACCGTATAGATCGCGAGCAGCACGGCGAGTGGCCGCGTATAGAACCCCACGAGCAGCAAAATGCCAACCGCGAACTCCATGATCACGGCGATGACGGCCGAGAGCATCGGCACGGGCGCGCCCACGTGCGCCATGTAGTCGACGGTGCCCGAAAAGCCGGTGATCTTGGACCAACCGAACAGGATGAACAGGGAAGTCAGCAGAACGCGCGAGACCAGAAGCACGACGTCGTTGCCCGGCCCGAACAGGTTGTATCGCATGGTTTTCTCCGAAGAAGTTTTAAGCAGTTCACTACGTATCAGTTCGCGCTTCGCCGGACGGCGGCCCGCTTTCGCTTTCAGTAAGCGGGCCGCCGCGTGCCGGTGTGCGCCAGCATAACCTCAGACGCCGCGCCGAAGTTAAGACCAGAGCTCCGACACTTCGATATTACGCAGATCGAACACCAGGACCTCTGCATCGTGTCCGTCGCTGAAGGCAAGCTCGCGCTCGGAGCGGATGCGCGCGCCGTCGCCTTCGCCAAGTTCCACGCCGTTCAGCTTCACGCTGCCGCGCGCCACATGAACGTAGGCGTAGCGGTCGGCGCCGACTTCAACCTTCGCCGTTTCCGCGCCGTCGAGGCGTCCGGCATACACGCGTGCGTCCTGGCGCAGCAACAGCGAGTCTTCGGCGCCGTCCGGCGAGAGGATCAGGCGAAACTTGCCGCGCTTTTGTTCATCGGCGATGTTCTTCTGCTGGTAGCGCGGCTGCGCGCCCTTCACGTTCGGTGCAATCCAGATCTGCAGGAAGTGCACCCCTTCGTCGGCCGAGTGGTTGAACTCGCTGTGCGCGACGCCCGTACCGGCGCTCATCAGTTGCACGTCGCCGGGGACGATCACCGAGCCCGTGCCCATCGAGTCCTTGTGCTCGAGCGCGCCTTCCAGCACGTACGAGAAGATTTCCATGTCGCGGTGCGGGTGCTTGCCGAAGCCGCGCGCCGGGGCTACGCGGTCGTCGTTGATCACAAGCAGGTCCGAAAAGCCGACTTGCTTCGGATCGTAGTAATTGGCAAACGAAAACGTGTGACGCGAGCTGAGCCAGCCATGTTCACCGCGGCCGCGTTGGTCTGCCTTGCGAACTTCGATCATTTTCGTCTCTCCGTGTGAATCGTTTCGATTCAGTGTTGGTTGCGATGGAAAGAATTTTAGGTCAATTAAATCGACTGGAATCGCCGTAAAATACGACTCACTGTCACATTGAAGTGGACAATCGACATGCAACTCGACGACATGCGGATCTTCGTGAACACCGTGGATGCCGGCAATTTCACGGCGGCGGCGCACCGGCTGCGGCTTTCCAAGCAGTTCGTGAGCCGGCGCGTGGCGGCGCTGGAGGCCGATCTGGGCGCGCGCCTGCTCGTGCGCAACACGCGCAAGCTGGCGGTCACGGACCTCGGCCAGGACTTCTACGAGCGCGCCAAGCGCATCCTTGCGGACGTGTCCGAGGCCGAGCAGGCCATGTCGGACCGCCGCAGCGAACCACGCGGCCTCCTGAAAGTGAGCGCGCCGATGTCGTTCGGCATGGCGCACCTTTCGCCGCTCGTTGCCGAATTTCTGCGCGAGCACCCGGACGTCCGCTTCGACATGGACTTAAGCGACCGCAATGTCGATGTGATCGGCGAGGGTTTCGATATGGCGTTGCGCATTGGCCGGCTGGCGGATTCCACGCTGGTCGTGCAAAAGCTCATCGACGTGCGCATGATCGCCTGCTGCAGCCCCGGCTACCGACGCCGCCGCCGAGCGCCGCAAACGCCTGCCGATCTCGCGCAGCACGCCTGCCTGCCGTATGGGCAGCAGGGCCGCGCGCCGTGGGAGTTCATCGTCGATGGCGTGCGCACGCCTTTCGACGTGCACGGGCCGCTGCGCGCGAACAACGGCGAAGTGATCCGCGATGCAGCCATTGCCGGGCTCGGCATCTGCTATCTGCCGGACTTCATCGTGGCGGGATCGGTGGATGCGGGGCTGCTGGTCGAGGTGCTCGAGCCGTTCATGCCGCCGCCCAACGCGCTGCACGCGCTGTACCCGCAGCATCGTGAAGCTTCCGTGACGATCCGCGCGTTCACGCAATATTTGCGCGAGCGGCTGGCGGCGCGTGCAGCAACCGCGCGCGGCGGGGCGCTCTGACGCAGCATGCACGCAGCAAGCGCGCAGCCCTTGCAGAAAGGCCGTTGCGCCTGCATCTAAGGGGTAGCGCCTCGCGGATGCACCACGAAAGGGCGGGCATGTGAGGCGCATTGTCGCAGTTGTGTTGTATGCTCACCGCCCGGAAGGTTGCCCCGGCCGCGCGATGCGGGCGCGGAACCCCATGCAGACGGGCTTTGACGGCCGCTATGGGGTCCGATAGGCAGGGTTAATACCCGCGATCAAAGCAACCAATTTTTCAAACGGGCGCGGTTCCCGTAACCTTCGTCCATACCTTTTCCCAACCCAGAGCGAGGAAACAACGCATGTCTCTCATCAACACGCAAGTCAAGCCGTTCAACGCAACCGCATACCACAACGGTAAGTTCGTTCCGGTCTCTGAAGAAAACCTGAAGGGCAAGTGGTCGGTTGTCGTGTTCTACCCGGCCGACTTCACTTTCGTGTGCCCGACGGAACTCGGCGACCTGGCTGACCAGTACGCAGAATTCCAGAAGCTGGGCGTTGAAATCTACGGTGTGTCGACCGACACGCACTTCACGCACAAGGCATGGCACGACACGTCGGACACGATCGCCAAGATCAAGTACCCGCTGGTCGGCGACCCGACGGGCGCAATCACGCGCAACTTCGACGTCATGATCGAAGAAGAAGGCCTGGCACTGCGCGGCACGTTCGTGATCAACCCGGAAGGCGAGATCAAGCTGTGCGAAATCCACGACAACGGCATCGGCCGTGACGCCAAGGAACTGCTGCGCAAGGTGCAAGCTGCCCAGTACGTGGCATCGCACCCGGGTGAAGTTTGCCCCGCCAAGTGGACGCCGGGCGCTGAAACGCTCAAACCGTCGCTCGACCTCGTCGGCAAGATCTAAGCGTCGCTGTTCACATGCGATCGCCCTGATCGCATGACGCCCAAGTCTCATTAGCTGTATCCCCGGGCCGCGCCCACGCGGCTGCGGCCCGGGAACCCTGCTCGCCTCGTCACGCCATAAGCGGAACGGCGAAATTGCCAGGCATTACTTAGAATTCCCCCGCTTCTTCTCTAGCCGGAAAAATACGCCATGCTCGACGCCAACATCAAAGATCAACTCAAAAGTTACCTCGAAAAAGTCACGCAGTCGATCGAGATCGTTGCGTACCTGGACGACGGCGAGAAGTCGCAAGAACTGCAGCAACTGCTGCAGGATGTCGCATCGCTCTCGAATCGCATCTCCTACGAAGAACGCCGTGGCGCCGCTGCTGGCGACGCGCGTACCCCTTCGTTCGACATCAAGCGCGCGAACTCCGACGTGAAAGTCACGTTCGCGGGCATTCCGATGGGCCACGAATTCACGTCGCTCGTGCTTGCATTGCTCCAGGTGGGCGGCCACCCGGTCAAGCTCGAGAACGACACGATCGAACAGGTGAAGGCGCTCGACGGCGTGTTCTCGTTCGAAGTCTATATGTCGCTGTCGTGCCAGAACTGCCCGGAAGTCGTGCAGTCGATCAACGCGATGGCCACGCTCAACCCCAACGTGCAGATCGTCACCATCGACGGCGCGCTGTATCAGGACGAAGTCGAGAAGCGCCAGATCATGGCCGTGCCGACCATCTACCTGAACGGCGAAGTGTTCGGCCAGGGCCGCATGGGCGTGGAAGAGATTCTCGCGAAGCTCGACACCGGCGCATCGTCGCGTGCGGCCGAGAAGCTGAACCAGAAGGATATTTTCGACATGCTGATCGTCGGCGGCGGTCCCGCTGGCGCGGCGGCTGCGATCTACGCGGCGCGCAAGGGCATTCGCACCGGCGTGCTCGCCGAGCGCTTCGGCGGCCAGGTGCTCGACACGATGTCGATCGAGAACTTCGTCTCGGTCACGGAAACGGAAGGGCCGAAGTTCGCCACGGCGCTGGAGCAGCACGTGCGCGCCTACGACGTCGACATCATGAATCTGCAGCGCGCCGAAGCGCTCGTGCCCACCGGCAACGGCTTCGAAGTGCGCACGCAAAGCGGCGCGACGCTGCGCGCGAAGAGCGTGGTGCTCGCAACCGGTGCGCGCTGGCGCAACGTGGATGTGCCGGGCGAGCAGCAGTACAAGAACAAGGGTGTGGCCTACTGCCCGCACTGCGACGGCCCGCTCTTCAAGGGCAAGCGCGTGGCGGTGATCGGCGGCGGCAACTCGGGTGTGGAAGCGGCGATCGACCTGGCCGGTATCGTGAGTCATGTCACGCTGCTCGAATTCGGCACGCAACTGCGCGCGGACGAAGTGTTGCAACGCAAACTGCGCAGCCTGCCGAACGTCACGGTGCACGTGAACGCGCAAACCACCGAGATTTCCGGCGACGGCCAGAAGGTCACGGGTCTCGCGTATCTCGAGCGCACGTCGGGCGAAAAGCGTCACGTCGAACTCGAAGGCGTGTTCGTGCAGATCGGCCTCGTGCCGAACACCGAGTTTCTCAAGGGCACGGTGGCGCTGTCGAAACACGGCGAGATCGAAGTGGACGCGAAGGGCCAAACGTCGGTGCCGGGCGTGTTCGCCGCGGGCGACGTGACGACCGTGCCGTTCAAGCAGATCGTGATTGCCGTGGGCGAAGGCGCGAAGGCATCGCTTGGCGCGTTCGATTACCTGATCCGCTCGTCGGTCGAGCAGGAAGAAGACGCGAAGGCGGCGCCCGTAGTGGCCTGAGTCGTCGCCTGGTCGAAGATTGAAAGCAGTCTCTCTTTACGCCGGCTTACGCCGGCGTTTTTTTATGCCTTCGCGGGATCAGAGAGGGCTCAGTCCTGCACGAGCGGGCTGCCATACGCGAAGCTGGCCGCCGGTTCGGCATGCTTTTGGCGATGCGCGTTGCGCAATGGTTTGAGCACGAATACGGCGAGCAACGCGGAGACCGCCGCCATGCCCGCGGCGAGCATGAACACCGCGTGCCAGCTGCCGGTTGCCGCGGTGATCACGCTCGTGAACGGCACCAGCAGTGCGGCAGTGCCCTTCGCGGTGTAAAGCAGGCCCGCGTTGGTCGCGGCGAACTTCGGTCCGTAGGTGTCGCCGCAGGTGGCGGGAAAAAGGCTGTAGATCTCGCCCCACGCGAAGAACACGATGCCGGTAAGCACGACGAACGCCGTCGGCGTGTGGCCGTATTGCGAGAGCAGCACGATGCCGACCGCCTCGATGCCGAACGCGACGAACATCGTGTTCTCGCGGCCGATGCGGTCCGACACCCAGCCGAAGAAGGGCCGCGTGAGACCGTTGAGCACGCGGTCGATGGTCAGCGCGAACGTGAGCGCGGGCAGCGTGAGGCCGAGCAGCGAAACGGGCGAGTCGTGCAGGCCGAAGTCCTTCGCGATCGGGCCGAGCTGCGCGGTTGCCATCAGGCCGCCGGCGGCCATCATCACGAACATGGCGTACATCACCCAGAAGATGGGCGACGCAATCACCTCGCGCGGACTCGCGTTGTAGACGGCGCTCGCACTTTGCGCAACTTGCTTCGCCGCTTGTCCGATGGCGCGTTTCGCTGCGGCGACGCCGTGCGAGGCGGGCGCGCTAAGCGCGAAACCGAGCACGAGCACGACGATCCCTTGCCCCAGACCGAACCAGAGGAACGTGGACTCATATCCGCTGCTCTTGATCATGTTGGCGATAGGCACGACGGTCGCCGCCGAACCCGCACCGAAACCCGCCGCGGTAATGCCCGCCGCGAGCCCGCGCCGGGTCGGAAACCACTTGAGCGCGTTGCCGACGCAGGTGCCGTAAACGGCCCCCGCACCGAGCCCGCCGATCGCCGCCGCGATATAGAGCACCGGCAGCGACGCGGCCACCGAGTTGAGCACCCAGGCAACGGCGCACAACAGCCCGCCGCCCACGACCACGGGACGCGGCCCGTACTTGTCGACGAGCCAGCCTTCCACGGGTACAAGCCAGGTTTCGGTGACGACGAAGATCGTGAACGCGACCTGAATCGCGGCGCGCCCCCAGTGGTACTTTTCGTTGATGGGATTGACGAACAGCGTCCAGCCGTACTGCATGTTGGCGATCATCGCCATGCAGATGACGCCGAGCACGAGTTGCGTCCACGGCGACGCGAATCGCGACGCCCCTCCTTGCCGATGCTCCATGTGTGTCTCCGGTTTCTTCGAATGAACGGCCTTGCGCGAAGAGCGCTTTCTGCCCGAATCGCGGTCAGCGAATCCTGTCGTTTGCCTGACAGTCGTTTACACAATATGTAATATATCAACGAAGTCAAGCGGAAGACATCTCAGGGCTTCCACTACCTCTGCGCATTGATGAGTATGGTTTTTGAAAGCTTCCGACCGATGCCGCGTACGCCGAAAAAAAGCCCGCCGGCTAGGCCAGGCGGGCTGAGGCATGTGCGAGATAGCGGAAATCGCGACATGTGATGTCGTTATAGGCGAAAGCTTTTAGTAATGTAAGGGGGAATTTTTCGAAAGCCTTTCACGTCGATTTGAGTGAAAGGTTGGCCGGGATGCCTGCAGGGGAGTGGGCGGTCCGGCGGGAGGCCAAGTCGTGCAGCGCGTTGGCGTGCGTGCCAAACTGGCCGATGGCGCGTCGACACCGTCGAGCGAGGAGACGAATCATGCAGCGCGAAACATTCATCCGCAGCCTGGCCGATGAAGGCTTTCCCGAACCCGTTGTCGTGACGCGCGAAGCCGGCGTCATGGAGGTCCATTCGCATCCGTTCGAAGCGAAGGCGCTCGTCATCGAAGGCGATCTGCACATTCGCGTGGGCGACGAAGAGCGGCACTACAAGGCCGGCGACGTGTTCCATCTCGCCGCCAATCTGCCGCACGCCGAGCGCTACGGGCCGCAGGGCGTGCAGTATCTCGTCGCGAGAAAGTAAGCGTGGGGCGCGACTTCACCCCCGCGCCGCAATTTCCTTCTTCCATCCCGCGATGATCTTCGCGGCAAGCGCGTTGTAGTCGCCGTCGAAGTGATGGTCGCCGCTCGTCTTGACGACGTCGATGCCGGTATTCACGAGCGCCGGGCACAGCGTGTCTTTCTCGCCCGCGCCATACACGCATTGCACGATCGAAGGCGGCACCTTCGCGAGTTCCGGGCGCACCTGCAGCGCCTTGTCGCTGGCGGGCATGCCGAGCCAGCCCGTCACGCGGATCTGGAAGTCGGCGTCCGGCGCGAAGCCGAGCAGCGACATGTACGACACCTTCGCGCGCAGCGCGTCGGGCAGACGGTTGTAGGCGAACGGCATGACGTCCGCGCCAAACGAGTAGCCCACGAGCGCAATGTGCTGCGCATGCCAGCGCGAGCCGTAAGTCTTCAGCACGCGTGCGAGATCGTGGCTCGTTTGTGCCGGCGTCTTTTCGCTCCAGAAGTAACGCAGCGCGTCCCAGCCGATCACCGAAATGCCCTGCTTTTGCAGCGCTTCCGCAATCGTCTTGTCGAGATCGCGCCAGCCGCCGTCACCCGAGATCACCACCGCGAGCATGTCGGTCGCGTGCGCCGCGGGCAGTTCGACGAGCGGCAGATCCGACACGTCCTCTTCGCTTTCCGTCGAGACGCGCAGATGGTTCGAGGTGAGCGCAACGATCTTGTCGGCGTCGGCTACACCGGGGGCAAAGGTGCGCGGCGCGCCAGCATTCGTTGCGTGCGCATCTTTCGTCGTCACGCCCTGCTCGAAGAAGCCGGGCAGCCCGGTGCCGCGCGACAGCGTGGGGTCGGCCGGGCACGGTGAGAAGCGCGCGTCGAGCTGCGCGGCGGGATCGAGCGACACGGCGCCTGCCATCGTGTTCGCGGGCGCCTGCGAGAGCATGCGCTGAGCGATGAGCGCGCCTTCGCCGCTGCCGATGGCGATCGGCGCGTAGTACTCACTCGCGCCCAGCTGGCGTTCGAGCTGATGGCTCAGCGCTTCGGCGTCGCCGTAGAGCTTGTGGCAGGTTTCGTTCTTTACGGCCGCGAGGTTCTGCGCGTAGCGCTCCGTATCCACACCCACGACGAGCGCGCCATGCTGCGCGAGCGCGTCGGCGCGTTGCTGGTCGGCGGCGCTCCAGTGCTTGTCCGCGGAAAACAGCACGGTGAAGCCGCGGATCGTGCCGGTCGGTTTCGTCACTGCGACATCGCCGTAACGGCCGCCGGAAACGCGCATCGTCGCGGCGGAAGCCGGCGCCGAGGCGGACGGTGAAGCGGAAGTCGAAGCGGGCATCGAAGCCGCGTTTGCGTGAGCGGTGAAAAACGCGAGCACAGCGGCGCCCGCTGCCGTGCCTGCGAGGCGCGGCAGCCTGGTGATACGGAATGTCATGAGCGCCAGCCTCCTGCCAGCAGCGATAGATCGGCGAGGGTGATGAACACGCTGATCGAGCCCGAAGCGGCCAGATAGCGCGGTTCCCAGCGCGGCGCGAACTTGTTCTTGAAGCCGCGCAGCCCCCGGAAGTTATAGAAGCGGCCGCCGAAGCGCCAGATGAAGCCCGCGAGCCGGTGCCACGACGAAGCAAGCGGCGTGGGACCCATGCCCGAGAGCGGCGCCATGCCGAGCGAGAGCGACTGGTAGCCGGCGGCCTTCAGATGCAGTGCGAGCTGCGTGAACAGATACTCCATCGCGTAGGGCGAGGCGCCGGGCAAATGGCGCATGACGCCCACCGTCGCGTCGGTATTCAGATCGGTCGTCATGAAGGTGACGAACGCGAGCGGCTCGCCGTTCTGGCGGATCAGCAGCACGGACTGCGCGGCGAGATAGTCGTCGTCGAACGCGGCCACCGAGAAGCTCTTTTCGCGCGCTTCGCGGTCCTGCAGCCAGGCGTCGGAGATCGCGCGCAGCACCGGCAGGCTCGCGCCCATCTGCGTGGGCTCGATGTGTTCGATCGAAAAGCCGTCGCGTTCGCCGCGCTTGAGCGCGTAGCGCAAATGCGCGCGCTGTGGACCCTTCAGGTCGAATTCCTGCAGCATCACGCGCGCTTCCTCGCCGAGCTTCATCAGCGTGAGGCCGGCGTCGAGATAGAGCGGCAGCGCGTCGGCGCGCACCTGGTAGAACGCCGCGCGGCCGTTGTGCGCGTGCGCGAGTGTGACGAATTCGCGGATCAGCGCCGGCCATTCTTCGCGCGGGCCGACCGGGTCGTGCAGCGCCGCCCACGTGCGGCCGCGCTTCGCGTACATCAGGAATGCCTTGCGCGAGGCGGAGAAGAGGAAGCTCTTGTCGCCCATCAGCGCGAGGCCCGCGTCGCTGCGCTCCTGCGCACGCACGATGCGCGCGGCCTCTTCGAGGTCTTCGCTCGGCGGCATCACGAAGCGGCCCGCGGCGGGGCGCAACAGTTGCCACAGCGCGAGCGCGGCGGCGAACACGCCTGCGCCGAGCGTGGCGCGCAGTGCGCGCGGGGCGCGGCTGTGGAAGGCGAATTGCCACCAGAGACTCTGCGAGTACTGCACGTCGCGGAACGCGAACAGCAGCACCCATACGGCAAGCGCGATCACGCAGCCGACCGAGGCGAGCCAGGCCGGCGTGAAGCGCTCGGAGAACATCGACGAATGGCGGTTAAAGCGCTTGCGCGTAGCGAGGAGCAGCACGATCAGCACGCACAGCACGCCCGCTTCGACGAAGGCGAGGCCCTTGGCAAGCGAGAGCGCGAGGTTGGCCACGGCGATCACGAGCGCGAGCCACCAGGCGGCGTCGAGGCGCCGCAGCAGGCCGCGCGCGACGAAGAGGAGCAGCACGCCGAAGAGGCTGCCCATCAATTGCGAGCTTTCGAGCACCCACAGCGGCACGATGGTTTGCAGCAGCGCGATGCGCTTGGAGAACGCGGGCGTGGCGCCCGAGATCACGAGCATGCTGCCGGTCACGAACGTGACGATGGCGAGAAAGAGCGGCGCGAGCTGCGAGACGCCGTCGGCGCCGCGCTTCGCAAAGCGGGCGCTGAGCGGAGTTTTGAGCGCGCGGCCTTCGAATACCGCGAGCACGCCCGCCGCGAGCGCGAGCGGCGCGCCGAAATAGATCGCGCGATAGGCGAGCAGCGCGGCTAGCACCTTGGAGGTCGGCACGCTCGGGCCGAGCGCGTAGACCATGGCGGCTTCGAACACGCCGATGCCGCCGGGCGTGTGGCCGATCAGGCCGAGCAGCATGGCGGCGCAATAGACGGTGAGGAAGTCGGTGAAGCCGAGGAGTGCGTGCGGCATGACCGACCAGAGCGCGAGCCCGGCGCCGACCACGTCGAGCGCGGCCAGCAGCAATTGCGCAACGAGGTCGCGCCGCGCCGGCACGGAAAAGCGCAGCCATGCGCGGCCAAACGGCTCGATCTCTTGTGCGTGGGCCGGGCAGAGGATCACGAGCACCGCGCCGCAGCCGAGCACCACGCCGCCGATCAGGCGCAATTCGTCGGGCGAGAGATGCAGCAGGCCGGAGAGCGTGCCGGCAGCGCCCACCATGCCGAGCGCGGTCATGAGCACGAGTGCGAGGGCGAGCGTGACGCTCGTGAACACCGTCATGCGGCCGATCTGCGCGGGCGTGACGCCGGCGCCACCATACACGCGGCAGCGCACGGCGCCGCCTGTGAGCGCGCCGAAGCCGGTGACGTTGCCAAGCGCCGAGCCGGCGATCGCGCCGGCCCACAGCGCGCCGCGCGAGACGCGCGCGCCGAGGTAGCGCAGGCCCACGGCGTCGCGTCCGACCAGCGCGACGAAGCTCACGGCCGTGGCGGCGAGCGCGCCGGCCCATTGCGCTGGCGTGAGCGTCCAGAGCTGGCGGATCACCGAGTGGTAGTCGACCGTGCGCGAGAGGTGCTGGAACACGACCAGCAGCAGCGCGCAGATGCCGAGCGCGAACGCCGGCGCGACAAAGCGCTGCAGGCGCAGGGCTCCGGCACGGCGGCGCAGCGCCTCGAGGGCGCGCGCCGCGCGTGAAGAATGCGATTGAGACATGGATCGGTCTGGTGGCTCTCTGCGGTGTCGCCGTATCGACTGTTACAGCTTCCCCGGCGGTGACATCGCGTTTATTCGCGTTCTGCGTTTACGTTCTTGCGAGGCCGGTTCTCGCGCACCTCGCGCCGCGAACCGGAAATTCGAGTCGAATCGTAATCGTTCGGAAAGGACTAGTTAAGCTCAGCAAACGCATAGGACTACCCGCCGGTTGACGCCCCGGCACAAGAAACCGCTTTTGGGTACGGATCGATCGGGCGCAATGCTGCATCCTAACTAGCGGATTTAATTGGGGAATTATCTCGTGTCGATTAATGTTTGCAAAGCCTAATTAACAGATAAGTTGAAGCGATAAGGTGATCGTTAAGTTATGAGCAATGCGGGCTTGTATATCACATATTGAAACGCTCGCCGGTTTGGTCGGTTCTCCGAAAGCCTTGCCTGGCGGGCGTTGCAGGAGGGCGATCAGTGCATTGTTTCGCAGCGGGAGATAATGTTTCGGCAGTTATCCAGGCGCTTCGTGAAACCGCTGTCACTAATTCGAGACAGCTTGTTTAATCCTTTTACATTGCTCGACGGGCGAGTTAGTCTGCTTTGGTCAAGAGTTGTTTTACTGCGCCGGGAGAAAGACGTGAACAGACTAGCCTTGACTTCCCTTTCGCTTGCCGCGCTCGGGGTTGCCGGCATGGCTCAGGCACAGACCAGCGTGACGCTGTACGGGACCATCGACACCTCGATCACGTACGTCAACCACGCCGAAGGCAGCAACAACCTCTGGGCGCTCGGCAACAGCAGCAATGGCAATCTCTCCGGCTCGCGATGGGGTTTGAAGGGCGCCGAAGATCTCGGCGGCGGCCTCAAGGCAATCTTTCAGTTGGAAAACGGCTTCAACCCGTCGACAGGCTCGCTCGCGCAAGGCGGCAGGCTGTTCGGGCGGCAGGCGTACGTGGGCTTGACGGCTGAGCAGTACGGTTCGCTAACGCTGGGGCGGCAGTACGACCCGCTCATCGATCTCGTGCAGGGGATCACGGCCGACAACTATTTCGGCTCCGTGTTCGCAACGGCGGGCGACGTCGACAACTACGACAACAGCTTCCGCGTGAACAATGCCGTCAAGTACACGACGCCCGTGTGGAGCGGCCTGCAGGTCGCGGCGATGTACTCGTTTGGCGGCGTGGCGGGCTCGACCGGCGCCGAGCAGTCGTACTCGGCGGCGGTCAACTACACCAACGGCCCGCTCGCGCTCGCCGGCGGTTACTTCTACGCGACGAACAGCCAGGCGGTGAACGGCATTCGCACCGACGGCTGGACGAGCACCTCGGACGGCACCTTCGACGGCCCGATCAACTCCGGCTACGCCACGGCGCACTCGCTCACCATTGCGCGCGCGGCGGCGCAGTACCAGCTCGGCCAGTTCACCTTCGGCCTCGGCTACAGCAATGCGCGCTACTCGCCGGACGGCAGCTCGGTGTTCCTCAACACCCAGAAGTACAACACCGGCCAGGGCTTCCTGAACTATCAGCTGACCCCCGCGCTGCTCCTGGGTCTTGGCTACAGCTATACGCATGCCAATGGCGATACGACGGCGAGCTACAACCAGGTCTCGCTCGGCGCGGACTACAGCCTCTCGAAGCGCACCGACCTGTACATGACGGCGGCGTGGCAGCACGCGAGCGGCGATACGGGCAACGGCTCGGGCGGCTCGATGCCGGCCGAGGCTTCGATCGGTTCGTATGGCTACGCGGGCACGTCGAACCAAACCATCGTGAACCTCGGGCTGCGGCACAAGTTCTGAGTCAGCGCCCGTCTTACGACGCCGGATGCGCCCATTGAGCGGCGTATCCGGCGTTTTGGCGTGTGCGGCCCTGGCTTCGGCTCAAAGCGCATCCGGCGCGCGGGCTTCACGCCTCGGGCGAGCGCCGTAGCGTGAGCAGCGCAAGCCAGGCGGCAAGGCGTTCCCTACAGCGCTGCACGCCCGCAAACGGCGGCTGCCATGCGCTCGTGATGCTCACGCGCGCCGGCAAAACAGCCTCGGTGCTGAGCCAGATGCGCTCGCCGCGTTCGAGGCGCAGCGTCTCGCCCGGCTGCAGCCAGTGGTCGTAGGGCGAGCGGGCGCGCGTGACCCACACCTGGGCTGATTGAACCCGCAGCGTGGCTGACGCATTCACGCGCCACGTGAGCGTGCGCATGGGCGGCACGGCGAAGTGGACCGACTGCGAGGGCAACGGGTCGTCGAAGCGGTCGGTTGCGTCTGCAACGGTCAGCGGAGCGGGTTGCGCGGTGGGCTGTGAAGTGGACTGTAAAGCGGCTTGTGAAGCGGGCTGTGAAGCTGCCTGAAATGCGTCATCCATCGTGTTCTCCATTTTTTGGAGCCGACGAACGGAGCGCTGCCACCCAGAAAAACAAAAAGCCCCGTCGATGCCGGCGGGGCTTGTGATTTGCGTGACGACAGACTGCTAGTACGCACACCATCCCCGTGGACGACCCATATGGGTTTTCCACGGATGATTCATCGTGTTTGCGATGACGAGGCGGGTGACGGAAGTGTGCATGGGTCGAGTGTGCGGGGTGGCTCGCCGCGCTGTCAACCTGAAATGCTTAAATAGCTTTGGCGGCCGTAGTGTGTGTTGCGCGCGAGTCTCGTTCACACGTTTGCCTGACGCGATCGTGCCCTTCGATGCCGTATCCTCTTGCGGGCCGTACCGGTTTCTCACTAGCATGGGTTGTTTTTCATAGATATACGGTCGACTGTACCCATAATGTGGGAGCGCACCCCCTGCTGAGCCCCGGAAGCATCGAAGTGTTGTGCGGAAACGACTGCATCTGATATATCACATACAGAATATTGCTTTCTGCCGCAACGCAGCATATGATTGAGTTATTCGATTACTCAATCATGCGGAGCTTCAAATGGATTTCGTTTCTCTCGCACTTTTCGGTGCTGCGGTTGTGGGTCTGGGTGCGGCTGCTACGGTCATGATCGCCAGGTGGCTGCCGCAGTCTGCTATTGAGCAAGCTGCACAGCATGGCCGGTACGTCGGTTTGGGCGAAGCGCCGCGCGCGAAGGCGGTGCGTCGTGCACAATTCGGTCCGCGAATCCGTCCGCAGGTCGGAAAAGAGGTAATCAATGTCGTCAGAACAAACTGAAGTAGTAGCAAGCCGGGAAGCGGCGCCGCTCAAGCTGGCGCTGCAGCCCATCAACGCAACACTGAGCCTGCGCGATCAGGCTTACGCCATGCTGCGCCAGGCCATTGCCGACGCCGACATCTACCAGACACGCGAAGAAATCCGGCTCGACGAGCGCGTGCTGAGTGAGTCGCTCGGCGTGAGCCGCACGCCCGTGCGCGAGGCCATGACGCTGCTCGAGCAGGAAGGCTTCCTGCGCATGGTGCCCCGCCGTGGCATCTATATTGTGCGCAAGAGCAAGCGCGAGATCGTGGAGATGATCCAGATGTGGGCGGCGCTCGAAAGCATGGCCGCACGCCTCGCCACGGTTCACGCCACCGACGAGGAAATCGCGCGGCTGCGCCACATGTTCGACGACTTCCGCGACAGCACGCCGGCCGAGCATATCGCCGAGTACTCGGACGCCAACATCGCGTTCCACCAGGCGATTGTCGAGCTTTCCAAGTCGCAGATCATTCTCGACACCATCAAGAACATCTTCGTGCACGTGCGCGCCATTCGCCGCATGACGATCTCGCAGAGCGACCGGGCCTCGCGCTCGATCGTCGACCATCTGCGCATTATCGAGGCGCTCGAGAAGCGCGACACCGAGCTGGCGGAAAAGCTCGTGCGCCAGCATTCGCTCGATCTCGCGGTTTACGTCGAGAAGAACTGCGATTTCCTTGACTGAAGTGCGCAACTAGCGCCGCGGTTAGTGCAAAACGGGAGACCTTCGGGTCTCCCGTTTTGCATGCAGTAACGTCCCAGCGCGTCCCGGTGGCTCAAAGGCCTCCACCGGCCGACTTTATGCGCATCAACCCCTGGCATCCCTGACCAAATCGCGGGCCCTTACAGCCATCCTTCACACGGAATCTGGCATATCAGGCGCGATAGATTCTCGGGGTTTTCCCTCGTGTGCACCGCGTCAACGACGTCGAACTTGCGCGAAAGCCAGGCTGGGCAAGGCTTTGACGCGATTCTAATGGCATTCCCGATGAGCAATTCCCCTCTTGCCTCGTTCTGATATATCACATACCGTATTGCTCAAGGACGCAGATGTCGCGCCATGGCGCGAAACGCCTCTGCCCACGCAACCCCACCGATTTTCGAAAACTCGCCCGGCCACGATTAGATAAGGAGATATGACATGGGCAAGGCATTGAACGGCGTGCGCATCCTCGATTTCACGCATGTGCAGTCGGGACCCACCTGCACGCAACTGCTCGCCTGGTTCGGCGCGGACGTGATCAAGGTAGAGCGTGCAGGCGCTGGCGACATCACGCGGGAACAGCTGCGCGACCTGCCGGACGCAGACAGCCTCTACTTCACGATGCTCAACGGCAACAAGCGTTCGCTCACGCTCGACACGAAGAACCCGCAAGGCAAGCGGGTGCTCGAGCGGCTCATTCGCGACTGCGACGTGCTGGTCGAGAACTTCGCGCCGGGTGCGCTCGAGCGCATGGGCTTCAGCTGGGAACATATCCAGACACTGAACCCGCGCATGATTGTCGCCTCGGTGAAGGGCTTCGGTCCTGGGCCCTATGAGGACTGCAAGGTCTACGAGAACGTTGCGCAGTGCGTGGGCGGTGCGGCTTCGACGACCGGCTTCGACGACGGTCCGCCGGTCGTTTCGGGCGCGCAGATCGGCGACAGCGGCACTGGCCTGCATCTCGCGCTCGGCATCGTCACGGCGCTCTATCAGCGCACGCATACGGGGCGCGGCCAAAAGGTGCTCGCAGCCATGCAGGACGGCGTGCTCAACCTGTGCCGCGTGAAGCTGCGCGACCAGCAGCGGCTCGAACGCACCGGCGTCATGAAGGAGTACCCGCAGTACCCCAACGACAGTTTCGGTGAAGCGGTGCCGCGCGCCGGCAATGCGTCGGGTGGCGGGCAGCCGGGCTGGATTCTCAAGTGCAAGGGGTGGGAGACCGACCCGAACGCTTATATCTACTTCATCGCGCAGGCACCGGTGTGGGACCGGATCTGCAAGCTGATCGGACGCGAGGAGTGGATCGACGACCCGGACTACGCCACGCCGAATGCGCGTCTGCCGCGCTTGAAGGCGATCTTCGACGAAATCGAGCACTGGACCATGCACCGCACGAAGTTCGACGCGATGGCCTTGCTCAACCGCTACGACATTCCATGCGGCCCGATTCTTTCGATGAAGGAGATCGCGGGCGACGAATCGCTGCGCGCGAGCGGAACGATCGTCGAGGTGGATCACCCGGTGCGGGGCAAGTACCTCACGGTGGGCAACCCGATCAAGCTCTCGGACAGCCCGACCGAAGTCACGCGTTCTCCGCTGCTCGGCGAACACACCGACGAGGTGCTCGCTGAATTCGGCTACACGAAGGACGAGATTCACTCGCTGCGCGTGTCTGGCGCCGTTTGAAACCAGGGAGCGAAAACATGGAAACGTGGATGCGTTTGATGGCGAGCGACGGGAGCATTGTGTTCGGCCGCGTCGAGAACGGTTACCTGCACGAATACGAAGGGCTCGATCAGCCGGTGCCCACCGGCGCAGTGCTGTCGCTGCGCGCGCTCACGCCGCTTGCGCCTTGCGCGCCCGGCAAGGTGGTCGCGCTCTGGAACAATTTTCACGCGCTCGCCGCGAAGCTGGAAAAGCCGGTGCCTTCGCACCCGCTTTTCCTCATCAAGCCGGCGGCTTCGGTGATCGGCTCTGCGGAATTGATTCGGCGTCCTGCCCACTATGCGGGAAAAATCGTGTTCGAAGGCGAACTCGGCATCGTGATCGGCAAGCGCTGCCGCGACGCGAGCGTCCAGGAGGCCGAGTCGGCGATCTTCGGCTACACGATCGTCAACGACGTCACGGCTGCGGGCCTCATCACCGAGAATCCGCACTTCCCGCAATGGTGCCGAGCCAAAGGTTTCGATACGTTCTGTTGTCTGGGCCCGGCGATCGTTTCCGGGTTCGACTGGCAGCGCGCACGCGTTGTCACGAAACTCGATGGTGTGGAGCGCCAGAATTATCCGCTCGACGACATGGTGTTTTCGCCGGCGCAGCAGGTGAGCCTCATTTCGCAGGATCTGACGCTCGAACCGGGTGACGTGATTGCGTGCGGGACTTCACTCGGCGTAGGCTCGATCGTTGATGGCGCAACTGTCGAGGTCACCATCGAAGGGATTGGCACGTTGAGCAATATGTTGGGCACCGCATGCGCGCAGAGCGAGTCGCTTGCTGCCGTAGAGAGCGGGGCCTGATGGCGTAAAACCAAAGACGCGCGGCAGACATGCCGCGCGAGGAGGAGAGATGCCGGAGCAACTGGCTGGCGACCTGGCGTGGCTGGGTGTGGGTGCGCTATTCGCATGGCTCGTCTGTGCATTTGCACAATTAGCGGCGCTCGCGCCGGTCCGTGCATGGTCGTCGTCACGTTCCCGTGCCGCGCTGCGCTGTGCAAAGCGTGCTGCTGCGCCGCACAAGCATCGGCTCGCCTTCGCCATTTCGTTCGCATTGCTGTTGACCGTGCCGCCCGGCTTGATCGCCGCGGGCTGGATGCAGTCGCCCGTTGCGACGGTCGCTGTCGAAGCGGGTGTGCTGGGCGGTCTGTGCCTCGCGGGCCGGCGCGACCTCACGCGACGTGCGCGGACGGCCGCGCTGCTCGGCGGTGTTTCGGGCGCGAGTGTGTTGATCGGCGCTTTCATTGGCTACGTGTTGCAGCCTGAGCGTAGTCCGATCGAGCGCGTGGCGCTGTTCATCGCGGTGGCGACCGGCGCGTTGCTGGTCGGCGGTGCGCTGAGTCTGTTCAGCCGTGGCGCACGAGCGAGTGGCGCGGCTCGAAGGCGCGTGCCGTTCGGCCGTGGCGACCGCGTCGTTCATGTCATGGCGCTGCTGCTTGCAGCGGCGCTCGGCTATGGGTTCCTGAGCGTGCGTGCTTGCCCCGACGTCGAAATCTCCATACTGGTAGCGGCGAGCGTGCTGTGTGCGGCACTGGGCGCGCGGCTCATGAGCGGCGCGAGGCGGCCGCGGCTCGCGCGTACGGGCGCGGTCGAGGCGTCACTGTCAAGCGAGCCCTTCAGTGCAATATTCAACGCGAGCTTCGCGGGTGTGCCGGACGAACTGCTGGTCGCGGCCTGCGGCGGCGGCGCCTTCGAACCGGCGTGGCTGGCCGCGAACGACGCGCCGCATGGCGGCCCGGGGCGCGCGGGTCATCACGCGTCACAGGACTTGCCACGGCGGCGGCGCAGCCGGGGCGGCGCGTTGCGGCAGCGGCAAGGGCCGCACTGAGGCAGCCCGCCAAAGGCATCACAAGATCATCTACGGGAGCAGGGGAACACGACAGAACGCGCAACACGACGCGAATGATTAGCCATGCGTGATAGTTTTTGGCGTAGGTATAAAACCTTACTTATGCAAACTTGCTTCTGACACTTTTGTAATGTTCTCGATGAGCGCGGCGCCTTCCTCCATGAGGAAGCGCTTGAACGCGAGCGCGACGGGCGGCAGGCGCTTGTTTTTCCGGTGCACGACGTACCAGTTGAGCATGACCGGGAAGCCTTCGACGTCGAGCACCGTGAGGTGGCCGACCTGCAATTCGAGGCTGATGGTGTGCGCCGAGAGAAACGCGATGCCCATGCCCGCGATCACGGCCTGCTTGATCGTTTCGGTGCTTTGAATCTCCATGGCGATCTTGAGGTTCGTGATCTTCCCGGCGAAGCCTTCTTCCATCGAATTCCATGTGTCCGAGCCGCGCTCGCGCACGATGAACGCCTCGTTGGCGAGCGTGCTGAGCTTGATGGCGCGCTTGTGCGCAAGCGGATGCGAGGGCGCCGCGACGATCACGTACGGGTGCGGCGCAAACGGCTCGTTGATGGCGTCGGTTGCGTGGGGCGGCCGCACCATCACGGCGAGATCGGTCTGGTTGGTGGCGAGCTGCTGGAGCAGCTGCTCGCGGTTGTGCACGGAGAGATTGAGCGCGACGCCCTTGTAGCGGCGCGTGAACTCAGCCAGCAGGCGCGGAAAGAAGTAATCGCCGGCGCTAATGACGGCCACGTTGAGCTTGCCGCCCGAGACGCCCTTTAGCTGGCTCATCGCCTCGTCGACTTCGTGGAACTGCTGCATGATCGCGCGGCTGTAGTGGAGCATCTCCGTGCCCGCGGGCGTGAGATAGATCTTCTTGCCGAGCTGCTCGAAGAGCGGCAGGCCTGCGTGATCTTCGAGCTGCCGAACCTGCGTAGAAACGGCCGGCTGGGTGAGATGCAGCTCTTCCGCAGCACGCGAAAAACTGAGGTGGCGCGCCACGGTCTCGAAGACCTTGAGCTGGCGCAGCGTGGCGTTTCGCATCGTCATGGCCGAACCATAAAGGATACTGAATCCACATAATAACAAACTTTAATTGTGAGTAATTCAGCAATCACCCTAGCATAGTTGAAAGGCATCCGAATGCCGTGCGACGTGCTCGAATCTATGTTCGGGTTAACGCTCGGAAATACGATTTCATAAGGGACAACACGTAGAAAAGCCCTTGTTTAACGATGTTTTAAGGGGTTTGCTGTACGGTCAGGGTGAATGAGGATTGACGAATTTTAATTCGAATATCTGATTCATCTGGCCAATAAAAAACAGCATCTGGAAGTGAAAAAGATAAAACCATAAGCCTGAATTTATGCAGACCCGCAATTGCGCGGCTGCAATGAATAGATAGCGGAGACAAGCGATATGAATGCAATCGGTCAGAGGAGCGAGAGCGGTCCGTTCTGGACGAACCGCTGGTTTCAACTGGTGGTGGGCATGCTATGCATGGCGCTCGTTGCCAACCTGCAATACGCATGGACGCTGTTCGTCGCACCGATGAACTCGCGTCACCACTGGGGCCAGGCGGAGATTCAACTGGCGTTCTCGATCTTTATTCTGACCGAGACCTGGCTCGTGCCGGTGGAAGGCTGGCTCGTCGACAAGTTTGGCCCGCGTCCGGTCGTGGCAGGCGGCGCGGTTTGCGCAGGCCTCGCCTGGGTGATCAACTCCTACGTCACGACGCTGCCGATGCTCTACGTTTCTGCCGTGATCGCGGGTATCGGCGCGGGCGGCGTGTATGGCACCTGCGTGGGCAACGCGCTCAAGTGGTTCCCGGACCGCCGCGGTCTCGCCGCCGGTCTCACGGCCGCGGGCTTCGGCGCCGGCGCTGCCGTGACGGTAATTCCGATTGCGAACATGATCACGCGCTCAGGCTACGAGCACACGTTCTTCTTCTTCGGCGTGTTGCAGGGCGTGTCGATCCTCGTGCTCTCGTTCCTGCTCGTAAAGCCGGTGCCGCCGCGCTCCTTCGTCGTGGCTGGCCGCAGTCTCGTCTCGCGCGTCGATTACACGCCGGGGCAGATGGTCAAGCAGCCGGTGTTCTGGGTGATCTACATCTGCTTCGTCGCGGTGGCCGCTGGCGGCCTGATGGCAACGGCGCAGATCGGACCGATCGCCAAGGACTGGGGCCTCGCCCGCATTCCGATGACGGTATTCGGCATGACGCTGCCGCTGCTCACGCTCACGCTCTCGATCGACAACATCTGCAACGGCTTTACGCGTCCGCTGTGCGGTTTCATTTCCGACAAGATCGGCCGTGAGAACGCGATGTTCCTGATCTTCGTGGGCGAAGGGCTCGCGCTGCTCGGCATGATGCAGTTCGGCACGAACCCGTATGCATTCATGGTCTTCGCTGCGCTGATCTTCCTGTTCTGGGGTGAGATCTTCTCGATCTTTCCGGCCATCTGCGCGGACACGTTCGGCAGCAAGTACGCCGCCTCCAATGCCGGCACGCTGTACACCGCGAAGGGCACCGCCGCGCTGCTCGTGCCGGTAGCCTCGGTGCTGTCTGCCACGGGCGGCTGGAGCGCCGTGTTCATCGCGGCTGCGGTCATCACGATCGCGGCGGGCGTGAGCGCCAAGTTCTTCCTCGCACCGATGCGCAAGCGCCTGATCGAACAAAGCAGCGAAGCAAGCAACGAAGCAGGCAGCGAGCCCAACGTCACGCTGGCAACGAATACGGGCGCGGGATTGCCGCACTGGTCCAACCAAAGCGGCGAATGAAGCGCGCGGGCCCGCCATGTCGATGAACGTATCGCTCCAGCAACTCAAGGTGTTCGTCGCGGTGGCGCGGGCGCGCAGCTTCACACGCGCCGCGCGCGAGTTCGGGCTCACGCAGTCGGCGGTGAGCCGCTGCGTGCGCGAACTGGAAGAAGCGGTCGAACTCAAGCTCTTCGACCGCACCACGCGCCAGGTCGAGCTCACGCTCGCGGGCAGCGGCTTCGAGCGGCGCATCGGCCGCCTGCTCGACGAGATCGAGATGGCGCTCAGCGAGGGCCGCGACGCGCACCAGTCGCATAGCGGCGTGGTGCTCGTGGCGAGCAACCCGGTGCTCTCGTCGACCTGGGTGCCCGCCGCGCTCGCGCGCTGCGCCGCGGCCTTTCCTTCGCTCACGCTGCAATTGCAGGACTTGCCGCAGGCGGCTGTGCTGCAGGCGGTCGAGCAGGGCGAGGCCGATTTCGGCGTGATCGCCGAAAGCGTGCCGTTCGCGAGCGGCAATCTCGACGTGCAGCCGCTTTCCGCCACACCGCTATGCGCGCTCTTGCCCGCGCACCATCCGCTTGCGCTACAGGGGGCGCTGCGATGGGACGATCTCGCGCGCGAGCCGCTCGTCACGCTCAATCGCGACGCGGGCTGCCGCGGTGCGGTGATGCGCGCGCTGGACGGTCTGCGGCCCGAGGGGAGGCCGCTGCAGGAGTTCGCGCACGTGGCGGGCGTGGCGCGCATGGCGCAGCTCGGCATGGGCATCGGCGTGCTGCCGGTGTGCGTGGAGGGCGCGCGCGCAGGGCATGCGCATCGCTCAGGGGAAGTTGCGCACGCAACGTGTCACTGGCCTGCGCCTGCGGGGCCGCTCGTTACGCGTTTGCTGCATCCTGTCGTCAACGTGACGACGATGCTCGTGCGCCGCCGCCATCGTTCGCTGCGGCCTTGCGCTCAGGCGGCGTGGTCGCAGTTTATGGCGGACAGCGCGGCGCCAGACGGTTCGGACGCGGAGGCTTCGTCGCAGGACAACGAAGCGCTGCCGGAAACCTCCATCGACGGCTCGCCGATGCGCGGCTCGAACGGCGCGCCGATGCGCGTCGCGCTGCGCAGCGCCGATGCGCCGCCGCCGCTGCAAGTGACCCGCACACACGCGCGCATCGAATAGCGCGTGTTTCCTTCTGCTGCAAAGCAAAAACGGATCGCTCGATGCGATCCGTTTTGCTTTTCCAGGCTCCGCAATCCCGCAAAAAAAGGCGGCGCACGCGCCGCCCCTTCGCCGTGACTTAAGCCGCCTGCATGGCCATGCGCTCACGCTGCTTGATCAACGCGAGCACCGTGTCGATGGCCGGCGTCGGCTCGCCAACCAGCTTGCCCATTTCCTGCACGACGGTGATCAGCGGATCGATCTCCATCGGCCGGCCGGTTTCGAGGTCGACGAGCATCGAGGTCTTGTGCGCGCCCACCGCGCCCGCGCCGTCGATGCGCCGCTCCACGTCCACGCGGAAATTCACGCCGAACTGCTCGGCAATACGCTTGCCTTCGAGCATCATCGTGCGCGCCACGGCGCGCGTGGCCGGGTCGCTCGTGATGACGTCGAGTGTGGCGTGCGTGAGCGCGCTGATCGGGTTGAAGCAGAGATTGCCCCACAGCTTGAGCCAGATTTCGTCGCGAATGTTCTCGCGGATCGGCGCATCGAACCCGGCGGCCTGCATGGCTTCATGGAGCTGGACGATGCGCGGGGTGCGCTCGCCCGAAGGCTCGCCAATCGGAAACTTCTTGCCGTACACATGGCGGATCACGCCGGGCGCGTCGATTTCGGCGGCCGGGTAGAGGACGCAGCCAATCGCGCGCTCGGGCGTGAGGCGGTTCCATTGCGAGCCGTCCGGGTCGACGCTTTCGAGCCGCGTGCCCGCGAACTTGCCGCCGTGCTGGTAGAAGTACCAGTAGGGAATGCCGTTGGTGCCGGTGACGATGGCCGTATGCTTGCCGAGGAGCGGCTGCATCGAGTCGATCACGCCCGCCACGGAATGCGCCTTGAGCGTGATGATGACGACGTCCTGCACACCGAGTTCGCGCGGGTCGGACGTGCAGCGCACCTTCGCCACGTACTCCTCACCGTCCATCAGCAGGCGAGCGCCGTTTTCGCGCATGGCGGCCAGATGCGGGCCGCGGGCAACGAAGCTCACGTCGGCGCCTGCGCGTGCGAGTTGCACGCCCATCATGCCTCCAATGGCGCCCGCTCCAAAGATGCAGATCTTCATGTTGAAACCCCAATGACGTTGAAAACCGCTTGTCCGTGGGCGTTTCAGAGAGCGTTGGGGAAAAGCCAGGCGCTCGCCGCGACCCCGGACGATGGTTTGAGCATAGGGGCTGCTGTCGATTAACGACAGTTAAAGTTTCTCGCGAAAATCATCAAGAGAAACTTATGGATAAAGCGTTGCGCAACGAGGCCTTCAGGCGCGCCGCACAAGCAGAAAACTCACGCCGATCAGGCCGAGAAACGCGCCGCAGGTGCGATTGAACCAGCGGCGCACGGTGGTGCGCGTGAGCCAGCGGCCGAGGTACATGCCGGCAAGCGAATAGAGCGCGATGGCCACGCATTCGAGCACGAGAAAGCTCGCGCCGAGCACGCCGAACTGCGGCGCGATGGGCTTCGCGACATCGACGAATTGCGGCAGGAAGGCCGTGAAAACGAGAATCGCCTTGGGGTTGCCCGCCGCAACAAGACACTCGCGCCACGCAAGGCGCGCGAGCGAGGCGTCGCTGTCCGTGCTCTCGCCGATCGGGTTGGCGTCGCTGCGCCAAAGCTGCACGGCGAGCCACACGAGGTAAGCGGCGCCCGCCAGTTTGATGACGAAAAAGACCGCCTCGGAGGCGCGCAGCACGACGGCAAGCCCGGTGGCCGCGAGCGCGATCATGGCGGCGAACGACACGAGCCGCCCCGCGCCGCCAAGGAACGCGCGCAGGAAGCCGTGCCGCGCGGCGACGTTGATGGAGAGAAGATTGTTCGGCCCCGGCGCCATGTTCAGTGCGAAACAGGCGGGCAGAAAGAAGAGCCAGGCAGTGAGGGACATAGTGACGCTCGAACGTTGGCGCCGTGCGCGGCGCGCCGTGAATCGCATCATTCTAGCGCGGTTGGCGTGAGGCGCCCTGCCGCTCAATGGAAAATCGGCAGCAGGAGAAAGAGCTTGATGGTGATCGCGTTGGCAATGTCGATAAAGAACGCGGCCACCATCGGCACCACGAGAAACGCGAGATGGGAATGGCCAAAGCGGGCCGTGACCGCCTGCATGTTCGCGATCGCCGTGGGCGTGGCGCCGAGGCCGAAACCGCAGTGGCCGGCCGCAAGCACGACAGCGTCGTAGTCTGCGCCCATCACGCGGAACGTCACGAAGATCGCGTAGATCACCATGAGCAGCGTTTGCGCGGCGAGGATCGTGAACACCGGCAGCGCGAGCGCGGCGAGGTCCCACAGGCGCAGCGTCATGAGCGCCATGGCGAGAAAGAGCGCGAGGCTCACGTTGCCGATCAGCGCGACGGCGTGCTCGGCCACGGGGCGCCCGAGGAGCGCGAGCCCATTGGCGAGCAGCACGCCTACGAACAGCACGCACACGAAGGTGGGCAATTCGAACGCGGTGCCCGCGATGAGCCCGGAGAGCGCGTCGCCCACAGCTAGGCTGATGGCGATGAGCGTGAGCGTGTTGATGAACGCGCCCGGCGTGGTGGGCTGCTCGGCTTTCGGTTCTTCGAATGCGTACGGGTCGGGCGTTGCCGCGCCGCTTGCGTCGGGCGCCGCGTCGCCAGCCGGCGTGCCGATGCGCTTCATCAGATGCTGCGCCACCGGGCCGCCCAGAATGCCGCCCATGATCAGCCCGAACGTGGCGCAGGCAATGGCCGCTTCGGTGGCGGACTGCAGCCCGTGATGCTCGGTGAACACCGCGCCCCACGCGGCGCCCGTGCCATGCCCGCCCGCGAGCGACACCGAGCCGCCCAGCAGCCCGTACAGCGGATCGACGCCGAACGCCATGGCGAGCGCAATGCCCAGCACGTTTTGCAGCACGAGAAGCGCGACCACCACGGCGAGAAAGCGCACGAGCACAGGGCCGCCGTGTTTCAGGTTGGCGAGGTTCGCATTGAGGCCGATGGTGGCGAAGAATGCTTGCATGAGCGGCGCTTGCAGCGAGGTGTCGAAGACCACGTCCATGTGCGCGAAGCTGTGCAGACCGAACACGATCAGCGCGGCGACGATGCCGCCCGCCACGGGCTCCGGTATTGTCCATTTGCGCAAGATTGGCACGGCGGCGACGAGCCACTGTCCGGCCAGCAGCACGAGCGATGCGACGACGAGCGTTCCGTAGACTGTGACGTTCATGGCGGGTGTCCGGCGGGGCGGTGAGAGCGCGAGGCGTGCGGCGCATCTTTCGCGCACGGTACACCACGCGCTCGCGCGTTGCGCGCATGGTGCGCAGAGGTGTACAACCGCGCGCCGGTTCCGGCCACGTTGCTTGCACGAAACGGGGCCCCACGCTTAAATACGCAAGCGGAACGCCAACGTTTCCGCCGCGGCCACCGCGCGCGAGGCCGCCGCTCATGCAGGACGAATATCCCCCGAGTCTGGCCGTCTGCGAGGACGGCGCGAGACCGTACAAGAACCGGAGAAGGTCATGAATGGGAGCACCGTTGCTGAACGCGAGGCGGCCGGGCGTGCCGTGCGCGAGCGCTCGAAACGTTCGAGCCACAAGGAAACCGGCACCTTCAAGCGCGATCCGCTAGCCCTCCTGCGCGCAAGCAGCGAAGGCCGCGTGTCGAACCTCGTGCAACTGCGCTACGGGCGCATGATCGTCTCGCCGTTCACGTTCTTTCGCGGCAGCGCGATTCTCCAGGCGCACGATCTCGCCGGCGTGCCCAACACCGGCATGGCAATGGAAATTTGCGGCGACGCGCATCTGCTGAACTTCGGCGGCTTCGCCACGCCCGAGCGCCAGCTCGTGTTCGATCTCAACGACTTCGACGAGGTGGCGCCCGGCCCGTGGGAGTGGGACGTGAAGCGCCTCGTGGCGAGCTTCGTCGTGGCGGCGCGGCACATGCGCTACTCGCGCGGCGTGGCCGAGGAACTGGTGATGGCGGCCGTGACCAGCTATCGCGACCGCCTGCGCCAATATGCCGAGTACGGCGCGCTCGATCTCTGGTACGACAAAATCACCTTCGATCGCATGGTCGAAACCGCGCTCACGCCCGAAGGCCGACGCCTGATCCGGCGCGGCATGGAGAAGGCCGCGAACCGCACGCACGAGAACCTGCTCGAAAAGCTAGCGGAGCGCGACGGTGATCACTGGACGATTCACGACGTGCCGCCCGCGCTCTTTCACGTGCACGGCGTGAACACGTTATTCGACCCGGAAGACGACTGGTTCACGCTCGGCGACTGGCGCACACTGATCGAGCCGATGTACGAGGAATACACGAAAACGCTCGCGCCCGACCGGCGCGAACTGCTCGATCACTTCGCGATTCAGGATCTGGTGTTCAAGGTCGTGGGCGTGGGCAGCGTGGGCACGCGCTGCCTCGTGATGCTGCTCGTCGATCATCACGAGAAACCGCTCTTTCTGCAGGTGAAAGAGGCACGGCGCTCGGTTGTTTCGCAGTACTTCAAGTCGCCTTCGATCAAGCACGAAGGTGCGCGTGTCGTGCACGGCCAGCGTCTTCTGCAGGCGGCGAGCGACATCTTTCTTGGCTGGACCACGGGGCCCGCGGGGCGCCATTTTTACGTGCGCCAGTTGCGCGACATGAAGCTTTCAATCGATCTCCAGCTGCTCGACAGCACGCTGCTGTGCGGCTATGCGAGGCTGTGCGGCTGGGCGCTCGCTCGCGCGCATGCGAAGTCGGGCAGCTCGGCTATCGAAATCTCTTCGTACATTGGCCGCAGCGACCTGTTCGCGGAGGCGCTCACGACCTACGCGTTCAGCTATGCCGACCAGGTGGAGCGCGATTACGACGTGTTCGTCAAGGCCGCGCGCAGCGGCGAGATTGTCGCGCGCAGCGAAGAGGACATGGCGTCCGATTTCCGCGTTTGAACCACGTTTGAGCCGCATTTGATCCGCATTTGGCTTCAGGCCCGAACGCGCTATCCTTGCGGTTTTCTTTCGTCACGCCGCGCATGAACGCATGTGCGGCATGCGCCCCATGCGTCTACGTCATATCGAAGTCTTTCACGCGATCATGCGCACCGGCTCGCTCTCCAAAGCGGCAGAGCTGCTGTGCGTGTCCCAGCCCGCGGTCAGCAAGGTGCTCGCGCATGCGGAGCGCAGCGCGGGTCTGAAGCTCTTCAGCCGCGCGCACGGCCGCCTGCAGCCCACGCGCGAGGCGGAATTGCTGTTCGCCGAGACGCAGAAGCTGCAATCGAACCTCGACGGCATTCGCGATCTCGCGCGCAATCTCGCGCTGCGTCCGCAAGGGCTGTTGCGCATCGGCTGTCTGCCCAGCCTTGGCATGAGCCTGATTCCGGCTGCCGTGCAGTCGTTTCGCGCGGGCTATCCCGATGTGTCGCTCAAGATCCAGACGCGCCACACGGCAGAACTGCTCAACGCGCTGCTCACGCGCGAACTCGATCTGGGCGTCGCGCTCAATCCGCCCGCGCGGCCGGGCATTGCCGCCGTCGAACTCGCGCGCACGGCCGTGGTCTGCGTCGCGCCGCCCGACGACCCCACGCCGGAACATGCGCCGCTCGCGTTGCGCGATCTGGTCGACGGCGAGTGGATCAGCATCGGCAACGTCGACCCGCTCGGCGAGGCGATTGGCAACCTGCTCGAAGCCGAAGGCGTGGACGACCGGCTCGCGGCAGTCGAGGCGCAAACGTGGCACGTCGCGCGCGCACTTGCGGCACGCGGCGTCGGCCGCGTGCTGCTCGACGAACTCAGCGCGCGCGGGGCGGGCGAGCCCGTGGCGATCCGGCGTGTCGAACCGGCGCTCACGGTCGGCGTGTTCGCCATGTGGCGCGAAGGCGGCCTGGACTCGCAGGCGGGCAACGCGTTCGTGGAAGTGCTGCGCGCAAGCCTCGCGCATTCTTGCGCGGTGTGAAGGCGCGAGCCGCCACGGGCCACCGGTACAATTGCGCGCAGGGGGAAGCGGCGCGGTGCGCGCTTCAAGCGAACGAATGAGCGATCCACAGGAGAGACGGTTGAAGCGCGAGTCAAAGCCGCTGGGCATCGCCGGAACACCGAGTGGCTCCATGCGGCGCGGCAGCATGGCGCGCGCGCTCCTGGCCATGCGCTGCGCGGCGCTCGCGTGCGCCTGCGCGTCTGCGGGCGCGGTGCATGCCGATGAACTGGAAAGCCCCACGCTGCGCAAGATTCGCGACACCGGCACGATCGCCATTGGCGTGCGCGATGCGACCGTGCCTTTCTCCTATATGGCCGGCGGCGGGCACGCAACGGGCTACTCGTACGAGATTACCGAGCGCATCGTGGAAAGCGTGCGCGAAACACTGAAGCTTCCGACGCTGCGCGTGCGCGAAGTGATCGTCACGCCGCAAAACCGCATCATGCTCGTGCAGAACGGCACGATCGATCTCGAGTGCAGCACGACGACCCATACGCGCGAGCGCGAGAACGACGTCGCATTCTCGAACAGCTTTTTCGAGTACGGCGTGCGCATGCTCGTGAAGCGCGGCTCGCCAGTCAAGGACTTCGGCGATCTCGCGGGCCGCACCGTGGTCACGACCGCGGGCACTTCGGAAGAGCGCCTGTTGCGCCGCTGGAACCTGGAGCGCGCGATGAACATGCACATCGTCGTAGCGAAGACTCATGGCGATTCGGTCGAAGCCGTGCGCTCGGGACGCGCCGTTGCCTTCGTGATGGATGAGCCGCTGCTGCATGCCGCGCTCGCAACCGGCTACATGGCGAGCGAGACGCCGGGTGCGCCGGTGGCGCAAAGCGCGAATGCCATGAGCGACGCGCACGCTTACGCGATCGTTGGCACCCCGGCCAGGTCGGAGGTCTACGGCTGCATGTTCAGGCGCGGCGACACCGCGTTCAAGCGCATTGCCGACGACACCATCGCGAAGATGGAGCGCTCGGGCGAAGCGCTCGCGCTTTACCGGCGCTGGTTCGAGTCGCCCATTCCGCCTGCGGGCGTGAATCTCGACTATCCGATGTCGGAGCCGATGAAAGCGCTCTTCGCGAATCCCAACGACCAGCCGCTCGACTGAAGGCTCAACCGAAAGCAAGAGGCAACGATGAGTGATACGCAACAACGCAAAATCGCACTGGTGACGGGCGCGGGCAGCGGCATTGGCCGCGCGTGCGCGCGCCGGCTGCTGGCCAATGGCTTCGCCGTTGTGCTGGCGGGCAGGCGGGCCGAGCCGCTTGAAGCGCTCGCCGGCGAGGCGCGCGCGCGTGGCGAAGAGGCGCTGGCGGCGCCCTGCGATGTGACCGACGCGGCGGCCGTCGAGGCGCTCTTCGAGACGATCCGCGCGCGCTACGGCCGGCTCGATCTGCTCTTCAACAACGCGGGCCGCAACGCGCCGGCCGTGGACATCGACGAGCTTTCGGTGGACGACTGGCGCGCCGTGGTCGATACAAACCTCACCGGCGTGTTCCTGTGCACGCGCGCGGCGTTCGGGCTCATGAAGCGGCAGACGCCGCGCGGCGGGCGCATCATCAACAACGGCTCGATTTCCGCGCATGCGCCGCGGCCGTTCAGCATCGCCTATACGGCCACCAAGCACGCCATCACCGGCCTGACGAAAACCGTTTCGCTCGACGGCCGGCGCTACGACATCGCGTGCGGGCAAATCGATATCGGCAACGCGGCGACGGAGATGGCCGAGCGCATGGCGCGCGGCGTGCCGCAGGCGAACGGCGAGATTGCCGTCGAGCCGCTGATGGACGTGGAACGCGTGGCCGATGCGCTGCTGCACATGGCGCAACTGCCGCTCGAAGCGAATGTGCAGTTCATGACGATCATGGCGACGAAGATGCCGTTCGTGGGCCGAGGCTGAGCGCAACAGACGGGCGCAAACGGATGTGAGCGGGCGCAGGCGCGTCCGCACGCGCTCGCGCGCAGTCCCGTATACTGGCCGCTGAACCACCACGCCGCCTGAGCGCCCATGTCTTTGCCCCCGCGTCCGGACGACGATCCGCGTCCCCAGCCGCCCGCATGTCCCGATAACGACGACTGCTGCCATAGCGGCTGCGACCCCTGCATCTTCGATCTATACGACGAGGAATTCGGCCGGTATCGCGCCGCGCTGGCTGCGTGGGAAGCGCGCGAAGCCGAGCGCGCGGCGCAGGCGAAAGCCTCGCGCAAGCCAGCCGCGAAATCCACCGAATCGCGCGGCAAGCCCTCGCACTGAACTGCATTGCTACCCGCCGCCATGACCGACCCCATCCTCGCTCCCAGCGCTCCCGTTCTCGATGCCGCCGCGCTCGACGCACTGCAGGCGTTCGTCGAGCGCCATCCGCGCCTGTTCGTGCTGACCGGCGCGGGCATCAGCACGGATTCGGGCATTCCGGGCTACCGCGACGAGAACGGCGCCTGGAAGCGCTCGCCGCCCATCACGCTGCAGGAATTCCTCGGCTCCGAGAGCATGCGTCGGCGCTACTGGGCGCGCAGCCTGATCGGCTGGCCCACGGTGGGTCTCGCGCAGCCCAACGGCGCACACCGCGCGCTCGCGCGCCTCGGTGCGGCGGGCTACGCGCGCACGCTCGTCACGCAGAACGTGGATGGGCTGCATCAGCGCGCAGGCAGCCGCGACGTGATCGAACTGCACGGCAGCATCGCGCACGTGCATTGCCTCGACTGCGGCGCGCAGTATTCGCGCGCCTCGATCCAGCCGGAACTCGTGGCGCGCAATCCGGACATTGCCGGCGCGATCGCGGAACCCGCCGCCGACGGCGACGCCCATCTCGACTTCGACGGCGCCAACGCCTTCCACGTGCCCGCATGCGCGGCGTGTGGCGGCCTGCTCAAGCCTTCGGTGGTGTTCTTCGGCGAGAACGTGCCGCGCGAGCGCGTGGCCAGCGCCTCGAACGCGCTCGACGAGGCCGACGCCGTGCTCGTGGTCGGCTCCTCGCTCATGGTGTATTCCGGCTATCGTTTCTGCGCCTGGGCGCAGCAGCGCGGCAAGCCCGTGGCCGCGATCAACATGGGCAAGACGCGCGCCGACCCGCTCCTCGCGCTGAAGCTCGAAGCGCCCTGCGCCGCCGTGCTCGACGCACTGGGCGCGCGACTCGTCCCCTGACACGCCACGATTACACGGAACCGACGCCATGCTGACCACGCTAGCCGACCTCGAAGCCCACTACGGCACGCCGCACGAACGCGCGTTGCGCAAGGAAATCGATCACGTCAACGCGGACTATCGGCGCTTCATCGAAAGCTCGCCGTTCGTCGTGCTCGCCACGGGCGGCCCGGAAGGTCTCGACTGCTCGCCGCGCGGCGACGCACCCGGTTTCGTGCACATTCTCGATGAGCGCACGCTTGCGTTGCCCGACCGCCCCGGCAACAACCGGGTGGACAGCCTGCGCAACGTGGTCGCGTCGTCGCAGGTGGGACTGCTTTTCATGGTGCCGGGCGTGGGCGAGATGCTGCGCGTGAACGGACGCGGCCGCGTGAGCACCGACCCCGAACTCGTCGCGAGCTTCGCCGTGGATGGCAAGCCGCCGCGCTCGGTGCTCGTGATCGACGTGGAAAGCGTGTACTTCCATTGCTCCAAGGCCATCGTGCGCTCGAAGCTGTGGGACCCGTCGCACCACGTCGAACGCTCGCATCTGCCGAGCGCCGGCGAGATGCTGCGCCGCGTGAACGAGGAGCAATATGGCGAGACGTTCGACGCCGAGACCTACGAAGCCGGTCTCGCCGAACGCATCAAGACCACGCTGTACTGAGTGAACGCCGGTTCAACGCCGATTCAACGCTGAAGAGAACGCAACACGATGAACGACCCGCAATCCGCGCAACGTCTTTCCGCCCCCGCCGCCGCGCGCAACGCCGCGCCGATCCTGGAGGTGCTGCGCGGCGCGCTGCCCGCGCGGGGCACGGTGCTCGAAATCGCGAGCGGCACCGGCCAGCATGCGGTCCATTTCGCCGCCGCGTTTGCCGACCTCGTGTGGCAGCCGAGCGATGCCGACGCGCGCGCCCGCGCTTCGATCGACGCCTGGCGCGAGCACACGGGTCTGGCTAACCTGCGCGCGCCGCTCGATCTCGACGTGCGACGCGAGCCTTGGCCGATCGACTTGGTGGACGCCGTCGTTTGCATCAACATGATTCACATCGCGCCATGGGAGGCCGCGCAAGCGCTGATGAAAGGCGCGGGCGCGCGCCTGGCTTCTGGGGGCGCGCTCGTGCTGTACGGGCCGTACCGGCGCGAAGGCGCGCACACGGCGCCGAGCAACGAGGCCTTCGACGCCGACTTGCGCGCGCGCGACCCGTCCTGGGGCGTGCGCGACATGGAGGCCGTGGAGGCGCTGGCGCTGGCGCAAGGCTTCGACTGCGAAGCGCGCGTGGCGATGCCGGCGAACAATTTCAGCCTGGTGTTCCGAAAACGCTAAGCAGGTAGGGAAACATGAGCCGCATTGCGCGCGTGCGCGCGGCTCCAGGGCGTTTCCCTTATGCTTGCACGGTTGGCGCCCCGTTGCGGCGCCGTCTATGAATGAAGTGGAGAAACAACATGAGCAAACAGCCAATCGGCGTTGTGGGTCTGGCCGTGATGGGTAGCAATCTGGCGCTCAACATCGAAAGCCGCGGCCATGCGGTCTCGGTGTTCAACCGCAGCCGCGCCCGAACCGACGAGCTGATCGCTGAGTATCCGGATCGCAAGCTCGTGCCGGCGTACACGCTCGAAGAGTTCGTGGATTCGCTCGAAAAACCGCGCCGCATTCTGATGATGGTGAAGGCCGGCGCGCCCACCGACGACACCATCGCCGCGCTCAAGCCGCTGCTCGAGAAGGGCGACATCCTGATCGACGGCGGCAATACGCACTTCACCGATACCATCCGCCGCAATCAGGAACTCGCGAAGTCGGGCCTGCACTTCATCGGCACGGGCGTGTCGGGCGGCGAGGAAGGCGCGCTCAAAGGCCCGTCGATCATGCCGGGCGGCCAGCGCGATGCTTACGATCTCGTTGCACCGATCCTGACCGAAATCTCCGCGAAGGCGCCGGACGGCGAGCCGTGCGTGGCCTACATGGGTCCGGACGGCGCGGGCCATTTCGTGAAGATGGTGCACAACGGCATCGAGTACGGCGACATGCAGCTGATCGCCGAAAGCTACGCGGTGCTCAAGCAGGTGGTCGGCCTCTCGAATGAGGAACTGGCCAAGGTTTACACCGAATGGAACGAGGGCGAGCTCGACAGCTACCTGATCGAAATCACCTCGAAGATCTTCACCAAGAAGGACGAGGAAACGGGCAAGGATCTCGTCGACGTGATTCTCGACCGCGCCGCGCAAAAGGGCACCGGCAAGTGGACCAGCCAGAACGCGCTCGATCTCGGCGCGCCGCTGCCGCTCATCACCGAAGCCGTGTTCGCGCGCGTGCTCTCGTCGCTCAAGACGCAGCGCGTGGCGGCGAGCAAGGTGCTCTCGGGCCCGGACACGAAGCCGTTCTCGGGCGACCGCAAGGCGTTCATCGAGTCGGTGCGCCGCGCGCTGTACTTCTCGAAGGTCATTTCGTACGCGCAAGGCTTCGCGCAACTGCGCGCCGCCTCCGACGAGTACAAGTGGGACCTGCAGTACGGCACGATCGCCAAGATTTTCCGCGCCGGCTGCATCATCCGCGCGCGCTTCCTGCAGAAGATCATGGACGCCTACGCGAAGAACCCGCAGCTCGATAACCTGCTGCTCGATCCCTATTTCCGTGACATCGCGGCCAACTATCAGTCGGCGCTGCGCGACGTGGTGATCCAGGCGGTGAGCGCGGGCGTGCCGGTGCCGGCGTTCTCGTCGGCGGTGGCCTACTTCGACGGCTACCGCTCGGAGCGCGTGCCCGCCAACCTCGTGCAGGCGCAGCGCGACTTCTTCGGCGCGCACACGTTCGAGCGCATCGACAAGCCGGGCAGCTTCCACGCCGACTGGTCGTAAGGAAATTGCAAGACAAAAGACCGCAATGTCGTTGCGGTCTTTGTTGGAATCGAAAGGTGAGTCCTTGGGACTCACCTTTTTTTATTGCGAGAATTGCAACGGTGTTTTGACGAATAAGGGTTTTCCCTATATGAGCCGGAGGCCTACACTGTATTCAACGGCTGACGAACACGGTGTTCCGAAGCCGACATAAAACAGATGGAGGTCCGATCATGAACAAGCTTATTTCCGCAGCCGTTGTTGCCGCCGCTCTTGCTGTTCCGGCAATCTCGTTCGCCCAGTCGAGCGAGCAAGGCCTGACCCGCGCTCAAGTGCGCGCAGAACTGGTTCAACTCGAGAAGGCTGGCTACAACCCGTCGGCTGACCATGTGAACTACCCGGAAAACCTGCAGGCCGCTCAAGCCCGCGTGACCGAGGAAAAGCTCGCCGCCGGCGACACCAGCGGCTACGGCGCACCGGCAGTCGGCACGTCGCAGTCGGGCGCAGCGGTGCAACCGGCGCAAGTCGCACCGAACCAACGCATTTACTTCGGCCACTAAGCCCTGACCGAACGGAACCGCTCCCGGCGGTTCCGGCAAGCTACCCCCTGTAGTGAGTTGTCGCTGTACGTAGTTGGTAGTTGCAGCAGAAGTTGTAGTTTGAGTCGTTGCAGTACGCAGTGAGTTGTTGCGGTAGAAGTTGCAGTCGCAGTACGTAGAGAGCGGTTGCAGTAGAAGTGGCAGTTCGCAGTGTGCAGTTGCAATACGCAGTAGGCAGTACGCAGGTCAGTTGTTGCAGTGAAGCAGTTGCAGTACGCAGAGAGAGCAGAAGGTAGTTGAAGTTGGCTGGCGCAGTGAGAGGTGCAGCCGTGCAGTAGCAGTACGCATGATGTGTAGCAGGCAGTACGCAGTACGTTGTTGCAAAAGGCAGTCCAGCGCGGGCCGGTTCTCCACCGGCCCGTACTTTTTTGTGGCGCGTTTTCCGCTGTCTAAGGACGCCGTAGCAAACATTGACGGGTCCGGACGCCACTCCTATGATCGGTCGGCAGTTTCCATAACAGTTGCCCAGCGACAGGAGACGCCCCGCCATGACCCGCTCCACCCGCAAGCCCTTGCGCAGCCAGGCCTGGTTCGGCAAAGCCGACAAGGACGGCTTCATCCACCGCTCGTGGATGAAGAATCAGGGCATCCCTCACGACGCATTCGACGGCCGCCCCGTCATCGGCATCTGCAATACGTGGTCGGAACTCACGCCGTGCAACGCGCATTTTCGCGAGCTCGCGCAGTACGTGAAGAAGGGCGTGTACGAAGCCGGTGGCCTGCCGCTCGAATTTCCCGTGATGTCGCTTGGCGAGTCGAACCTGCGGCCCACCGCGATGCTGTTTCGCAACCTCGCTTCAATGGACGTCGAAGAGTCGATTCGCGGCAATCCGATCGACGGCACGATTTTGCTCGTCGGCTGCGACAAGACCACGCCGGCGTTGCTGATGGGCGCAGCGTCGTGCGACTTGCCCGCGCTCGCCGTGTCGGGCGGCCCGATGCTCAACGGACGTTTTCGCGGCCACGAAATCGGCTCGGGCACGGGCGTGTGGCAAATGTCCGAGGAAGTGCGCGCGGGGACGATGTCGCAGGCCGAATTCGTCGAGGCGGAGTCGTGCATGAACCGCTCGCGCGGCCACTGCATGACCATGGGCACCGCGTCCACGATGGCCTCGATGGTCGAGTCGCTCGGCATGGGGCTGCCGCACAATGCGGCCATCCCCGCTGTCGATGCGCGCCGCCAGGTGCTCGCGCAACTCGCCGGCCGGCGCATCGTCGAGATGGTGCGCGAAGACCTCACGATGTCGAAGATCCTCACGCGCGCGGCATTCGAAAATGCGATCCGCACCAACGCGGCCATCGGCGGCTCGACCAATGCCGTCGTGCATCTGCTCGCGCTCGCGCGGCGCATTGGCGTGCCGCTTTCGCTCGACGACTGGGAACTCGGCTCGGACATACCGTGCCTCGTAAATCTGCAGCCTTCAGGCCACTTCCTGATGGAGGACTTCTATTACGCGGGCGGCTTGCCCGCGGTGCTGCGCCAACTCGGCGAACAAGGGCTGCTGCATCGGGACGCGTTGACCGTCAACGGTAAAACCATCTGGGAAAACGTGGCCGAGGCGCCGAACTACAACGCCGAAGTCATTACCTCGTTTGCGCAGCCGTTCAAGCCCAAAGCGGGAATCGCCGTGCTCAAGGGCAACCTCGCGCCCGACGGCGCGGTCATCAAGCCTTCTGCCGCCACGCCCGCGCTGCTGCGTCATCGCGGCCGCGCGGTGGTGTTCGAGAACGTCGAGGAACTGCACGCAAAGGTCGACGACGCTTCGCTCGATATCGACGAGCATTGCGTCATGGTCCTCAAGGGCGCCGGGCCCAAGGGCTACCCCGGTTTCGCCGAGGTCGGCAACATGCCGCTGCCGAAGAAGGTGCTGCAAAAGGGCATTACCGACATGGTGCGCATCTCGGATGGCCGCATGAGCGGCACGGCGTATGGCGCGGTCGTGCTGCACGTGTCGCCCGAAGCGGCGGCGGGCGGTCCGCTCGCGCTCGTGCGCACGGGCGACATGATCGAGCTGGACGTCGCGGCGCGGCGCCTGCACCTGGAAGTCTCCGACGAGGAACTCGCGCGCCGCAAGGCTGAATGGAAGGCGCCCGAGCTGCCCGAGCGCGGCTATTACCGGCTTTACGTCGAACACGTGCTGCAGGCCGACAAGGGCGCCGACCTGGACTTTCTCGTTGGCGCGAGCGGTGCGGCCGTGCCGCGCGACTCGCACTGATCGTGCCGGAGGCAGCGATGGCAGCGCCTGCCACATCCGTCGGCGACATTGCCGGCATCTATCCGATCCTCTACGCGTTCTTCGATCGCGAAAACCGCCTCGACCGCGCGGCCATGCGCCGCCAGGTCGAAGCGGCCGTGCGCGGCGGGGCGCCGGGCATGGCGGTGCTCGGGCTCGCGACCGAGGTCAACAAGCTTTCGCGCGCCGAACGCGAGCAGGTGATCGACTGGGCGCAGGAGGACAGCGGCGGCGCGCTGCCGCTTGCCGTCACGGTGAGCGGTCCCACGGTGGCGGCGCAGCGCGAATTCGCGCAATTCGCCATCGAGCGCGGCGCGGCGTGGCTGATCCTCCAGCCGCCGGCGCGCGCGCAGGGCGAAAGCGCACAGCCCGAATCGTTCTATTTCGACTTCTTCGCTGGCGTGATGACGGGGCTGGATGTGACGGTCGGCATTCAGAACGCGCCGGAGTATCTGGGCGTCGGGCTTTCGCCGGGCAGTTTGCGCGCGCTTGCGGCGCAATGTCCGAACTTCCGTGTGCTCAAAGGTGAAGGCCCCGCGGTGACGATTGCCGAAACGATCGCGCAGATCGGCGACCTGATGCCCGTGCTCAACGGGCGCGGCGGCATGGAATTGCTCGATAACCTGCGCGCCGGCTGCGCGGGCATGATCGTCGCGCCCGACTGCTTCGACTGGCAGCAGCAGATTTACACGGCGTTCCGTTCAGGCGATATCGAGCGCGCGCAGACCCTTTACCAGCAGGTGCTGCCTGCCATCGTCTTCGTCATGCAGTCGCTCGATACGCTGATTGGCTACGGCAAGCGCATCGCGGCGTGGCGCATGGGCATCGACGTCGAGTACGAGCGCGACGTCAAGCTGGCGCCGAGCCGCTTCGGCCTGGAAGCCGCCCGGCGATTCGCGCGGCAACTGGGCCCGCTTGCGTGATCACCGCGCATGCAGATGCGGCACGCCCTCGCTCGTCGCGACCTTGAGCTGATGCAGCGCCCGGTGTGCCTTGTTCAACTGCGCCTGCGCGGCGATGCGCTGCGCCTCCAGCTGAGCGACTTCCTTGCGCACCTGACTCTGGCGGCCCGTCACCGTCACCTCCTGTTCCGCGTGGCGCTGCAGGTCCACGCGCAGGCGTTCGGCCTGGGCTTCCGACTCCTCGATTTGCCGCGAGAGTTCCGCGTTTTGCGCAACGAGCTGCACGCGGCGCGTTTCGCCGTCGGCGAGGCGCGTGGCTTGCTCCTGCATCAAGTGAAACGCCGAGCCGGCCGCGTCGAGATCGTTGGCTTTCAGCGCGCGCCACAGTACGCTTTCCTGATGTAGCGCGACGAAGTAGCCGAGCGTGGGCGCATGGAAGAAGAGGCTAACCGTATACGCGAAGCAGCGGTACACGCGGAACGTCATCAACTCGTCGGCGGCGTGGAGCGCTTCGAACGCGGCGCCGTCGGCGATCTGCACCGGGCGGCCGTTCAGGTGCGCGGGCATGACCGGCACCGGATGGAGTGTGGACACCGTTCGCGTTCCGCCGGCGCCCTCGGATACCACGGTCGCCTCCGCGCGCGACTCGATCTCGACGGTGGTCTCGGTTGGCGTCACTGCGGAATCGGCGGGATTGGCCGCGGATTGCGGCGCGCGGCTGGCAGCTTCACTTGCGACGGCGCGTTGCGTGGCGGCATCATGGGCCACGGCAAGGATGCGCGATGGTGCGCCAGAGAGCGCGGTGTTACGGCGGTTCAAAATGGATTTCACGGCGGTTCCCCCAGTTTGGCGCGCCAAAAACGAGGCGCTCCGCGCGCGGCAGCGTGGCACACAGGCGCCAGCGCGCAGGCAAATGGGGCGGGCGATGCGGGTAGGGCGCCGTCCGCTCCGGGTTCGTGTACTAGTGAAGCAGGCGCGGCCGGCGTGCAATGTCGTCGAAGAGCGCACGGCCGGGTTCGAGTGCGAAAAGCCACGTTTCGTCATAGCCGCTCAGGGTGTCGAGCGCATCGCGCAGGCGCTCGATGACTACGGCGGGAATTTCCACGCACGCCTGGGTGGCGCCGGAAAGCCGCGCGATGCTGGCGTGCTGCACCAGTTCGTCGGCGGCCTCGGCCACGTCGGCTGCGAAGATGAGATGGTTGTTCAACAATTCGACGAGGCCCGGCGACGACGTGACATCTTCGACGTTGAGCTGCAGCGAAAGAAAGGTGGCTTTGTTCATTCTCGGATCCCTCAGGGCCATTGGGACTGCAGCGAGAGGCCTTTCATCTGATTATCGGGTGACGCGTGAACCAGTATAGGCGTTGACCCGCGCAAACGCAGGCGGGGCGCGCATGCCGGCTAAAAAAGGCGGTTCGGGCATGAACGATATAATGGGGGACGTTCGCCATTTCCGGCCTGGCATCGATGCAATTCGCGCGGAATGTGGCGCGCAAGCGAACGCCTGCGGCCCGCCGCGCATCCCCTACGCGTATTTTTTCTTCATACGCGAGGACCAAGCGAGGAACAGCAAGATGAATCGACAACGGCGAAACCCGGGCGCGTATGCGGCGCTGGCCGCCCTTACGCTCGTCTGCAGCGCCTGTAGCAGCACCTTCACGCCGTGGGCGGAGTCCCCGAGCGCGCCTCCAGTGTCCACGAGCGGCGTGCCGGCGGGCTACTACCGCGTCAATCCGGGCGACACACTCGCGCGCGTCGCCGGGGCCTTCGGCCAGCGTCCGCAGGACATCGCGATCTGGAACCAGCTGCCTTCAGCCAACGTGCAGATCCTGCCCGGCCAGGTGCTGCGCGTCGCCCCCCCACCCAACTACCCGGCGCCCACGCCACCTGGGCAGGCGCAGACGCCCAGCGCCCCCGCCGCAGCCGGCGTAGCCATGCCCGCGCCCGTCGCGCCCGCCATCGCGCTCGCGTGGCCCGCACGCGGCCCGATCCTGCAGCGCTTCGTGCCGGGCAAGTCCACCGGCATCGTGATCGGCGGCACGCCCGGCGAGGAGGTCAAGGCCGCTGCCGCTGGCCGGGTGGTCTACGCGGGCACGGGTATCGAGGCCTACGGACCGCTCGTGATCATCAAGCACAACGACCAGGTCGTCACGGCCTATGGCCGCAACGGCAGGCTGCTCGTGAAGGAAGACGACGCCGTCTCGCAAGGCCAGCCGATCGCGGAAATGGGCTCCGGCGGCGT
The DNA here is from genome assembly GCF_905220185.1 of Paraburkholderia sp. J11-2. Taxonomy (NCBI): domain Bacteria; kingdom Pseudomonadati; phylum Pseudomonadota; class Betaproteobacteria; order Burkholderiales; family Burkholderiaceae; genus Paraburkholderia; species Paraburkholderia sp. J11-2. The sequence goes on along the minus strand of NZ_CAJMYY010000008.1, from coordinate 137,056 downwards.
TCAGTTCGAAGTCCGCAGCGACGGCAAGCCCGTCGATCCGCTGCCGCTGCTCGCGCACTAGCCGCGGCGCGAGCGCCCCGGCATTGCGCTGGGCCGCCGTTTGAAAATACACTCGATGGTTCTCACGCCGCGAGAGCGCGCGCCCGACAAGGCGCGCGCACGTTTGCCGCGCGCGTGCTTCAACCACGAGGATTTCATCGCAATGATCGACCTGCGCAGCGACACCGTCACCCGTCCGAGCGAAGCCATGCTCGCCGCCATGACCCGCGCCGAAACCGGCGACGACGTGTGGGGCGACGACCCGACCGTGCTGCGCCTGCAGGCGCGCATGGCGCAGGAGGCGGGCAAGGAGGCGGGGCTATTTTTCCCGAGCGGCACGCAAAGCAACCTCGCCGCGCTGATGGCGCATTGCGCGCGCGGCGACGAGTACATCGTCGGCCAGGCGGCGCACACCTATAAGTACGAGGGCGGCGGCGCGGCCGTGCTGGGCAGCATCCAGCCGCAGCCGCTCGACAACGCCGAAGACGGTTCGATCCCGCTCGAACGCATCGCCGCCGCGATCAAGCCGTTCGACGACCACTTCGCGCGTACGCGCCTGCTCGCGCTCGAAAACACCATCGGCGGCAAGGTGCTGCCGGCGGATTACGTCGCGAAGGCCACGCAGCTCGCGCATGAGCGCGGGCTTGCCACGCACCTCGACGGCGCGCGCGTGTACAACGCGGCGGTCGCTTCGGGCCAGCCGCTCGAGGCGCTCACGGCGGGCTTCGACTCGGTGTCGATCTGCTTTTCGAAGGGCCTGGGCACGCCGGTGGGGTCGGTGCTGGTGGGCAGCCGCGCGCTCATCGACGCCGCGCATCGCTGGCGCAAGGTGCTGGGCGGCGGGATGCGCCAGTCGGGCGTGCTCGCGGCCGCGTGCCTTTACGCGCTCGATCACAACGTTGCGCGTCTGGCCGACGACCACGCGAACGCCGCGCGTCTTGCCGCCGGTCTCGCGCAGATCGATCAGGTCAAGGTCATGTCGCAAGCCACGAACATGGTGTTCGTGCAGTTCCCGCAGGAGCACTGCGCGCCCCTGGAGGCGTATCTGAAGGAGCGCGGCATCCTCACGCAGATGCTGTACGCGTCGCGCTTCGTGACGCACCTCGACGTCACGGCCGCCGATATCGATACGTTCGTGGCGGCGGTGAAGGGTTACTTCGCGCGCTGAGCCGATAGATCGGCTCGCAAAGGCGCGCTTCACCAGCGCGTCTTTGCCTCAGGCCTCAGCGGGCTGCATCGCACGCACTACCTGCACTACCTGAATTACCCGCCCTGCACCGCCCGGTGCGAGGGCGCGAAGAGCCTCAGCCCGCTCGCAATGGCCGCCGCGCCCGCAAAGGCGCAACCAAGGCCCAACGCGAGCGTCGGGCCGTGCCGGCCCACGATCCCGAAGCACAGCGCGACCAACGCCGCGCCGGTGGTCTGCCCGAGCAGACGCGAGACGGCGATGGTGCCGCTCGCGCCGCCGCTGCGCTCGGGCGGCGCGCTCGCCATGATCGCCCGCAGGTTGGGCGACTGGAAAAAGCCGAAGCCCGCGCCGCAGATCGCCATGCGCACGACGATATCCGTCACCGAAGGGTGCGCAGGCAGCAACGCGAGCGACGCCATGCCGGCCGAGAGGATCGCGAGACCGATCGCGCCGAGCAGGCCCGGCGGATAGCGGTCGGAGAGGCGTCCCGCAATGGGCGCCGCGGCGGCCACGACCACGGGCCAGGGTGTCATCAGGAAGCCGGTCTCCACCTGGCTGCGCATCAGCACGGTTTCGAAATAGAACGGCAGCGAAACGAACGCGAGGCCCTGGGCCGCGAACGAGCAGATCGCGGTGACCGACGAAAGCGCGAATACCGGCCGGCGGAACAGATCCACGGGCAGCATCGGCGCGGGATGTCCGGCTTCACGTCGGATCAGCAGCGCGCCGAACACCAGCGCCACGACGGCGGCAATGGCCACTTCGACGCCGGGCGCGCGCTGCGCGGCTTCGCCGAGCGCGAAGATCAGCGCCGCGAAGGTAATGACGTTGAGCACCGCCGCGACGGGATCGAACGCGTGCTTGCCGCGCGCCGTTTGCGGCAGCGCCGGCAGCGCGAACACGAGCGCGACCACGCCGAGCGGCACGTTGATCGCGAAGAGCCACGGCCAGGTGCCCGCGGAGAGGATTAGCGATGCCATGGTCGGGCCCACGGCGAACGAAACGCCCACGACCAGCGCGTTCATGCCGAGCCCGCGCCCCAGCCGGTGCGGCGGGTAAAGAAACCGGATCAGCGCCGTGTTTACGCTCATGATGGCGCTCGCACCGAGCCCCTGCAGCACGCGCGCGCCGGCGAGCGCGGTGAGCGTGGGCGCGAGCGCGCAGGCGAGCGAAGCGACCGTGAAGATCGCGAGGCCGCTGATATAGATGCGCCGGTGGCCGATGATGTCGCCGAGCGCCGCGAGCGGCAGCAACGTGGCGACCATCGCGAGCTGGTACGCGTTGATGATCCACACCGAGGCGGCGGGGGCCGCGTGCAGATCGGTGGCGATGGCGGGCAGCGCCGTGTTGGCGATGGCGGTGTCGAGCGTGGCGAGCGCGACGGCGAGCATCACCGCGCCCATGGCGCGGCGGGTCTTCGCGGACATGGGCGCGTCGGGGGGCTCGGAATGGCCGGTATTGCGGGATTCGCGCGCCGCGGAAAGGGTTTCGGACAAGACAGTCTCGGGCGGGTGGGACGATGAAGGCTGCGGCGCGGGCCGCACGGACGAACTTTGCGATTGTTACAGAGCCCGGCTGGTTTTGCAGGAGACGCTTCAGAGCGTGGGGTGACTGTAAGGCTTTGGGCCGCGCGCAATCGTCGTCAAATGCCATCGAGCGCCGTCATATCGCAACTAACTGCCAGTCCCGTCGCGCGCACGCGTGCCGCCGCGCGGCGCGCGCGGAGCCGTCCGCATGGCAAGGGATCGAGGCGGTCGGCGGGTTCCGCCTGCCGGGCGGCTAGCGTCCGCGCGCGATTTGCGCGCCGCCGCACACGATTTGAAAATGCACTACTCTGCAAATTGATCTGCGCTCGCTGGCGAGCGGTGCCGGCCTTTTGCGCCGCGACGCCGATGCGTCATCGTCCCGTTCCGCCCCGCGCGGCGCAGGCCCGGAACAACCGCGCGTCCTGCACCATTTTGGGACGCTCTGCTTCTTCGACAGGAGTCGTCGATGACAGCCATCGGTCTCGAGTTCGATCAGTTGCAAAGCAGCGTCGAAGCGCTGCGCCGTTCCCTCTCCAATCGCCTGATGTACGGTGTCGGCAAGGACGCCGTCACGGCGCGTCCGCAAGACTGGCTGCACGCCGCGGCGCTCGCCGTGCGCGACCGCCTCGTCGAGCGCTGGATGATCACCACGCGCCGCCAGTACGATCAGGACGTCAAACGCGTCTATTACCTGTCGATGGAGTTTCTCATCGGCCGCACGTTCTCGAACGCGCTGATCGCACTCGGCATTCACGAGCAGATGAAAGAGGCGCTCGCGAGTGTGGGCGTCGACATGGAGACCGTGCTCGATTACGAGCCCGACGCCGCGCTCGGCAACGGTGGCCTCGGCCGGCTGGCGGCGTGCTTTCTCGATTCGATGGCGACGCTCGGCATTCCGGGCTTTGGCTATGGCATTCGCTACGACTACGGCATGTTCCGCCAGCAGATCGTGAACGGCGAGCAGGTCGAAGCGCCTGACTACTGGCTGCGCTACGGCAACCCCTGGGAGTTTCCGCGGCCCGAGGTCCAGTACCCCGTGCATTTTGGCGGCCGCACCTTGCAGCGCAACGGGCATGTGGAGTGGGTCGACACGCAGCATGTGAACGCCATGGCCTACGACACGGTGATTCCCGGCTACGCCACGAGCGCGACCAACACGCTGCGGCTGTGGTCCGCGCGCGCGGATGAAGAACTCGATCTTTCGGCGTTCAACCAGGGCGACTATCAGCGCGCCGTGGAAGCGCGCAACATCTCCGAGAACGTCTCGCGCCTGCTCTATCCCGACGACTCGACGATGGCCGGGCGCGAGTTGCGCCTGCGCCAGGAGTATTTCTTCGTCTCGGCGACGATGCAGGACCTGATTCGCCGCTACCTGCGCACACACAGCACGTTCGGGCGCTTCTCCGAAAAGGTCGCGGTGCACCTGAACGACACGCACCCGGTGCTGGCGATTCCTGAATTGATCCGCCTGCTCGTGGACGTGCATCATCTGCCGTGGGACGATGCGATGGCCCACGTGCGCCGCGTGTTCTCGTACACCAACCATACGCTGATGCCCGAAGCGCTGGAAACCTGGGACGTCGAACTATTGGCGCGTTTGCTGCCGCGCCACCTCGAAATCATCTTCGACATCAACGCGGCGTTCCTGCGCGAAGCGAGCGACCGCGGCGCGCACGATCTCGACCAGATCCGCCGCATCTCGCTCGTGGACGAATACGGCCAGCGCCGCGTGCGCATGGCCTATCTCGCGATCGTGGCGAGCCAAAAGGTGAATGGCGTCTCGAAGTTGCACTCGCAACTGATGACGCGCGATATCTTCGCCGACTTCGCGCGCCTTTTTCCCGACCGCTTCACGAATGTGACCAACGGCATCACGCCGCGCCGCTGGCTCGCGCAGGCGAACCCGCCACTCGCGCACCTCGTGGACGAAGCGATCGGGCCGCGTTGGCGCAGCGATCTCTTCGAATTGGGCGCGCTGCGCAAGCTGCGTGGCGATGCCGCGTTCGAAGCCGCGTTCCGCGCGGCCAAGCGCAGCAACAAGGTGCGCCTCGCACACCGCGCGTTGCAGCGCACGGGCATTGTCTTCAATCCCGACGCGCTGTTCGACATGCAGGTCAAGCGCATTCACGAGTACAAGCGTCAGTTGCTCAACGTGCTGCACGTGATCACACGCTACAACCGCATTCTGGAAGCGCCGGAGCGCGACTGGGTGCCGCGCGTCGTGCTGTTCGCGGGCAAGGCCGCCTCGGCCTACCGCATGGCGAAGATGATCATTCACCTGATCAACGACGTGGCCGCGAAGATCAACAACGATCCCGTGGTGGGCGATCGCCTCAAGGTGGTGTTCGTGCCGAACTACGGTGTGAGCGTGGCCGAAATGCTGATACCCGCGGCGGACCTTTCGGAGCAGATCTCGACGGCGGGCACCGAAGCGTCGGGCACCGGCAACATGAAGCTCGCGCTCAACGGCGCGCTCACGATGGGCACGCTGGACGGTGCGAACATCGAGATCGGCGAGGCCGTGGGGCAGGACAACATCTTCATCTTCGGGCACACGTCCGATCAGGTCGACCAGTTGCGTTGCGCGGGCTACCGGCCGCGCCAGGTCTACGAGGAAAACGCCGAGTTGCGCCGCGCGCTCGACCAGATCCGCACGGGCTTCTTTTCGCCGCAAGATACGGCGCGCTACACGGATATCTTCCACACACTCGTGGACTGGGGCGACCACTACCTCGTGCTGGCCGACTACTCGGCGTTCATCGAGGCCCAGGAAGCCGCCGACCAGCGCTTCATGGACGTGCCGGCGTGGACCGCGAGCGCGATCGAAAACGTGGCGGGAATGGGAAAATTCTCATCGGACCGTGCGATCGCGGAGTACGCCCGCGATATCTGGCACGTGAAATCGATCGAGATGGAGTGAGGGGCAGGTCTGCCGTGCCACCGGCAGAATCAGGGCGCCGTTGGCCGCGTCGTGCCGCCTTCGGCCTGGGCCGCTTGTGCGGCCTTGGCGATGCGTACTGCCTCGACCACGCGTTCGAGGAATGCCGGGTCGAGGCTCGTGACTGCCTCGCGCGATTCTCCGCCCGTCACGACATAGAGCCGATGGATGGCCTCTTGCCAGAGCCACGCGAGCCAGCCCACCACGATCACCATCACGCCGCACGCGAGACCGGCCGCCGAGCCGAGCACGCCGCCCACGACAGCGCCGGCGGCACCGACGAGGCTGATCGCGACGGGCACGGCGCGGCTGCGCCGCCCGATGACGATGCGCACGTCTTCGATGTCGCGCATGGGGAAGACCTGGCCGGCTGCGGAGAGCGCGTTGCGCGTGACCGAGACGGCGGCTTCGTTGAAAGGGAGTTCCATCGGTTCGATAGCTGCGAGGTGAGAGAGCGCAGCGTACCAGAAGCGGGGCCAGGGTGGGGCCGTGGCGGGCATAACGTCGCAGGCCGCACGCATGGCCAGCCGCTATACTTGCGCGCTTTTATTGCCCAAGTCGGCACCAGGGATTCACCATGAGCGCATTGCCACGCTGTCCGAAATGCAATTCCGAGTTCACCTACGAAGATGGCGACGTCTACATCTGCCCGGAGTGTGCGCACGAATGGTCGCGGCAAGCCGCCGCGCCGGCCGAAACGGCGGGCAGGGTGTATCGCGACTCGGCGGGCAATGTCCTTCAGGACGGCGATACCGTCACGGTCATCAAGGACCTGAAACTCAAGGGTTCCGGTGGCGTGATCAAGATGGGCACCAAAGTGAAGAATATCCGCCTGGTGGACAGCGACCACGATATCGATTGCAAGATAGACGGCTTTGGCGCGATGAGCCTCAAGTCGGAGTTCGTCAAGAAGGCGTGACGAAGGGCGTCCAGCGCCCGCCGGTTTTGCCCTTGCGCCGCGGCAGAACTGCGATGAACCAAAAAAAAGCGGGGCATCCCAAGGGATGCCCCGTCCGGTAAGGCGCGGCGTGCAGCGTGCGCTGCGGCGCGCCGAGCAGAGCCGGCGGGATGAGCCGCCGGCTGCCGCTGTTGCTTAGAACTTGTGGCGGATACCGACGCGAACCGCGACTTGATCCTGCGAACCCGTGCCCGACGGCTGGAAAATGTTCGAGCCCGAGTCGCCGATCTGCGCCTGAACCTTCTGGCCGTTCGCGAGCGTGCCCGACGCGTCCTGGTACGACACGAGGCCGTACACGTCGGTGCGCTTGCTGAGCGCGTAGTCAAGCGATGCGTTGACCTGGTTCCAGTGAGCCGTCTGGCTGCCCGAGGTGCGCGAGTACGTGTAGCCAAGGCCTGCCGACAGAGCCGGCGTGAAGGCGTACTTGCCGCCTGCTTCGTACGCGTTGTAGAGCGTCGACGAACCGGCGATCGGCGAGAGCAGCGTGTTGGTCCACAGGGCCCACAGCGTTGCCGGGCCGACGATGTAGCGGCCACCCACGCCGAACGAGCGCAGGTCGCGCAGCGTGCCCTGCGGCACGTTGGCGATCGTCGTCGTCGTCGACGGCGTGGTCTGGCCCGGGTACGTGATGTTCGTGTACGCAGCGCCGAGGCTGAACGGGCCGTAGCCGTAGTTCGCGCCGAAGCTGTATGCGCGCGACGAGCCGGCGACCGGGTTGGCCGTCGTGCCCGTTGCCGGTGCGCCGGCGAACGAGGTCGAGTTCGAGAAGCCATACAGACCGCCGAACGTGAAGCCCGAGAAGTTCACGCTCTGGAACTTGACCGCATTGTTGATGCGGCTCGAGGTCAGCTGGTCGATATCGTTGAAGTGGTAGGCCCAGTTACCCGAAACCGTGTTGCCACCCGTCGAGTACTGCGAGCCGAGAATGTCCGTGTTGAACGAGTATTGACGGCCGAACGTCAGCGAACCGATGTTCGATTGCGTCAGACCGACGAACGCTTGACGGCCGAACATCGCGCCGCCCTGGCCAGCCGTGCCGTTACCGCTGTTGAAGCCGTTTTCGAGCACGAAGATCGCCTTCAGGCCGCCGCCCAGGTCTTCCGTGCCGCGCAGGCCCCAACGGCTGCCTTGAGCTACGCCGTCACCATACGAGAACTGATGCGAGCTGCCGTTCGTCGCATTCTTCACGTTGCTGATGTAGTTCACACCCGCGTCGATCACGCCGTACAGCGTCACGCTGCTTTGTGCGTGGGCAACGCCTGCAATCGAGGCAAGAATAGCGGTGGTCAGAATTTTCTTTTTCAACTGTTTCTCCGGGTAAAGGAAAGATGACTACTCCAGCCTCTTATGGGCCGGTCAATGCGACGGGCTGCAATTTAAGGGTCGACAACGAAAGGAATGTGACAGTAAGGCTTTGTAGGGAAATTGTCGTCGTTCTGTTGTGTGGATGCGACACACGGCTTGCGCGCGGGAAGAACGGCGCATGAGGCCCGCCAATACTGGGTTCGCGGCCGATTTTCCTGTCAATTTGAAAGGCCGGATTGCGGCATTCGGCCATATAAAATTTTTTTCTAAGCTTTCTTCTATTTGCCGGGTTAATCGATCTTTTGAATCTGGCTTCAAGTTGGAATTGATTAATCTCAAGAACGCATTAACGGCCGATCAATGCGCGCTTTACATGGCTGATTGCCATCGATTCATGGAAGTTTGAAATTAGCTATCCGAAATAATTGAAATAACGGGGAAAGCTCATGAAAAAAGGGCTCGCACCGGTGGTGCGAGCCCTTTTACGGTAAGGCGTTGCCGTTACAGCGAGAGGAGCGAGCCGCTGCGAATGGGCTTTTCACCGGCAATGCGTGCGACCTCCATGCCGGCCGTCGCGAAGCGCGCGCTGTGGCGTGCGTACATCACGCCGCTCACGCCCGCATGCAGCGTTGTCACGGTGTCGGCGAGCGGGTCGATGACATCGGCAATTGCCGCGCCCCGCTCCACCCACGTGCCGCAATCCACGCGGAACACGAGCACGCCGCTGGCAGGCGCCACGATCGGCTCCGTGCCCGCGAGCGGCGTGGCCGCATGGGCGAGCGGCGGCAGCGGCGCCGCCGTGCCTTCGATCACGCCGCGCCCGATCAGATAGTCGACGATGGCCTGGGCGTCGTGTTCGGCGAGCTCGTGCGAAACGTCGCGCTGGCCGCGCAGCTCTACCGTGACCGAAATCGAGCCGTACGGAATGGGATAGCGCTTGCCGAAATGTTCGCGCAGCTCCGACCAGCAGAAGCTGTGAATCTCGTCGAACGGATTGCCGATCGAGTTGAGCGCGAGGAGCGACGCCTTCGCGTCGAGATAGCGCGCGAGCGGTTCGACATCGGGCCACAGCTCGGGGTTCGTGTAAATGTGCATGGCGGCTTCCCAGTCGCAATGCAGGTCCAGCACGATGTCGGCGTCGTACGAAAGGCGTTGGAGCGCGAGCCGCATCGAATCGAGTTCGGTCTTCGGCTGCTGCGTGGCCAGCGCTTCACCCATGGCCGCGCGGATGGCCGTACGGTTCGCGGCTTCGTCGGAGCCGAGACGCGCCTCGATATTGGGCATCACGAGCGCGGTGAGCTCATGGAAATTGCGGTTGAAGTTCTGCGCCGTGTTCGATTCGAAGCGGCCGATCATGTGCCCGAGCCAGTGCTGATTCAGGCCCACGGGGTTGGGCACCGGCACGATCACGATTTCGCCGCGCAGGCGGCCCGCGGCTTCCAGCTCCGCGAGCTTGCGGCGCAGCGCCCACGAGACGAGCATGCCCGGCAGCTCGTCGGCGTGCAGCGAGGACTGGATGTAGACCTTCTGGTTAGCGCCGGCTTTGCCGTAGTGGAAACTGACAAGTTCCCGCGCGGTACCGAGGGCGGGCGCGATCAACGGGTGGTTTCGGGTTTGCATGATGAATGCGCGAGGCGCGTCGGCCCGCAAAAGGTGTTGGAGTGAATGTGGCCCCGCAGGAACACGCAGGGGCCGTAGACCGATCTTAGCCGATTCAGCGCGGCGCCGGAACCAGCCCGCCTGAGCGCATGTCCGGCATCGCCCATAAAATACGGAATCCGAAATAAAAATCCGCAAAAGAAAAAACCCGGACGCTAGTCCGGGCTTCGTGCGCCGTGATGCAGCGCCGGCGCGATGCGGTGCTTAGGGTGCTTAGCCGCCGTACACGTCGAAGTCGAAGTACTTGGCTTCGATCTTCTTGTACGTGCCGTCCTTGATCATGTCGGCGATCGCCTTGTCGATCTTCGTCTTCAGGTCGGCGTCTTCCTTGCGCAGGCCGATAGCGGCGGCGCCCGTCGGGATTTCCTTGCCGGCGAACTGGAAGCCAGCGCCGCGCGGGGTCTTCAGGAAGCCCAGATCCGCTTGCACTTCATCCTGCAGCGCTGCGTCCAGACGGCCCGAGATCAGGTCGGCATAGACCTGGTCCTGGTTCTGGTAAGGAACGACGTTCACGCCCTTCGGTGCCCAGTTTTCCTTGGCATAGGTTTCCTGGATCGTGCCTTGTTCGACGCCAACCGACTTGCCCTTGAGCGAGTCAGCGCTCGGCGCGAGGCTCGAGCCCTTCTTGGCGACGAGGCGCGTCGGCGTGTTGAACAGCTTCGCCGAGAAGGCGATCTGCTGCTCGCGCTGCGGGGTGATCGTCATCGACGAGAGCACGCCGTCGAACTTCTTGGCCTTCAGGCCCGGGATCATGCCGTCGAAGTCTTGCTCGACCCACACGCACTTGGCGTTCAGGCGCTTGCAGATTTCGTTGCCGAGGTCGATGTCGAAGCCGACCAGCTTGCCATCGGGTGCTTTGGATTCGAACGGTGCGTAGCTGGCGTCGACGCCGAAACGCACGGTGGACCAGTCCTTCGCGTGGGCGACGCCGGCCGAGACGGCGAGCAGGGCAACCGAGAGGGTGGCAAGCAGTTTCTTCACTATGGGTACTCCTCGAGATGGTTCAGGGCGCGCCGCGTGCGGTCGTGCCGCCAAGGCGCATTTTCCGGCGCGGCTCGCGCTGGATTATTGTTGGACCCGCCAGCCTGCAGCCAGCAAAGCGCGGCAAGCTTACCAGGTCAAAATTGCTGCGTCGCTAGTGTAATACCGGATAGCGGGAAAGTGACCCGCTAAGTGTACGCCCGTGCGCTTGTACGATTTAACGCAAAGCCTTGTGGGATAAGGCGTACGAGCCAGTACGGGCGGGCCGTTGCGAGGCGCTTTAGAGGGGTTGCACGATGCTCGGCCGCAACAGTCGGAGGAATGCGAGGCGGCGTGAGCGCGGCGTCGTCAACGATATGAAGGGAGATTGAAATCGAATCGATGGCGCGCCGTCGGCTTTCGGTCTGGATGAAGCCAACCGGCGCGCCGTTTTTGTCGCGGTGCAGCAGATCGAGCGGCTGCACCGCGTCAACTCCGTCAGACCACGCGCACACCTGCGCGCCACGTCGCGCGCGGCACGGGCAGCGTGTCGAGCATGGTCACGCGCACGAAGTCCGCGCGCAGGCCCGGCTCGATCGCGCCGCGGTCGTGCAGGCCCGACTTGCTGGCGGGTTCCCACGAGACCGTGGCGAGCGCGCGCGGCAGCGTCCAGTCTGCCTTGGTCACGAGGTCGAACGCGGCGGTCAGGAGGCTCGACGGCACGTAGTCGGAAGAGAGGATATCGAGCAGGTCGGCCTGCGCCAGTTCCAGCGCCGAGACGTTGCCCGAGTGCGAGCCGCCGCGCACGACATTCGGCGCACCCATGATCGTCGCGATGCCGCGCTTTTTCGCTTCCTCGGCGGCGACGCGCGTGGTCGGGAATTCGGCGAGCACGATGCCTTCGGCGGCGGCTTGCTCGACGTGCTCCACGAGCGTGTCGTCGTGGCTCGCGAGCGGGATGCCGCGCGCGCGGCAACGCTGCACGATCTCGAGACGGTGCGCGTCGGCGTAGCGCTCCTGCTCAGTGGCCATTTCGGCGAGCATGGTGTTCGTTTGCTCGTCGGTCCACTTGCCGTGGCGCTCCTGAAATTTGCGCCACTGCTCGCGGTCGTGCCACTGGCGCTGGCCCGGCGTGTGGTCCATCACCGAGGCGAGGCGCAGCAGCGGGTGGCCGCTGAGCGTGTCGAATAGCTCGATCACGTCTTCGGTGGCGATTTCGCAGCGCAGATGCAGGAAGTGCTCCGCGCGCAGCAGGTTGCGCTCGGAAAAGCGCTTGAGGGCGTTGGCGCTCGCAAGCTGCACGTCGCGGCCGCGCACGCCCACGGCGAGGCGCGTGCCGATGGCGAGCGCGTCGAATACCGTGGTGATGCCGGCGGCCGCGATCTGCGCGTCGTGAATGACGAATGCGGCGTCGGTGTTCCAGTGCACGCCGGGGCGCGGCGCGAGGTGCTTTTCCAGGTTGTCGGTGTGCAGTTCGACGAGGCCGGGCAGCAGGAAGTCGCCTTCCCAGTCTTCGGCTTCGCTCGCGGCGGTCGAGCCGCGCGAGATGTCGCGGATCTTGCCGTCTTCCACGCTTAGCGTGCCGGTGAAAACTTCGTCTCGCGTCACGATGCGAGCGTTTTTGATCAACATCGTCAGGCTCCGTATCAGATATCGGTTGGTGCCGTTCAGGCGGTATTCAGGCTGCAGCGGTGAGCGGCGCATCGTTTGCGCTCGCGCGCGGCGCGGTGAGTTCGAGCACGCGTGTGGCGACGCGCGCGCGCGTGTCCTCGTCGTGGAACACGCCGACGATCGCCGCGCCGCGCTCGCGCGCCTCGCCAATCAGGCTCGCGACGACTTCGCGATTTTCCGCGTCGAGCGAGGCCGTGGGTTCGTCGAGCAGCAGCACGCGGTGCTGCGCGATCAGGCCCCGCGCGATGTTCACGCGCTGCTGCTCGCCGCCCGAGAACGTGGCGGGCGCGAGCGGCCAGAGGCGCTGCGGCACGTTCAGGCGTGCAAGCAGAGTTTGCGCGCGCTCGCGCGCTTCGTCTTCCTCCACACCGCGCGAAACGAGCGGCGCGGCCACGAGGTCGAGCGCACTCACGCGCGGAATCACGCGCAAAAACTGGCTCACGTAGCCCACCACGTTGCGGCGCAGGCGCAGGATGTCATGAGGCGCTGCGCCCGTGATTTCCAGATGCTCGAGCGGCGCGCCCTCGTCGCGGATGGCGATCGAGCCGCCGCTTGCGAGATAGTTGCCGTACAGGCAGCGCAAAAACGTGCTCTTGCCCGCGCCCGACGGTCCGACCAGAACGATGCATTCGCCGCGCTCCACGTCGAGCGAAACGCCTGCGAGCGCTTCGATGCCGATGCCGCCCTGGCCGTGCAGCGTGAAGGTCTTGCGCACGTCTTCGGCGCGCAGCATGAGCGCGGGGCGTTCGATGAACGCGCGCGTGCCGCGGCCTTCGCGCGCCGCCGACGATTCAGCCGATGATGAAGTGAAAGTCATGTCGATCATCCTAGACCGGCAGCACGGAGGCCACCAGCGTCTGCGTATAGGGATGTTGCGGGTCGTCCAGCACCTGGTCGGTCAGGCCCGATTCGACCACCGTGCCGCCTTGCATCACCATCAAGCGATGCGCGAGCAGGCGCGCCACGCCAATGTCGTGCGTGACGATCAGCACCGAAAGATGCAGCGTGCTCGTGAGCGTGCGCAGCAGGTCGAGCAGGCGCGCCTGCACGGACACGTCGAGACCGGCCGTGGGTTCGTCCATGAAGACGAGGCGCGGCCCCGTGACGAGGTTGCGCGCGATTTGCAGGCGCTGCTGCATGCCGCCCGAAAACGCCGAGGGCAAGTCGTCGATGCGCTGGGCGTCCAGCTCCACGCGCTGCATCCATTGCTGCGCCGTGTGGCGGATCTGCCCGTAGTGGCGCGCGCCCACGGCCATCAAAGGCTCGCCGATATTGGCGCCCGCGGAAACGCCGGCACGCAGGCCGTCGCGCGGATTCTGCTGCACGAAGCCCCATTCGGTGCGCGCTAGCAGGCGCCGGCGCGGCTCGGAAAGCGTGCGCAGGTCGAGCGTTTCGCCATTCGAGTTCGTGTAGTGCAGCGTGCCCGAGTCGGACTCCGTGCACAGCGCGAGCGCGTTGAGCAGCGTGGTCTTGCCCGAGCCCGATTCGCCGACGATGCACAGCACCTCGCCGGGATACAGGTCGAAGCTCACGTCGCGGCAGCCGTTTCGGCCGCCGTACTGCTTCGTGAGCGATCTTGCGCTTAGCAGCGGCGTCATGCGTTTTCTCCTGCTTCGTTCGTTGCGTGCGCATCGAGATCTTCGCGGCGGTCGTGGCAGTAGTCGCTGTCCGAGCACACGAACATGCGCTTGCCCGCGTCGTCGACGATCATCTCGTCGAGGAAGCTTTCGCGCGAGCCGCACAGCGCGCATGCATGCTCCCAGCGCTGCACTTCGAATGGATGGTCGTCGAAGTCGAGGCTCTTTACCGGCGTGTACGGCGGAATCGCGTAGATGCGGCGCTCGCGGCCCGCGCCGAACAACTGCAGCGCGGCGTTCATATGGAGCTTGGGGTTGTCGAACTTCGGAATCGGCGAGGGCGACGTGAGATAGCGGCCATTCACCGTGACCGGGTAGTCGTACGTGGTGGCGATACTGCCGTGCTGCACGATGTCCTCGTAAAGCTTCACGCTGATGAGGCCATAGTCGGCGAGCGCATGCAGTTTCTTGCATTCGGCCACGCGCGGCTCCAGGCGGAACAGCGGCTCGGGCATCGGCACCTGGTACACGAGGATTTGCTTGTCGGTGAGCGGCGTTTCGGGAATGCGGTGCCGCGTCTGGACGATCGACGCCTCGCTCGTGCGGCGCGTGGTGGCCACGCCCGTGGTGCGCGCGAAGAAGCGGCGGATGTTCACGGCGTTCGTGGTGTCGTCCGAGCCCTGGTCGATGACCTTGAGCGTGTCCTTCGCGCCGATGATCGCCGCCGTCACCTGAATGCCGCCCGTGCCCCAGCCATACGGCAGCGGCATTTCGCGCGAGGCGAACGGCACCTGGTAGCCCGGCACGGCCACGGCCTTGAGCAGCGCGCGGCGCAGCATGCGCTTGGTCTGCTCGTCGAGGTACGCGAAGTTATAGCCCGAGACGGCCTGTGTTTCGTGCGACGCGAGTTCGGCTGCGGGAGATTGCAAGGTATCGGGCGCGTTCATGCGGCCTCCTTGTTTTGCGCTTCGGCGTCGACATCGGCGCCGCTTTCGTGCTGTGCGCGCAGCTTGCGCACGAGTTCCAGCTCCGCCTGAAAATCTACGTAGTGCGGCAGCTTCAGGTGTTGAACGAAGCCCGAGGCTTCCACGTTGTCGCTGTGCGAGAGCATGAATTCGATGTCCTGAGTCGGCGAGGCGATCGTCTCGCCCAGCTCCTCGGCGCGCAGCGCGCGGTCGACGAGCGCCATCGCCATGGCCTTGCGCTCCGCGTGCCCGAACGCGAGGCCATAGCCTTGCGTGAATTGCGGCGGCACGTCTTTCGCGCCCGCGAACTGGTTGATCATCTGGCACTCGGTCAGATCGATCTCGCCCATTTCGACGGGCTCATCGAGTTCGTCCAGCATCATTTCTACGCAGACCGAACCAAAACGGATCTCGCCCGCGAACGGGTGCGAATGCGCGTAGCCGCGCTGCGTGGCATAGCCCATCGCGAGCAGGAAACCCTCGTCGCCGCGGGCGAGATTCTGCAGGCGCACGGTGCGATCGGCAGGAAACGCCAGCGGCTCGCGCGAGAGGTCGCCGGGTTCGCGCGCTTGCGGCGAGCGCGTTTCCTGTTCGATCAGGCCTTCCTTGTCGAGCAGCGAGACCACGCGCGGCATGGCCTCTGCGGGCGGCGTTGCGCGCGGCGCCTCGGGCGTGGCGGTCTCCGCGCTGTCGCCTTCGGCCAGCAGCGCGAAGTCGAGCAGGCGCTGCGTGTAGTCGTAGGTCGCGCCGAGCACCTGGCCGCCGGGCACATCCTTGAAGGTCGCGGAAATGCGGCGCTCCACCACCATGTTTTCCGTTTCGACCGGTTGCGTATAGCCAAAGCGCGGCAGCGTGGTGCGATAGGCGCGCAGCAAGAAGATCGCTTCGACGAGATCGCCTGCTGCCTGCTTGATCGCGAGCGCGGCGAGTTCTTCGTCGTAGACCGAACCTTCGGCCATCACGCGCGCCACGGCGAGGCGCATCTGTTCGCGGATCTGCGCAACGCTCAGCTCGGGCACGCGCGTGTCGCCGCGGCGTGCTTCGTCGAGCAGACGCCACGACGCTTCGATCGCGCGTTCCCCTCCTTTGACGGCGACGTACATCAGTGCATCTCCACGAGTGTGGTGCGCGGCAGGCCCATCAGACGGTCGCCACACACGAGATAGAAGTCGATGCCGCACGGGAAGTGCGGTGCGAGGGCGGCGCGTTCGCGCCAGAAGCGCTCGGGCAGGCCGGCGGGCGCGATGCTGCAGGTCGTTTCGATGCCAGGGCCGCGCAGCGTGAGCGGCGCGCCGCCCGTGAGCGAATCGACGCGCACGAACACGGTGGCCGACTGCTCCGGCGATTCGGGCGTGCCGCACGCGAAGGCTTCGAGCGGCGGCAGCGCGGCCGCGTTATGAACGTAGGCGAACGCGGCTTCGCGCGCTTCCTGCGCAAACGGCGCGCCTGCGTGAAAGCGCAGCGCGGCTGCGAGCGCGGCGTCGGGCTGGGCGAGCCAGACCGGCGTCGCGTAGTCCGCGAGTGCGAGCAGCGAGGCGAAGGCGGCGAGGCCGGCGCGCGCGGGCGAGGCATTCGCCGCCGTGGCCGCGGGCAGCGGCGTTTCGATGACGCCGATCGTGCCGGGGCGCGCGAGCGCGTCGAGCAGTGTGCGGAACACGGTCTGCGTGTCGTGAACGGGATCGCCGAAGCCGGGCGCGAGCGCCGCGAGCAAATCGGGCGTCATGGCATTGCGTTCGTTGCTCATGCATCACCTCGAACCATCGTGAAGAACTCGACCCGCGTGCTGGCGGCGTCGGCGCGGCGTGCGTCGCGTCGTGCGGCGAGGCGCGCCGCGAGCGGTTCGATCAGCTGCACGCGCAACTGGTCGTGGCGTGCGGGCAGCTGCAGCAGCGCGTCGGCGAGCGCGGCCAGCTCGGCGCGGCGTTTATCGCGGCCCAGATGGCAGGCCACGCCGACCGGGCCGGGCGCATTGGCATCGGCGCCTTCAATGCCATTGGCGTTTGAGGCGCGCAGGCGCAGCGTGGCGCGCGTGACGGTGGCTTCGCCCAGATTGAAGGCGTCGCCGGTGCCGCCAATGCGCCCGCGGACCATGGCGAGTCCGGTTTGTGGCGGACGCAGCCAGTCGAAAGCGGGCTCGGGTGCACCGGCGAGCGCGTCGCTGAGCGCCGCTTCAAGCTCGGCGCGCGGGGTGTGCGCGAGAACGGCCATCCATGCGCGCCGGGTGGCCGTCGCGGAGGATGGGGTGGAGGAAGCGTTCATCGGAGTTCCTGTGTCGTGAACGGGTGAGAACGGACATGGCAACTGCGCCTGGCGAACAGCCCGGGTCTGCACATCGATTGAACCATCTATTCATCTAAACGTCTAGACGTTTAGTGGTACAGTCGTCCAACGCGAGCGCAACGGAGGTTTTCATATTTCCATCACGCCCTGCGCACTACAATGCACAAAACGCTATTGGAACCGAGAGGAATGACAGCACCATGACATCGAACGACGAGGCGCCGTCGAGCCTGCTTGAGCGCGGCGCGGGGGTGGCGGTGTGGCGGCAGATCGAACAGATCCTCGCGGCGGAGATCGCTGCGAAGGGCTTCGGCGAAGACGGCCGGCTGCCTAGCGAGGGCGAGCTTGCGCGCCGCTTCGACGTGAACCGCCACACGGTGCGGCGCGCGATGCTGGGCCTCGCGGCGCTGGGCCTCGTGAGCGTGGAGCAGGGGCGCGGCACCTTCGTGCAGCCCGGCGCAATCGATTACACCATCGGCAAGCGCACGCGCTTTACGGAGAATCTGAAGCGTCATCAGCATGCGGCGGCGGGCAAGCTTCTCGCGTCGTCGCGCGGCAAGGCGGACCCCACGGTCGCCAAGGCGCTCGGGCTGCGCGCGGGCGCGCTCGTGTACCGGCTCGAAACGCTGCACGAGTCGGACGGCGTGCCGCTCACGTATGCGCGCAGCTGGTATCCCGCCGCGCGCTTCGCCGATCTGCCCGTCGTCATGGAACGTGTCGACAGTACGTCGAAGGCGCTCGCCGAATACGGCGTGACGGACTATCTGCGCAAGTGGAGCCGTATTGGCAGCGTGCTGCCCGATGCCGAAGTGGCGCGCCGCCTGAACATCAACCGGCAGCAGCCGGTGCTGTGGGTCGAGAACGTCGACGTCGATCTCGATGGCGTGCCGATCAAGTACGGCGTCACGCACTTCGCCGCCGACCGCGTGCAGCTGATGGTGGAGCACGACCTATGAGCGTGCTGCACGAAGCCTGGAGCGAAGCCGCGCGCTTCGCGCTTTACTATGCGCCGCCGCGCGAGTCGGCGTGGTGGCAGGCGGGCTGCGCGTGGCTTGGCCGCGATCCGGAAACGGGCGACACCCTCGCGCCGCCGCCGTGGCTCACCGGCTTGCCGCAGCCGCTGGAAACGCTCTCGGTCGCGCCACGCCGCTATGGCTGGCACGGCACCCTTGTGCCGCCATTCCGTCTGTCGCGAGGCGTGACGCCCACGGCGCTCCTTGCCGCCGCGCAGCAGTGGGCGCAGGAGCAGGCGCGCTTCGAAGCCCACGTCGAAGCGGCGTTGCTCGGCCGCTTCGTGGCGCTGCGCCCCGCCGACGACGCCGGCGAAGCCGCACTGCGCGAACTGGCAGCCAACGCACTGCGCGCGCTCGGTTCGCTGCGCGCTCCACAAACGCCCGCCGAACTTGCGAAGCGCCTGGACGCGCCGCTCACGTCGCGCCAGCGCGCGTACGTCGAAGCGTGGGGCTACCCGTACGTGTTCGAAGAATTCCGCTTTCACATGACGCTATCCGATTCGCTGAACGACGCGCAAACGTGCGCACAACTCGTCGATGCCTGGAACACGCGGATGCGCGATGCCGGCCCGCTGCCGGTGCAGGGCGCGGCGCTCTTCGTCGAACCCGAGCCGGGCGCGCCGTTCGTGCTGTGGCGCCGCCTGCCGTTCGCGGGGGAGCGCGCATGAAGGGCGGTCTGATCTACGTCATGGGGCCTTCGGGCGCGGGTAAGGACACGCTGCTGCGGTACGCGCGCGAGCGCCTGTCCGGTCAGGACGTCGTGTTTGCGCATCGCTACATCACGCGCGAGGACAGCGGCGGCGAGAACCACGTCGCGCTCACCGAAACCGAGTTCGAGGCGCGCTCGCAGCGCGGCCTCTTCGCGCTGCAATGGCGCAGCCATGCATTGCACTACGGCGTGGGCGTCGAGATCGACCAGTGGATGGCGCTTGGCTGCACCGTCGTGGTGAACGGCTCGCGTGCCTACGCTGGCGAGGCGTTCGAGCGCTACCCGCGCATGACGCTCGTGCATATCGAAGCCGCGCAGCACGTGCTGGCCGCGCGCCTCGCTTCCCGCGCGCGCGAAACGCCCGAGCAGGTTGCGGCGCGCCTCGCGCGGCGCGCGCCGTTCGAGGTGCCGGCGGGCGCGGCGTTCGCGCGTATCGACAACTCCGGGCATCTGGAGGAAGCGGGCGAGGCGTTCGTCGAACTCGTGCGGCAGGCGGCGGCGGGGTAGCCAGCGCCGCGCTTAACAGCCGCTTAAGGGCTCGACCGGGCTGGGGGATTTTTGGTTGGGTGCGGTTGCCGTGAGAAGATTCAGGCGACCCGAGAACTCAACGAGAATGCCCTTGGACCGTTTCCAGGAGATGCAGATTTTCACGCGCATCGTCGACCGCCGCAGCTTCACGCAGGCGGCCGAGGATCTGAACCTGCCGCGCGCGACGGTCACCAATTCGATCAAGCGTCTCGAAGCGCGCCTGGGCGTGCGCCTGCTCGAGCGCACCACGCGCCAGGTGAAGCCGACGCTCGACGGCGACGCCTATTACCAGCGCTGCATGCGCCTGCTCGCCGACCTCGAGGAAACCGAGGAGGCGTTTCGCGACACCGATCCGCAGGGGCGTTTGCGCGTGAACATGCAGGGCACGCTCACGCAGTATTTCGTGATGCCGCGCCTGCCCGACTTTCTCGCGCGCTACCCGCGCATCGAGCTTTTTATCGGCTCGGGCGACCACTTTGTCGATCTCGTGCGCGAGGGCGTGGACTGCGTGCTGCGCGCGGGCGAGCTGGCCGACTCGTCGATGATCGCGCGGCGCGTGGCGCTGCTCGAGCAGGTGACCTGTGCGAGCCCCGCGTACCTTGAACGGCACGGCGACCCGGAGTCGATCGAGGCGCTCGCGGGCACACGCACGGAACATCCTGGCCGCGCAGGTCATCGGGCCGTGAACTATGTTTCGCCGGCTACGGGCCGTGCACTTCCGCTCGAATTCACGACACCCGAAGGTGTTGTCAACGTGACGCTGCCGGGTCCGGTCGCCGTGAATGGCGCGGAACTCTACACGTCGGGCGCGCTGGCGGGGCTCGGTATCGTGCAGGTGCCGCGCTATCGCGTGCGCGAACTGCTCGCCAACGGCGAGCTTTGCGTGGTGCTGCCTGACCACCCGCCGCCGCCGTTGCCAGTTTCGGTGCTGTATCCGCAGAACCGCCAGCTGTCGCTGCGCGTGCGCGCTTTCGCGGACTGGCTCGTGCAGGTGTTTGCCGAGGTCGCCTGAACTGGCTTCGAGCGCGCCGGGCGGCGCGCTCAGTTGCGAGAAGTGGCGGGAAGCGGCGAACAGTCGCCTTCAGGTGCGCCGCGCGACCATGCCGGACACGCGCGCCGCGGCTTGCTGGAGCGGATCGAGGAAGGTCTTCACCATCTGCTTGGCGGAAGTGCGCTGCGCGTTGCCGCTGATGTTCATCGCGGCGATCACGCGGCCTTGCCGGTTGCGAATGGGCGCGGAGATCGAGATGAGCCCGCCTTCCAGTTCCTGATCGACGATCGCCCAGCCCTGCTGGCGCACCTGCGCGATGATCTTCTTGAGTTCGCCGACGTCGGTGACCGTGCGCGCCGTATGCGCGTAGAGCGGCGAGGAGCCGAGCGTTTCGTCGAGCGCGGCGTCGTCGAGCGAGGCGAGCAGCACACGCCCCATCGAGGTGCAATACGCAGGCAGGCGGCTGCCGATCGAGAGGTTGATCGTCATGATCTTGTGCGTGGGCACGCGCAGCACGTAGACGATCTCGGTGCGGTCGAGCACGGCCGCCGAGCAGCTCTCGTGCACCTCCTGCGAAAGCGCTTCCATCACCGGCTCGGCGAGATTCCAGAACGGCATCGACGTGAGGTACGCGAAGCCGAGGTCGAGAATGCGCGGAGTGAGGCGAAAGAGCCGCCCCTCCGCTTCGACGTAGCCGAGCGTTTGCAGCGTGAGCAGAATTCGGCGCGCCCCGGCGCGCGTGAGGCCCGTGGCGGCGGCGACGTCGGTCAAGGTCTGCTCGGGATGCTCGGCGTTGAACGCGCGGATGACCGAAAGCCCGCGCGCGAACGACTGCACATAGGAGTCGCCCGGCTTTTCGGGGATCTCCTGCTGGTCGGCGGAGCGGTTTGGCGAGGCACTGGAAGCGGAATTCATGGGCGTGGCGGTCGATCTTGCTGCGGCGCTTGGATAGGCTATCAAGATAGCGCAAGCGATCGGTTTCGCCAACAAGCGGCGGGGTCGAAGGGGGCACAAACCTTCGGGGCGGGGCGCCCGAGCAAACGTCGATCGCGCGGTGCGCCATGACATGCGTCAAATGCGCACATTGGATCAATTGACATTCAATTATTTGATTTCAGTCAATTAGCTGTGGTCGAGAAATATTGACGTATGAGCCGATTATTTAAGTCTGAATATTGGCATGTCATGACATTAAAATCAGGATAAAAGCGACGTCGAAATTCGAATGAATTGGCATATTTTCTGACAATTCATCGATCGCACCGCGCATCGCTTCGATCCCCTCCTTTGCCTGCGCGCGCGCTGGGTGTCGCGCTGAAACCGCCGCACCGTGGTCGTTTGCGAGATGAAAGCTATTAGAAAGATAATTGCGGCTTTCCGTCGCGCTTGCCTGGGCGAGCTTTGTCCCGCTCGCGAATCCTTAGCAAAGATCAAATTTTGAGATTGGTGCTTTCCGTAGAATCGCGCTGAATACGATACGGGTGCATTTTGCGTGGCGAATTTGCGATGCAAATGTGTTGGGTGTTTCGCGTTTTGGTGGACAACGGAAGAACAGGCAAACATGAAAGACAGAAAAGCCTTTAAAAGGTGGTTAATCCCCCTCGGCAGCGGGCTGCTCGTTTCTCTTGCGGGGTGCAGCGGCAATTTCGCCGTGCTGGACCCGAAGGGCAGCGTGGGCGCGGCCGAGAAGTCGCTCATCCTCACGGCCACGTGGGCCATGCTGCTGGTCGTGGTGCCCGTCATCATCCTGACGCTCGTGTTCGCGTGGCGCTACCGCGCTTCGAACCGCAACGCGACCTACGCGCCGAAGTGGGCCCACTCCACGGTGATCGAAGTGGTGGTCTGGGCCATTCCGGCCGCGATCATCCTGTTCCTCGCCATCCTCACGTGGCGCACCTCGCACGAGCTCGATCCGTACAAGCCGCTGGAGTCGAGTGTGAAGCCCATCAACGTCGAAGTCGTCGCGCTCGACTGGAAGTGGCTCTTCATCTACCCGGACCTCGGCATCGCCACGGTGAACCAGCTTGCCGTGCCGGTGGGCACGCCGGTCAACTTCCGCATCACGTCGGACGCGGTGATGAACTCGTTCTTCATCCCGCAGCTGGGCACCCAGGTCTACGCCATGGCGGGCATGCAAACGCGTCTGCACCTGATCGCCGACGAAGCCGGCGATTTCGACGGTCTCTCGTCCAACTACAGCGGCAAGGGCTTCTCGGACATGAAGTTCCGCACGCTCGCCACGAGCCAGCAGGACTTCGACGCGTGGGTGCAGAAGGTGAAGGCGTCGTCCACCCAGCTTTCGATGGACGAGTACGCAACGGTTTCGCAGCCGCAGGAGAAAGCGCCGGTGCAGTACTTCTCGACCGTCGACCCGAAGCTCTTCAATAACATCATCGCGAAGTACAACAACGGGCACGTCACGAATTTCGACCCGTCTTGCGTGACCAAGGGGTAAGCAGCATGTTCGGAAAACTCACATTAGAGGCGATCCCGTTCGATCAGCCCATCATTGTGATCGCGGCGGCGTTCATGGCGCTGATCGTGATCAGCGCGCTCGGTCTCGTTACGGTGACTGGCAAGTGGAAGTACATCTGGACCGAGTGGCTCACCAGCGTGGACCACAAACGCATTGGCGTGATGTACATGATCGTGGCGGTGCTCATGCTCGTGCGCGGCTTCACCGACGCGGTCATGATGCGCGTGCAGCAGGCCCTGGCGTTCAATTCGCCCGGCTACCTGCCGCCACACCACTTCGACCAGATCTTCACGGCGCACGGCGTCATCATGATCTTCTTCATGGCGATGGCGCTCATGGTCGGTTTCTTCAACCTTATCGTGCCCCAGCAGATCGGCGCGCGCGACGTGGCGTTCCCGTTCCTGAACTCGCTCTCGTTCTGGATGACGGTGTTCAGCGCGATCCTCATTAACCTCTCGCTCGTGATCGGTGAGTTCGCGAAGGTGGGCTGGCTTGCGTATCCGCCGCTTTCTGAGCTGCAGTTCAGTCCGGACGTGGGGGTGGATTACTACATCTGGGCGGTCCAGCTCTCTGGCGTCGGCACCTTGATCACGGGCGTGAACTTCTTCGTCACGATCATCAAGATGCGCGCGCCGGGCATGACGCTCATGAAGATGCCGGTGTTCACGTGGACGGCGCTGTGCTCGAACGTGCTCATCATGGCCACGTTCCCGATCCTCACGATCGCCGTGGCGCTGCTCGGCCTCGACCGCTACGTCGGCACGCACTTCTTCACGAACGACGGCGGCGGCAACGCCATGCTGTATCTGAACCTGATCTGGGCGTGGGGCCACCCCGAGGTGTACATCCTCGTGCTGCCTGCGTTCGGCATCTATTCGGAAGTGATGGCCACGTTCTGCAAGAAGCCGCTGTTTGGCTACAAGACGATGGTCTACGCCTCGTGCGCGATCATGGTGCTGGCGTTCCTCGTGTGGGCGCACCACTTCTTCACGATGGGCTCCGGTGCTGACGTCAACGCGTTCTTCGGCATCGCGACGATGATTATCGCCATTCCAACCGGCGTGAAGATCTTCAACTGGCTGTTCACGATGTACCGCGGCCGCGTCCACTTCACCGCGCCGGTGCTCTGGACCATCGGCTTCATGGTGACGTTCTCGATCGGCGGCATGACCGGCGTGATGATGGCGATTCCGGGTGCGGACTTCGTGCTGCACAACTCGCTATTCCTCGTCGCGCACTTCCATAACGCCATTATCGGCGGCGTGGTGTTTGGTTACCTCGCGGGTCTGCAGTACTGGTTCCCGAAGGTGTTTGGCCTGAAGCCCAGCGAAAAGCTCGGCAAGGCGTCGTTCTGGTGCTGGTTCATCGGCTTCTACGTGGCTTTCGTGCCTATCTATGTGCTCGGCTTCATGGGCGCCACGCGCCGCACGAATCACTACGACGTGCCGGAATGGCATCCGTACTTCGTCGTTGCCGCCATTGGTGCAGCGATCATCGGGCTCGGTATCGTGTTGCAGGTCCTGCTGTGGGTGATGGCTTTCGTGAACCGCAACAAGGCTGAGTGCCAGGACGTGAATGGCGATCCGTGGGACGGCCGCACGCTCGAATGGGCAACGTCCTCGCCGCCGGCGGTCTACAACTTCGCGGTCATTCCGCAGGTTGAAGAGATCGACGCCTTCGCGCATATGAAGGAAACGGGCCGCGGGTACGGGCTCGCCGCGAAATACACGGACATCCATATGCCGTCCAACACGGCGGCGGGCCTCATCATCGGCATTCTTAGCCTCGTGCTGGGCTTTGCCGCCGTGTGGCACATCACGTGGCTTGCGGTGCTCGCCTTCGTCGGCATTGTGCTGACGATCATCATCAAGAGCTTTGGCAAGAACGACGGTTACTACATTCCGGCCGCGAAGGTCCGCGAGATCGAGGAACGGCGCTTCGGCACCGGCGTCGCCGTGGCCAAGCGTGATCTGGTCGCCGAGGAGGCAATCTGATGTTGCAGAAAACCAATGCGGCAACCCTTGCCGAACTCGATCACCACGATCATCCTGAGTCGCACTCGGTATTCGGCTTCTGGGTCTACCTGATGACCGACTGCGTGCTGTTCGCGGCGCTGTTCGCCACGTTCGGCGTGCTGGGTCACCAGTTCGCGGGCGGCCCGACGGGCAAGGACCTGTTCGATATTCCGGGTGTTGCGCTCGAAACGGCCGTGCTGCTGCTTTCGAGCATCACATACGGCTTTGCGATGCTCGGCGCGCAGCAGCGCAAGAACGGCATGGTACTCGGCTGGCTCGCTGTCACCTTCGTGCTGGGTGCGTCGTTCCTCGTGCTCGAACTGCGCGAGTTCTCGCACCTGATCGCAGAAGGCGCCGGCCCGCAGCGCAGCGCGTTCCTTTCGTCGTTCTTCACGCTTGTCGCCACGCACGGCCTGCACGTGTTCTTTGGCCTCGTGTGGATGCTCGTGATGATGATCCAGGTGGTTCGCGCGCGGCAGCTTGGCGAGCAGGAAATCCGCCGCCTCACGTGCCTGAGCCTCTTCTGGCACTTTCTCGACGTGGTGTGGATCTGCGTGTTTTCTTTTGTCTATCTGGGGAGCGTGCTCTAAATGGCTCAATCTCATGCTCATGCAGAGTCGCACGGCAGCCTCGGCAGCTATGTGGCGGGCTTTCTTCTTTCGGTGCTGCTGACTGCCGGTGCATTCGGCGTTGTCCTGCACGGCTCGCTCGACGCCACCACGGCCATGATCGCGATCGCCGTGCTCGCCTTTGTGCAGGTGGTCGTACACCTCGTGTTCTTCCTGCATCTGAACACGTCGCCGGGGCAGGGCTGGAACGTGCTGTCGCTCGCGTACACGGTGCTGGCCGCCGCGTTCCTGATCTTCGGCACGATCTGGGTCATGCACAACGTCGGCATGCACATGATGTCGCGTTAAGCCTTTGTCCCACTGGCCGGCGCTTCGCGCCCGCCTGAACTCGCGAAGCCGCACGGGCACCCTCCCTGTGCGGCTTTTTCGCTTTTGGCGCCACTTGTCCGCGTGCTTGACACCCGTCCCGGGACGCGCCTATTATGGCCGTCAAATTGTTCGATTAACGATCATTGGTTCGACAGTCGAACAAATCGCACGAGGACGTGCGCGTTCGATCTCCCATTTTCGCCCGCGCAGTCCGTCAATCTCAATCATCTTGGCATGGGATCGCATCAAGAGCTTGCGATCGAAAGGAGACTCACATGACGGAAGCATTCATCTGCGACGCGATTCGCACGCCTATTGGCCGCTACGCGGGCGCGCTTGCCCAGGTTCGCGCCGACGACCTCGGCGCCGTGCCGCTCAAGGCGCTCATGGAGCGCAACAAGGACGTGGACTGGACGGCGGTCGACGACGTCATCTACGGTTGTGCGAACCAGGCGGGCGAAGACAACCGTAACGTCGCGCGCATGTCGTCGCTGCTGGCTGGCTTGCCGCAAGCCGTGCCGGGCTCGACGGTGAACCGCCTGTGCGGTTCCGGCATGGACGCTGTGGGCATCGCCGCGCGTGCGCTCAAGTCCGGCGAAACGGGGCTGATGATTGCGGGCGGCGTGGAAAGCATGAGCCGCGCGCCGTTCGTCATGGGCAAGGCGGCGAGCGCCTTCGCTCGCGACGCCGCGATCTACGATACGACGATTGGCTGGCGCTTCGTCAATCCGCTGATGAAGCAGCAATACGGCGTGGACTCGATGCCGGAAACGGGCGAGAACGTCGCGGTCGACTACAACGTGAGCCGTGCCGATCAAGACGCGTTTGCGGTTCGCAGCCAGCAAAAGGCGGCGCGCGCGCAGGCCGACGGCACGCTGGCGCAGGAGATCGTCGCGGTGACGATTGCGCAGAAGAAGGGCGATCCGATTGTTTTCTCGCGTGACGAGCATCCGCGTGAGACGAGCCTCGAAGCGCTGGCCAAGCTCAAGGGCGTCGTGCGCCCGGACGGTTCGGTCACGGCTGGCAATGCTTCGGGTGTGAACGACGGCGCTTGTGCGCTGCTGCTCGCCAATGAGCAAAACGCCAAGCGCTTCGGGCTCGTGCCGCGTGCGCGCGTGCTGGGCATCGCAACGGCCGGCGTCGCGCCGCGTGTGATGGGCATCGGCCCCGCGCCCGCTACGCAGAAGCTCCTCGCACGTCTGAACATGACCATCGATCAGTTCGATGTCATCGAGTTGAATGAAGCTTTTGCTTCGCAAGGGCTCGCTGTGCTGCGCATGCTCGGCGTTGCCGATGACGATCCTCGTGTCAATCCTAATGGCGGCGCGATTGCGCTTGGGCATCCGCTTGGGATGAGCGGCGCACGGCTCGTGACGACCGCCACGTATCAGCTCCATCGCACGCAAGGGCGCTTCGCGCTTTGCACGATGTGTATCGGCGTGGGACAGGGGATTGCGATTGCTATCGAGCGTGTCTGATTTTCGGTCGCTCTGAAACGCGAAAGCCGCGGATCGATTGGATCCGCGGCTTTTTTGTTGTGCTGTGCGCCCTGGTTTTTCCTTGGGGCGGTGTTGCTCAGGTTGGGTCGGCCAGGTGCGGCAGCGACGGCAACGCCGAACGGTCTGCCGCTCTGGCGACGCCCTTGTCACGGTCCGCCGAGATGTGGCTGTTGGTTTCGCTCAAGCCCCGCTCGCTCATATGGCTTGCCGATCTTCCGTCCGCATGGAGACTGTGGCCGCGCGCGTGATGTCCCGCCCGGTCGCCCGCTCGCGCGAGTCCCTTGTCACGGTCCGCCGAAACGTGGCTGTTCGTGTTGCTGAACCCCGTGTGGCTCATATGGCCAAATGACATCCCATCCGCATGGCCAACACCCGCGCCCAACGCGGCGCCATGGCCGTTTCCACCACCGTTCCCGCCACCGCTGCCACCGCCGTTCCCGCCTCCGTGCGCATAAGCCGTAGCCGAAGCGCAAGCCAGCAAGCAGGCCACCGTTGCAATGATCGTTCGTGCTTTTCTCACGTTTGTCTCCCTAACGCTTTCGACGCGTCGATTGTATGAGCAGCACCGGTCGCAAGGTGTGCCCCATGTGTAATCGTCTGTAAGTGCTGTATCGAGTCTGTTGGTGTTGTCTCTCGTTGCGGTTGCACGACAGTGCTGGACGTTTGGTATGCCAACTTACAAAAGCCCGCGACATGGCTCTCCTGCATCCTGGCTGGGCAATCTCGTGTGCGGCGTAAGGGATTCCACTCATATCGGTCCGCCATCCGCTGGTGCACTGCGTCGATGCGCATCTCTTTTCGTGAAGATAGTCGTGCAATCAATCAAAATTATCTCGGTCAGCGGCAAGTATTCTGACTAAATGACAGAAATAGTGCTGAAAAACAGGTGTAAAAAATATGGATACCTAAATAATGGAGAGATTTCGGGATCGCTATGAAAACGCTTCCGTCTAGTGTGGAAACGTTTCCGGCTGCTTCCCGCATTGCTATACGTTAAGCACATGTCAATGCACACTGCAAAGCCGTGCGAAAAAAGTATTTCGCGCTACGCAATAAATACGCGCTTCGTTTCAACGCGCAATCTCGGAGGAATTTGAGTACCCGCAAACCCTTGGGAAATCATCCGTATTCATTGCCGATCGCTTGATCCGCTTCCGGCCACGTAGCGTCCCCGTTTTAGGCGCCGCGCGTAGAATCGGTCGCACTTCGGCGCCACACGCCGATGCAAATATGGCAGTCAATTCAAACCGGTTTGATGAGGAGAATGCGAATGACGAAGGCAGCGATTCTGGCGGCGGCATGGGTAGTGGGCGTAGGCATTTCGCAGGCGGCGTTCGCGCAAAACGACGCGCCCGCGTCGGCGCCGCAAGGGCAAAGTGCGCTTGCCAGCGCAGCGCAGGAAGTGATCGCCAACGCAGAGCCGGTGCATATTCACGCGAAGATCGTCGGCATCGATCGCGCTGCGCGCGTCGTCAAGCTGCGCGGCCCGCAAGGCAATGAAGTCGATATCGCACTCAGTCAGCAGGTGAGCAACTTCGATCAACTGAACGTGGGCGACACGGTCGACGTGCTCTACAAGAACGCACTGCTCGTGACCGCCGAAAAGGTCACGGGCAAGGACAAGGGCATTCGCAAGCGCGTGGATACCAATGTCTATTTGCCCGCGTCGTCGGGTTACGACGCCGCGCGTCAGGTCGAAGTTCAGGCCACGGTACAGCATATCAACGCGAAGAAACGTGAAGTGACGCTGCGCGGCGCGTATCAGACCGTCACGCTCCAGGCCACGCCCGATATCGACCTCAAGACCTTGAAGGTCGGCGACACGATCCACGCCGTGTTCGTTTCCGCTTACGCGACGCAGGTGACGCCGGCCGGCGCCGCGCAGTAAGCATAAAAAAGCCGGCGCATAGTGGCGCCGGCTTGTGCGATCCGAACGGGCGCCTGCGAAGGCGCCCGTTTTTTTCGTGGGCTTACATGCCCGCCATGCACATGTACTTGATGACCACGTAGTCATCCACGCCGTAGTGCGAGCCTTCGCGGCCCAGGCCCGACTGCTTCACGCCGCCAAACGGCGCGACTTCGTTCGAGATCAGGCCGGTGTTGATGCCCACCATGCCGTATTCGAGCGCTTCGGCCACACGCCACACGCGGCCGATATCGCGGCTGTAGAAATAAGCGGCGAGGCCGAACTCGGTATCGTTCGCCATCCTGATCACCTCTTCATCCGACGAGAAGCGGAACAGCGGCGCGAGCGGACCGAAGGTTTCGTCACGCGCAACCTTCATCGCGGGCGTGACGCCGGTGAGGATGGTCGGCTCGAAAAAGCCGTGGCCGAGCGCATGGCGCTTGCCGCCTGCGATCACCTGGGCGCCTTTCGCGAGCGCGTCCTCGATATGCGATTCCACCTTCAGCACGGCCGCTTCGTTGATGAGCGGACCTTGCGTCACGCCGGCCTCCGTGCCGAGGCCGACCTTGAGCTTTTCAACGGCGTCGCGCAGTTTGGCCGCGAACGCGTCGTACACGGCGTCGTGCACATAGAAGCGGTTCGTGCACACGCAAGTCTGGCCGCTGTTGCGATACTTCGATGCGATGGCGCCGGCTACAGCGGCATCGAGATCGGCGTCTTCGAACACGATGAACGGTGCGTTGCCGCCCAGTTCCAGCGAGACCTTCTTGACGGTCGAGGCGCACTGGCTCATGAGCAGGCGGCCCACCGGCGTCGAGCCCGTGAACGAGAGCTTGCGCACGGTCGGGTTGCTCGTGAGTTCGCCGCCAATCGCCTTCGGGTCGCCCGTCACCACGCTGAAGATACCGCGCGGCACGCCAGCGCGTTCGGCCAGCACGGCCAGTGCGAGCGCCGAGAACGGCGTGGCTTCGGCGGGCTTGAGCACGATCGGGCAGCCTGCCGCGAGCGCGGGGCCGACCTTGCGGGTGATCATCGCGGCGGGGAAGTTCCACGGCGTGATCGCGGCGCACACGCCCACCGGTTCCTTCGTCACGACAATGCGCTTGTCGTTGGCGGGCGTGGGGATCGTGTCGCCGTAAATGCGCTTGCCTTCCTCTGCAAACCATTCGAGGAACGACGCGGCATAGCCGATTTCGCCCTTCGCTTCGGCGAGCGGCTTGCCTTGTTCCGTGGTGAGGATCAGCGCGAGGTCATCGGCGTTTTCCATCATCAGGTCGTGCCATTTGCGCAGGATGCTGCTGCGCTCCTTCGCGGTCTTCGCGCGCCATGCGGGCCATGCGGCATTGGCGGCGGCGATCGCGCGGCGCGTTTCGGCCGCGCCCATGCGCGGCACCGTGCCGATCAGAGCGCCAGTGGCGGGATTCTTCACTTCGAACGTTGCGCCGTCTTCGGCGCCTTGCCATTCGCCGTTGATATAGGCGTTGGTTTGCAGCAGCGATGCGTCTTTCAGATTCATGCCCGAGCTCCCGGTAGGCGTAGATTCGATTCGTTTAGAACGACGAACGGCACAGCGGCAAGCGCCGGTGTGCCGTTTCGTGGATGGCCCGCGTCATAGTCCACTGCACGCGGGCCTCAAAGTTGTGAAGGCTTACGCCGGCACGCCCACGGCTTCCTTGATCGACTCTTCGAGGATCGCGAGCGCTTCGTCGAACACGGCGTCCTGGATCGTCAGCGGGAACAGGAAGCGCACGACGTTCGAGTACACGCCGCACACGAGCAGCAGCAGGCCGCGGTTCAGCGCTGCGGTTTGCACGCGCTTGGTGAAGTCGGCGTCGGCTTCGTTCGTGCCGGGCTTGCAGAACTCCACGGCGTTCATCGCGCCCGGGCCGCGCACGTCGACGATTTGCGGCACGTCGGCCTTCATCGCGTTGAGCTTGGCCTTGAGCTTGTCGCCGAGCTTCGTGGCGCGCTCGCAGAGCTTTTCCTCTTCGATGATCTCGATCACGGCGTGCGCCGACGCCACGGCCAGCGGGTTACCCGCGTACGTGCCGCCGAGGCCGCCCGGCGCTGCGGCGTCCATCACTTCCGCGCGGCCCACCACGCCCGACAGCGGCATGCCGCCGGCCAGGCTCTTGGCGATCGTCATGAGGTCAGGCGTGACGTCGTAGTGCTCCATCGCGAACAGCTTGCCGGTGCGCGCGAAGCCCGTTTGCACTTCGTCGGCGATCAGCAGGATGCCGTGCGTGTCGCAGATCTTGCGCAGGCCGCGCACGAAGTCTGCCGGCGCCTGGTAGAAGCCGCCTTCGCCTTGAACCGGTTCGAAGATGATCGCGGCCACGCGCTTCGGATCGATATCGGCCTTGAACAGCATTTCGATGTGCTTGAGCGAGTCAGCCGTGCTGATGCCGTGCACCGAATTCGGGTACGGCGCGTGGTACACGTCGGCCGGGAACGGGCCGAACGCGAGCTTGTACGGAGCGACCTTGCCCGTGAGCGCCATGCCCATGAGCGTGCGGCCGTGGAAGCCGCCTGCGAAGGCGATCACGCCCGGACGGCCCGTGTGGGCACGTGCGATTTTCACGGCGTTTTCAACGGCTTCGGCGCCGGTCGTGAAGAACGCGGCTTTCTTGGCGAAGCTGCCCGGTGCGCGCTGGGCGATCTTCTCGGCCAGCGAGACATACGACTCGTACGGCACGATCTGGTAGGCCGTGTGCGTGAAGTGGTCGAGCTGCGCCTTGATGGCGGCGACGATCTTCGGATGGCGGTGGCCCGTGTTGCACACGGCGATACCGGCGGCGAAGTCGATGAAGCGGCGGCCTTCCACGTCCCACAGCTCGGCGTTTTCAGCGCGCTCGGCGTAGAAGTCGCACATCACGCCCACGCCGCGCGGGGTAATGGCGTTCTTGCGGCTTTGCAGATCGGCGTTCTTGCTCACGTTCATCTCCTGTGGAATCGGTGTCAGTTCTAGGGTTGGTTGGCGGACCGGCAAACAGTCCATGTCGCGACTATACTCACGTTTGGCTCTAAATTTCAGAGCCATTCAGTGCAATATTTAGGAGCCAATTTCGATGCGTGCGAGTGTTCTCTCCGATTGGCTGGCCCAACGGCTCGACCGCGGCAGCGCCCAGCCGGTGTACCGGCAACTGCACAAGCTGCTGCAGCAGGCGATCCTTTCGCGCGAGCTGCCAGCCGGCGCGCGGGTGCCGTCGTCGCGGCTGCTGGCGGCGGAGTTGGGGATTGCGCGCAATACCGTGACGCAGGTCTACGAACAATTGGTGCTCGAAGGCTATGTCACGTCGGCCACGGGGCGTGGCACCTTCGTGGCCGATACGTCGCCCGACGAGATCGTGGGGGCGACGGAAATTGGCTCTATTCAGACGCGGAAAAATAGCGATATTTCAGGAGCCGTGCCGCATGGCGGGACAGTTGCAACTAACAGCCAGATCGTGCCCGGCACGGAACCCGTCGCTGCGGTGGCGTCTGGCGTTCCAGCGGCAAGCGGCCCGGAAACCGTCGCCGCCGGCCATTCGCAGCGCCCCGCGGCGCGCTCGCTCTCGGTTCGCGGCGCGCGCCTGATCGGAAGCGCGGGCGTGTCGAAGCGTCAGGGCGGCGCGTTCATGCCAGGCGTGCCCGATGTCTCCCGCTTTCCCTCGCGCGTCTGGACGCGTCTGCACAGCAAGTACTGGCGCAGCCTGCGGCCGGACCTGCTGACCTACGCGCCTGGCGGCGGCCTCGCGCTGCTGCGCCACGTGCTCGCCGACTACCTGCGCACCTCGCGCTCGGTGCGCTGCTCGCCGGAGCAGATCATCATCACGACGGGCATTCATCAGTCGGTGGACCTGGCCGTGCGGCTGCTCTCCGACCCCGGCGACACCATCTGGACCGAAGACCCCTGCTACTGGGGCGTGCGCAGCGTGCTGCACGTCTCGGGCCTCAATACGCGGCCGATCGCCGTGGACAGCGAGGGCCTCAACCCGTCGCCCGACGACTTCGCTGCGCCGCCGCCGCGGCTCATGCTCGTCACGCCTTCGCACCAGTATCCGCTCGGCATGGTGATGAGCCTCGCGCGCCGCCGCATGCTGCTCGAGTACGCGCGCCAGCACCAGTGCTGGATCATCGAGGACGACTACGACAGCGAGTTCCGCTACGGCAGCCGCCCGCTCGCCTCTTTGCAGGGGCTCGATACGGCGGGGCAGGTGATCTACGTGGGGAGCTTCGGCAAGACGCTGTTTCCGGGCTTGCGCGTGGGCTATCTCGTCGCGCCGGAAGCGCTCGCGGAAAGCTTTGCGACCGCGAGCGCGGAGTTGTATCGCGAGGGGCAATTGCTGCAGCAGGCCGTGCTTGCGGAGTTCATCGCCGAGGGGCATTTCACCTCGCATATCCGCAAGATGCGCGCGCTGTACGGCCAGCGCCGCCAGGTGCTGCTCGACGCCGTTTCGCGCCGCTACGGCGACGCGCTGCCCGCCATGGGCGGCGACGCTGGCCTGCACGTCGTCATGCAATTGCCTGAAGGCAGCGACGACCGCGCCGTGGCCGAAGCCGCGCTCGCGCGCAATATCGTCGTGCGGCCGCTTTCGGGGTATTACTCGTCGCGCGAGCGCGCGAACCCGGGCTTGTTGATCGGCTATGCGTGCGTGCCCGATGAGGAAATCGCGCCGGCGTTCGAAACGCTGGCCGAGGCGATCGATACGACGCTACCCGCGTTCGTGTGAGCGACTACGGGCCGATCACAGCCGGATCAGCACCGCGCCGCAAGTGACCAGCGCGCACGCGACCATGCGGCGCGCCGTGAGCTTCTCGTTCATGAACAGCCAGCCGATCAGCACGGCGAAGATCGACGAAAGCTCACGCAGCGCGGAAACCATCGCGATAGGCAAGAAGCGGAACGCTTCGATCACGAGGCAATACGCCGTGAGGGCGAGTACGCCCGCGAGCATGCCGCGCGCGACGGCGGACTTCGACGTGAACATCTTCGCCGCGCCGCCGCGCAGCTTGCAGACCACGAGAAACTGCGGGACGTTCCAGAGCAGATACACCCACATGATGTAGCTCATGCCGTTGCCGGCGAGGCGCGCGCCAATCCCGTCGATGACCGAATACATCGCGATGAAAAGGCCCGTGAGCAGCGCGTACGGCACGCTCTCGCCCGAAAAACGCATGCCGCGCCGGAAGGCGAGCGACATGATGCCGAGCGAAACGAGTGCGACGCCCGTGGCTGCGAGCGCATGCAGTTCTTCGTGCGCGAACACGAGCGCGCCGCCGAATACGAGCATCGGCGAGAGCCCGCGCGCGATGGGGTAGATCTGCCCGAAGTCGCCGCTGCGATACGCGCGGATCAGCGTGAAGCAGTACACGAACTCCAGCACCACGGAAGCGGCGATGTACGGCCAGCTCGCCTGCGCGGGCAGCGGCAGCACGCACACGCCGATCGCGCTCACGACAATGTACGGCACCGAGAACATGCCGAGCAGCCAGAGGCGGTCGCCCGAAAGATGGAGGAAGGCGTTCCAGCTCGCGTGCATGAGCGCCGAGAGCAGGACCAGCAGGACGACGAAACTGGCCATGGGGCAGCGGATTGGTTCGATGGGTTAGGGCGGACGCGGGCCGTTGCAGCCGCAAGGAAGCGATTATTCCACCGATTGCCCGCAATTGCCACAAATTGCCACAAATCGCCAGAAAAGAGATTGCGCGAGCCGTTTTATCAGGATTCTGTTCTGGCTCGCGCGGGGGAGGTGCGCGTTGGGTCGAACTGCGGCGTCAGATCACGCGCGCGCGCAGTCTTGCGGAGATGAGATCGATAGCCGTGACGACGACGATCACCATGATGAGCACGGCGCTGGTCTGCTGATAGTCGAACGAGCGGATTTCCTCGTACAGCACGACGCCGATGCCGCCTGCGCCCACCATGCCCACCACCATCGCCGAGCGCACGTTCGACTCGAACCGGTAGAGCGCGTAAGAGATCCACAGCGGCATGACCTGGGGCAGCACGCCGTAGACGATCTCGTCGAGCGGCGAGGCGCCCGTGGCGCGCACGCCTTCCACGGGGCGCGGGTCGATGGCTTCCACGGCTTCGGCAAAGAGCTTCGCGAGCACGCCCGTGGTATGCACCCACAAGGCGAGCACGCCCGCGAACGGCCCAAGGCCCACGGCCACGATGAACAGCATCGCGAACACCATCTCGTTGATGGCGCGGCACGCGTCCATCAAACGCCGCACGGGATGCAGCACCCACGCGGGCGCGAGATTGTGCGCCGACATCAACCCGAACGGCACCGCGCAGACAATGGCGAGCGCCGTGCCCCACAGCGCCACCGCGACCGTGACCCACATTTCGTGGGCGTACGTGCGCCATTCCGTGAAGTCCGGCGGGAAGAAGCCGCGCGCGAACGTGCCCATGTTCGCGGAGTCGGAGAAGAGGTCGAGCGGGCGCATGTCGGCGCCGCGCCACGCCACGCCGAGCAGCACGAACACGATGGCCCAGAGCGCGAGCGAGGACCAGCTGCGCTTGCCTGCCTGCTTGCTCGCCGCAAGGGCGGCCGCCGCTTGGGCCGCTTGCGGCGCGGCGGCGGTTGGCGTCGCCGCCGGTCCGGCGACGGGCTCGGTAACGTCGGCCTGCCGCACGGCGCGTGAGCGGTCGAAATCCATTGCGCCCATTACTGCTTCGCGAGTGCGCCAATCTTGGCGTCAATGGCCGCGATCTGGCTCTTGCGGTCGTCGTCGGAGAGATTCGTGTTGGCGGCGATCTTCTCCTTCTGCTGGAACAGCGCGACCTGGCGGATCGGCAGGAGCTGCGCGTCGGTGGCGGGCGCGAAGCCTGCATAGCCGGTGATGTCGGCCATGATCTTCTTCTCGCGCGGATCGGTCTTCGCGTAGTGGTAGAAGAAGTCGCGCAGCTTTTGCTTCGTGGCTTCAGGCAGATCCTTGCGATACACGAGCGGATCGGACGGAATGAGCGGCGAGGTCCACAGCACGCGCACCTGCGCAAAGCGGTCCGGGTGCTTCTGCTGCAGCGTGGAAAGCTCGATGCTGTTGTTGGTGGCGATATCGACCTTGTTGTTCACCACGGCGAGCAGGTTCGCTTCATGGCTCGACGGCAGCACGGTCTTGAAGTTCGTCGCGTTCACCGAAATGCCATGCTGCGCGAAGAGGTAGTAGCCCGGAATCAGCGTGCCCGAAGTCGAATTGGGGTCGCCCCAGCCGAGCGTGAGATCCTTAGTATTCTTGAACACATCGTCGATCGTCTTCACGCGGCTGTTCACGTTGGTGATGAGCACCGACTTGTAGCCCGTGTCGCCGTTCGCGTAGAGCACCTTCGCGAAGATCTCGCCATTCGAGCGGTCCACGGCTTCCATGGCCGAAGCATTGCCGAAGTAGCCGATCTGCACCTTGTTGAAGCGCATGGCTTCGATGATGCCCGAGTAGTCGGTGGCGAAGAACGCCTTCACGTTCAGGCCGGTCTGCTTGTTCAGGTCGTCGATGAACGGTTGCCAGCGTTGCTTGAGCACCGCCGACGAATCGGTCGAGATGATGCCGAAGCTGAGGTCTTCCGCGTGAGCGGCCGCGCTGCCGAGCGAGGCAAACGCGACGGCGCCGGCGGCGCACCAGGAGAGCATGGAGCGGAGCAGTTTCATTGGGGCGGTCCGTGGTGAGGGGAAACGTTGCGGGTTGAAAATGGGTTGAGTGATTACGCCGCGCGAGGCTGCGCGCCGAAGCGCGTTGCAACTGAAGGCGCGGCATCGGGCTCGAGCAGTTCGCGCGCGGCGCTGCCATAAAGTTGTTGCAGCAGGGCAGGCGTGAGCGCCGCAGAAGCGCCGTCGTACACCACGCGCCCGTCGCGCAGCGCGATGGTGCGCGGGCAATACTCCATGGCGATATCCACCTGATGCAGCGAGACGACCACGGTCAAGCCGTGATCGCGGTTGAGCATGCGCATCATGTCCATGACGCGCCGCGACGATGCGGGGTCGAGCGAGGCGATCGGTTCGTCGGCGAGAATGAGGCGCGCGCGCTGCACGAGTGCGCGGGCGAGCGCCGCGCGCTGCTGCTGGCCGCCCGAGAGATTCGCGGCGCGCTCAGGGGCCTTGTGCGCAATGCCCACTTCACCGAGCGCGGCGAGCATCAGCTCGCGCTCGGCGCGCGGAAAGCGGCCCGTGAGGCGTCGCCACAACGGCAAGCGCGACAGCGCGCCGATCAGCACATTCGTTTCGACCGTGAGGCGATTGACGAGATTGAACTGCTGAAACACGAAGCCGATGTCGCGGCGAATGCGGCGCACTTCGCGCACGATGCGCCCGTCCTGTTGAATAGGACGACCAAGGATATCGATGCGCGAAGGCTGCGGGTCGGATGCGGTAAAGCCCGCAATATGACGCAGCAAAGTCGATTTGCCCGAGCCCGATGCGCCGATCAGCGCGACCATCTCGCCAACGCCTACGCGCAGGTTGATTTCGTCGAGTGCCTTGCGGCCGCTGTCGAAGCTTTTCGAGAGGCGTTCGATGCGAATGGCGTCCATAACAATCCGTCGCTGTGTAGTCGAGGGCTCATTCTAGGAAGGGACTGTGACGGTTGAGTGAAGGTGTCGCGACGTCTAGACGACTACATGTCTTGCGGCTCCGCGTGCAGAGAAAACATCGCGAGAGATGTGACAGAGGCAT
The DNA here is from genome assembly GCF_905220185.1 of Paraburkholderia sp. J11-2. Classification (NCBI taxonomy): domain Bacteria; kingdom Pseudomonadati; phylum Pseudomonadota; class Betaproteobacteria; order Burkholderiales; family Burkholderiaceae; genus Paraburkholderia; species Paraburkholderia sp. J11-2. The sequence continues at coordinate 99,257 of NZ_CAJMYY010000008.1, read as the reverse complement.
GACGCCAAACATCTGTCACGCTCAATATCGGAGGAAGCGGCTATATTGATGGGCAGCGCGCATGCTGTCCCTGGTTTTCCTGACTTATTGCTGACTCATTGTCGACAGGGGCGGCGGGCGCAAGGCAGTTGTAGACAATGCGGCCGCCCAGCGCGGCCCCGGTCTGGGCGGCCTCATCCAAACAAGCGACGAAACCCGGCGCCATATGCAGGCACTGAGCTTCTTACCCGACAGCTTCGCGGAATACGAGGACCTCAAGGCGATCCTCGATGCCGGCGCGCGCTGGTTCGACATTCGCAGCGCGGGCGAAGTCGAAGTGCGGGGCCGCACCTTTGCGCTGCATGTCGCGGCGATCGGCTCGCGCGATCCGGCCGCGCCCGCCATTGGTTTTTTCGGCGGCATACACGGGCTCGAGCGCATCGGCTCGCAACTGGTGCTCGACTACATGCGCGCGTTGGTGGGGCGTCTCGCGTGGGACGAACTGCTCATGCATCAGCTCGAATCCGTGCGTATCGTGCTCGCGCCGATCGTCAATCCGGGCGGCATGTGGCTCGCCACGCGCGCGAACCCCAACGGCGTGGATCTCATGCGCAACGCGCCGCAGGACGCCGACGAACGTGTGCCTTTTCTCGCGGGCGGACAGCGTGTGGGCTCGTGGCTGCCGTGGTATCGCGGCAGGCGTGGCGCGGCCATGGAAACCGAGGCGAGCGCGCTCCTGAAGATCGTCGATGAAGAACTCACGCAGCGCCCGCTTTCTTTCGCGCTCGACTGCCATTCGGGATACGGCTGGAGTGACAGCATCTGGTTCCCGTACGCGCGCACGCGCCGGCTCATGAGACATCTGCCTGAAATGTACGTGCTCAAGACGATGTTCGAGCGCGCGCATCCGCATCACGGCTACACGTTCGAGCCGCAGAGCCACCAATATTTGCTGCACGGCGACCTGTGGGACTGTGCGTACGATCGCGCGCCCGCCGGCAACATCTTCCTGCCGCTCACGCTCGAACTGGGCTCGTGGCTATGGATCAAGAAGAATCCGCGCCAGATTTTCTCGCGCCAGGGCATGTTCAATCCGGTGATGCAGCATCGCACGGCGCGCGTGCTTCGGCGTCACGCAAACCTGTTCGAATTCCTCACGCGCGCCGCGTATTCGTCGCAACGCTGGTTGCCCGAGGGCGTGACGCGCGAACAGGTGCTGCAAAGCGCGATCGCACACTGGTATCACAGGCCGGGCGCATGAGCGGACCGTGGATTCTTTTGCGCGGCCTCACGCGCGAATCGCGCCATTGGGGTGCGTTTGCCACGCTGCTCGCCGCGCGCGATGGCGTGTTGCCCATCGACCTGGCGGGCAACGGCACCGAAGCGCACGCGCGCTCGCCGCTAGCAGTCGGCGCCTATGTGGACGCGCTGCGCGAGCAGGCGCAACGGCGCGGCGCGAGCGCGCCTTACCGCGTGCTGGCGATGTCGCTGGGCGGCATGGTGGCGACGGCGTGGGCGCTGCGTTACCCCGGAGAGATCGAGCGCCTCGTGCTCGTGAACACGAGCATGCGGCCGCATAGCCGCGTGCACGAGCGCTTGCGGCCCTCGGCGTGGCCCGCGCTCGCGCGCGTGGCGCGGTATTGGGAGGGCAACGACAGCAACGGTATTGCCGAGACGCTGATCCACGGCCTTACCTGTGTGCGGCGCGACACGCTGGCCGCCGACCTCGAAGCGTGGCGCGAGATCCGCGCGGGCGCCCACGTGAGCCGCGCGAACGCGCTACGCCAGCTAGCTGCCGCGGCGCGCTTCAAGGCGCGCGGCGCGCCGCGCGGTGCGGTGCTCGTGGTGTCGTCGCGCGGCGACCGGCTCGTGAATCCCGTTTGCTCGGCCAGGCTCGCGCGGGCCTGGGGCGCGCCGCATGTGGAACATCCGTGGGCGGGGCACGATCTGCCACACGACGATCCGCAATGGCTCGTCGATGCGCTTCACGCGGGCGATACGGCCGCGAACGCCGCGGGCCAGGCCGCCGGGCGCGTCTGAGTGGCTGCGCAGCGGCGCCGCCCGCATCGCCCGCTCGCCCGTTTGGCGATTGCCCCATAATAGGAAAACTCATCCGGCACTTTCAAGGCGATTCCAGACATGAACGACAAACCCGCCATCGGCGCTGCGGTGCCGCGCCTCACGAGCCTTTCGCACGGCGGCGGCTGCGGCTGCAAGATCGCGCCGGGCGTGCTTTCCGCGCTGCTCGCGCGCAGCACGCCGCTCACCACCGCGTTTCCGAACCTGCTGGTCGGCACCGAGACCGCCGACGACGCCGCCGTCTACAAGCTCAACGACGAACAGGCGATCGTCGCGACCACGGACTTCTTCATGCCGATCGTGGACGACCCGTACGACTTCGGCCGCATTGCCGCGACCAACGCGCTTTCGGACGTCTACGCCATGGGCGGCAAGCCGATTCTTGCGCTCGCGCTGGTGGGCATGCCCATCAACGTGCTGCCGCACGACGTGATCGCGCAGGTGCTGCGCGGCGGCGAGGACGTGTGCGCGGCGGCGGGCATCCCCGTGGCGGGCGGCCATTCGATCGACTCCGTGGAGCCCATTTACGGGCTCGCGGCGCTCGGCGTGGTGCATCCCGAGCGCGTGAAGCGCAACGCGTCGGCCCAAGCCGGCGACGTGCTCGTGCTCGGCAAGCCGCTGGGCGTGGGCGTGCTCTCCGCCGCGCTCAAGAAGGAGATTCTCGACGACGCCGGCTACCGGGCCATGGTGACCGCCGCAACGATGCTCAACAAGCCCGGCGCGACGCTCGCGGAACTGCCGGGCGTGCACGCCATGACGGACGTGACCGGCTTCGGTCTGCTCGGCCACACGCTCGAGATCGCGCGCGGCGCGAATCTCACGGCGCGCGTGCGCTACGCCGACCTGCCGTGGCTACCGGGCGTGCAGAAGTTCGTCGATGACGGCGTATTCACGGGCGCCTCGGGCCGCAACTGGGCTTCATACGGCGATGCTGTCACGCTCGCGCCCGGCCTGCCCGAAAGCGCGCGCACGCTGCTCACCGACCCGCAAACCTCGGGCGGCCTGCTCGTGGCCTGCGCGCCGCAAAGCGTGGACGAAGTGCTGGCGATCTTCCGCGCGGAAGGCTTTAGCGACGCCCGCGTGATCGGCGAACTGAGCGAAGGCCCGGCGCGCGTGGAAGCGCTGTGAGGACCGTATGAGCGGAGACTCGCCGAAAGCCATTTTTTATGCGCTCGCAGCGAACCTGGGCATTGCGATCTGCAAGTACGCTGCCGCGGCGTTCACGGGTTCGGGCTCGATGTTCGCGGAGGCGATTCACTCCACGGCCGACTGCGGCAATCAACTGCTGCTGCTCTTCGGCCTGCGCCAGTCGCGCGAGCCGCCCACGCCGCTGCACCCCATGGGCACGGGCCGCGCGATCAACTTCTATTCGCTGCTCGTGGCGCTGCTGCTGTTTTTCGTGGGCGGCGCGTTCTCGGTATACGAGGGCGTGCATCGTCTGATCCTGCGCGAGCCGCTCCGATTCGTGTACGTGGCGCTCGTCGTGCTCGGCATTTCCGTCGTGCTCGAGGCGTTCTCGCTCTATGGCGCGCTGCGCGAGATCCGCAAAGGCTCTCCTACGAAATCGCTATGGCGCTGGGCGCGCGAAACGCGCGACTCGGACCTGCTCGTCGTGGCCGGCGAGGACATCGCTGCGCTCGCGGGTCTCGCCATTGCGTTTGCCGCGGTGCTGCTCACGGTCATCACGGGCAACCCGGTATGGGACGCGTGCGGCTCGATCGGCGTGGGCGTGCTGCTCATGCTGATTTCGTGGTTCATCGCGCGCGAAGTGAAGTCGATGATCGTGGGCGAATCGGCGAGCCCGGAAATGCGGCGCGATATCGAATTGTTCCTGCGCGCGCGGCCCGAGATTCGCAGCATCATCAGCCTCATTACCCTGCAATGGGGCAAGGAGGTGATGGTGGCCGTGCAGTGCGAAATGCTCGACTACGACCACAGCCGCACGATGGTTGAAGCGATCAACGAGATCGAAGCCGATCTGCAGGCGCGCTTTCCTGCGGTGCGCTGGGTGTTTTTCGAGCCGGATTTCGTGAACCGGTAACGCCAAGGCCCGACGGTTATAAAACCGCCGGGCCTTTTCACATCTTCCCGCGCTTCAAGCGTCAATGCCGAAACGGCGTCCACACGGGCGTGGTGTTGTCCCACTGTTCGAGTTCGGAAGGTACGGTCGAGTTCATATTGGACTCCTACGTGTTTCGTCTTGCAATCGAAATGCCGATGCGTCCTGCGGGTTTATTCGCCAGCCTGCGCAACGCGTTGAGCATTGTTCGCGTGGCTTTCCTGCAGCGCGATGCGTTGCGCTTGCGTGCGGCCGATCAGGCTTTGCTCGGGGTAGCTCGTCTTGTTCAACGAGGGCAGCGTGCCGTCACGATACGCGGCGGCGATTTCGGCTTTGACTTCGGCGCGGGTTTTCGGAGCGCTGTTGTCCTGTGCGAAAGCCGAAGCACTAGCGGCGAGCGAGAGAACGAGCGTGGCGCCAATGGCGGTTGCGAGAGTGCGTTTCATGATCTGCTCCTTTTCTACTGGTGCCACGTGAGTCGCGGCGACAGGAGCAAATGTAGTTGCGCAGCCGTTTGCGATAAACGGCCGCAACGCGAAAGGAATTGTCGAAAATCCGGAACAATCGCTGCGCCGCACCCGCGAAAGCCTTTGCGGGCGCGGCTTTGAGGGCGGGCGCAGTGCTACGGCGTTATGCGGCCCACTCCGAGATAACCGGCGTTTCGAGCGCCGGCGCATTTTCGCGCTCTTCGAGCGTGCGCATCGTGCAGGCCTTGTCGAGCGAGGCGCGGCCGGAGAGGAGCGGGCAGCGGTCGAACACCTCGGCGATCCAGTCCACGAATACGCGCACTTTGGGTGACAGATGGCGGCTGTGCGGGTACACGGCCGAAATCGGCATGGGCAGCGGTTTGAAATCGGGCAGCACCTCGACGAGCGCACCCGACTTCAGATGCGGCAGCACCATGTAGCGCGGCCCCTGGATCAAGCCGAAGCCTTCGATGCCGCACGTGATATAGGCATCCGCGTCGTTCACCGAGACCATGCTCTTGAGTTTGATCTCCACTTCCTTGCCGTCGACGAGAAACGCCCAGTCGATCACGCGCCCCGTGCGCGACGAGAAATAATTCACGGCGCGATGTTCGGCCAGTTCTTCGAGCGTTTGCGGCGTGCCGTGGCGCTCCAGATACGAGGGCGCCGCACACGATACACCTTCGAAAATGCCGATGCGCCGCGCGACCAGCGACGAATCCTGCAGCGCGCCCACGCGCACCACGCAATCCACGCCTTCCTGGAGCAAGTCGACGGGGCGGTCGGAGAGGCCCAGTTGCAGGTCGATGTCCGGGTAGCGGCCGTGGAACTCGCACAGCGACGGAATCACGATGAGCCGCCCGATCGAGCCCGGCATGTCGATGCGCAGCTTGCCGTGCGGCTTGCGGTTGCGATCCTGGAATGTGGTTTCCGTTTCCTCGACGTCCGCGAGAATGCGCACGCAGCGCTCGTAGTACGCGGCGCCGTCGGGTGTGAGCGAAAGGCGGCGCGTGGTGCGGTGCATGAGGCGCACGCCGAGAAATGCTTCGAGATTCTGAATGATCGTCGTGACCGAAGCGCGCGGCATGTCGAGCGTTTCGGCAGCGCGTGTGAAGCTGTTGGTATCGACGACGCGGGTGAACACCTGCATGGCCTGAAGGCGGTCCATTGCCACTCTCCAAAAAGCTTCGGTCGCACGGCGCGCAGCGTTTAAAGGAAACGCCCGCGCAGAAAGGGGAGACAGATTGTTCAGGTGCGCCGAATTGTGTTGCCGGATTATAGGCATTTATTTGGAAGTCTGCCGAACCCACAATTCGCTCCATTCGAATCTACTCTCGCGCATTGCGCCGATTTGACATGGATGTCTTTAAACGCCCAACGTCCTGGATCTCCGCGGATGAAGCGCCGCTGGCCGAAGTTCCGGCGGCTGTCCCTGTTACCGCGTCCCCCAGGCCCAGCAAGGCGCGCGCGCTGCTCACGACCGACGTGGTGATCGAAGGCTACGCGCAGCAGATTCCGCTGCGTCTGTACCGCCCCGAAGCTGCGAACGGCCTGCCGGTGTTGCTGTATTTCCACGGCGGCGGTTTCGTGCGCGGGTCGATCGAAGAGGCGGACGCCGTTGGGCGTTTTCTCGCAGAACGCTTACCGGCGCTGGTCGTGAGCGTGGGGTATTCGCTTGCGCCGAAGCACCCGTTTCCCGCCGCGCCCGAAGACGCGCATCGCGCCGCGCTGTGGGCGCTCACGCGGGCGCGCGCCTTCGGCGGCAACCCGAAACGCGTGATCGCGGCGGGCCACGACGCAGGCGGCCAGATCGCCAACGTGCTCGCATTCATGGGACGCGATCGCGGCGACGTGAAGCTCGCGGCGCAGGCGCTGTTCGCGCCGATGCTGGACCCGAGCCTCACGCGTCTTGGCGACGAGGCGCGCCTGAGCTCCGATATCACCGCAAGCGAATGCGCGGCGTGTTATCGCGCGTATCTGCCCGACGCGGCGCAGCGCATGCATCCGTACGCGGCGCCGCTCGAATCGCTGCGCCTTGGCGGCCTGCCGCCCACGCTCATCGTGACCGCACAGAACGACGTGCTGCACATCGAAGCGGAGAAGTACGCAAGCCGACTGATCGACGCGGGTGTGCGCACCCAGGTGGTGCGCTACCCGAGCGTGTCGCACGCGAACCTCGCCGCGCATCCGGCCGCGCTCAACGAAGCCGTGCGGTTTTTTCAGTGTTGCTTCGACGCGGGCGCGTCATAAGCAAAGCGCCATAGCGGCGGTGCTGCCGAGCCAGTGAAGAACATCAACCATTATTTCTGGAGTCCGACATGTCACTCTTTTCGCAATCCCGAACCCGTATCGCGCTGGCAGTCTTTGGCGTGATCGTGGTCGCGGGCCTGGGCACTTTCGGCGCAATCCGCCTCGACTCGCATCCCGCCGTTGCCGCGGAAGCGCCGCCCGCGCCCGAGGTCGATGTCGCAGCGGTGCTCAATCGCACCATCACCGACTGGCAGACCTACTCGGGCCGCATGGCCGCCGTCGAAAAAGTGGAGATACGTCCGCAGGTTTCGGGCACGATCGTCTCGGTGAACTTCCGTGATGGCGCGCTCGTGAAGCAGGGCGATACGCTGTTCGTGATCGACCCGCGTCCGTACCAGGCTGCCGTCGACCAGGCCGCCGCGCAGCTTGCCGCCGCGCAGGCGCGCACGGGCTACGCGCAAAGCGACTGGGAGCGCGCGCAGCGCCTGATTGGCGACAACGCCATCGCGAAGCGCGATTACGACGAGAAGCAGAACGCTTCGCGCGAAGCGAACGCGAATCTCAAGGCCGCGCAGGCCGCGCTCGAAGCCGCGCAGATCAACCTCGGCTACACGCGCATCGTCGCGCCGGTTGCGGGGCGTGTCTCGCGCGCGGAGATCACGGTGGGCAACGTCGTTTCGGCGGGAGCCGCCGCCGCGCCGCTCACGACGCTCGTTTCCGTTTCGCCCATCTACGCCGAATTCGACGCCGACGAGCAGACCTATCTCGACTACATCAGCCGCATGAAGGATGGCTCGAAGGTGCCGGTCGAGCTGGGTCTCGCGAACGAATCGGGCTATTCGCGCACCGGCACGATCGAGTCGGTGGATAACCGTCTGGACACGACGTCGGGCACGATCCGCGTACGCGCGCGCTTCGACAACGCCGACGGCGCGCTGGTGCCGGGGCTTTACGCACGCATCAAGGTAGGCGGCAGCGCCCCGCACCCGGCGTTGCTCGTGGACGATGCCGCGATCGGCACCGACCAGGACAAGAAGTTTGTATACGTCGTGGATAACAGCGGCAAGATCGCGTACCGCACCGTGCAAACGGGCGGCCAGCAGGGCAACCTGCGCGTGATTCTGGACGGCCTGAAGGCGGGCGACCACGTGGTGGTGAACGGCACACAGCGCGTGCGCCCTGGCATTGTCGTGCGCTCGCATATGGTGCCAATGAACGGCGACCCCGACGCCAATTCGGCCAGCACGGCAGCGAACCCCGGCGCCAAGGCAGCGAAGACGTCCTGACGAGCGGCGGGCGTGGGCGTTTGCAGCATACGCCTCCCCGTCAGTCAGGATGCCTAAGCGTAAGATGAATTGCGCAAAATTGAGCGTCATGAACAAGAGCAACCCATGAACATATCGAAATTCTTCATCGACCGGCCGATCTTCGCGGGCGTGCTGTCCGTGCTGATCCTGCTGGCCGGCGTGATCGCGCTGTTCCAGTTGCCGATCTCCGAGTACCCCGAGGTCGTGCCGCCTTCGGTGGTGGTCCACGCGCAGTATCCGGGCGCGAACCCGAAAGTGATCGCCGAAGCCGTGGCCGCGCCGCTGGAAGAGCAGATCAACGGCGTCGAGAACATGCTGTACATGCAGTCGCAGGCCAATAGCGACGGCAACCTCACGCTCACGGTCACGTTTCGCCTCGGCACCGACCCGGACAAGGCCACGCAGCTCGTGCAAAACCGCGTGAACCAGGCGCTGCCGCGCCTGCCGGAAGACGTGCAGCGTCTCGGCATCACGACCATCAAGAGTTCCCCCACGCTCACGATGGTGGTGCACCTGATTTCGCCGGACAACCGCTACGACATGACGTACCTGCGCAACTACGCGCTGCTCAATGTGAAGGACCGCCTTTCGAACATTCAGGGCGTGGGCGAGGTGCAGTTGTGGGGCTCGGGCGATTACGCCATGCGTATCTGGCTCGACCCGCAGAAGGTAGCGCAGCGCAACCTCACCGCGAACGATGTCGTCAACGCGATTCGCGAGCAGAACGTGCAAGTGGCGGCGGGTGTGATCGGCGCATCGCCTAGCGTGCCCGGCACGCCGTACCAGTTGAACGTCAACGCGCGTGGCCGTCTGCGCACGGAGAGCGAGTTCGGCGACATCATCGTCAAGACGAATCCCGACGGCGGCGTGACGTACCTGCGCGATATCGCGCGTATCGAACTGGCCGCGTCGGAATACGGTTTGCGCTCGCTGCTCGACAACAAGCCGGCCGTCGCGCTCGCGATCAACCAGGCCCCGGGCGCGAACTCGCTCGCGATCTCGGACCAGGTGCGCGCGGCGATGAAGGAACTCAAGCAGGACATGCCCGCGGGCGTGGATTACAAGATTGTCTACGACCCCACACAGTTCGTGCGCTCCAGTATCGAAGCGGTCGTGCACACGCTGCTCGAAGCCATCGCGCTCGTGGTGATCGTGGTGATCGTGTTCCTGCAAACGTGGCGTGCCTCGATCATTCCGCTGATTGCGGTGCCGGTGTCGATCGTCGGGACGTTCTCGCTGCTGCTTGCGTTCGGCTTCTCGATCAACGCGCTGTCGCTGTTCGGCATGGTGCTCGCCATCGGTATCGTGGTGGACGATGCGATCGTGGTGGTGGAAAACGTGGAGCGCAACATCGCGAGCGGGTTATCCGCGCGCGATGCGACCTACAAGGCCATGCAGGAGGTGAGCGGGCCGATCATCGCCATCGCGCTCACGCTCGTGGCCGTGTTCGTGCCGCTCGCGTTCATGAGCGGTCTCACGGGCCAGTTCTACAAGCAGTTCGCGATGACCATCGCCATTTCCACGGTGATCTCGGCGTTCAACTCGCTCACGCTTTCGCCCGCGCTTTCAGCGCTGCTGCTGCGCGGCCACGGCGAGAAGGAAGACTGGCTCACGCGCGGCATGAACCTCGTGCTGGGCGGCTTTTTCCGCCGCTTCAACCAGGTGTTCCATCGCGGCTCGGAAAGCTATGGGCGCGGCGTGAACGGCGTGCTGCGCCACAAGGGCGCGATGCTCGGGGTCTATGTGGTGCTGATCGCCGCAACGGTGCTGATGGCGCGTGTGGTGCCGGGCGGCTTCGTGCCCGCGCAGGACAAGGAGTATCTGATCGCATTCGCGCAACTGCCCAATGGCGCCGCGCTCGACCGCACCGAGAACGTGATTCGCGACATGAGCGCCATTGCGCTCAAGCAGCCCGGCGTGGAAAGCGCCGTGGCGTTCCCGGGCCTTTCGGTGAACGGCTTCACCAATAGCTCGAGCGCGGGCATTGTGTTCGTCACGCTCAAGCCGTTCAAGGAGCGCAAGGGCAAGGCGCTTTCGGCCGGTGCGATCGCGGGTGCGCTGAACCAGCAGTACGCGAGCATCAAGGACTCGTTTATCGCCGTGTTCCCGCCGCCGCCGGTGCTCGGCCTCGGCACGCTCGGCGGCTTCAAGCTGCAGCTGGAGGATCATGGTGCGCTCGGCTATGAGGCGCTCAACCGCGCGACGCAGGACTTCGTCAAGCGCGCGGCGCAAACGCCGGAGCTGGGCCCGACGTTCACGAACTATCAGATCAACGTCCCGCAACTGAACGTCGATCTCGACCGCACGAAGGCGAAGCAGCTTGGCGTACCGGTCACGGACGTGTTCGACACGATGCAGATCTATCTCGGGTCGCTCTACGTGAACGACTTCAACCGCTTCGGACGCGTGTATCAGGTACGCGTGCAGGCCGATGCGCCGTTCCGCCAGAGGGCCGACGATATCCTGCAACTGAAGACGCGCAACGCCGCGGGCGAAATGGTGCCGCTCTCGTCGCTCGTCACGGTTACGCCCACGTACGGCCCCGAAATGGTGGTGCGTTACAACGGCTACACCGCTGCCGACATCAACGGCGGCCCCGCACCCGGTTACTCGTCGGGTCAGGCGCAGGCGGCGGCGGAGCGCATTGCGGCCGAAGTGCTGCCGCGCGGCGTGAAGTTCGAATGGACCGACCTCACGTACCAGCAGGTGCTGGCGGGCAATGCGGGCATCTGGGTGTTCCCGATCAGCGTGCTGCTCGTGTTCCTCGTGCTGGCCGCGCTCTACGAGAGCCTGACGCTGCCGCTCGCGGTGATCCTGATCGTGCCGATGAGCGTGCTGTGTGCGCTAACGGGCGTTTGGCTCACGCAGGGCGACAACAACATCTTCACGCAGATCGGCTTGATGGTGCTGGTGGGGCTGGCTTCGAAGAACGCCATTCTGATCGTCGAATTTGCGCGTGAGCTGGAGCACGACGGACACACGCCGCTCTCCGCGGCAATCGAAGCGAGCCGCCTGCGTCTGCGGCCGATCCTGATGACGTCCATTGCGTTCATCATGGGCGTGGTGCCGCTCGTGCTCTCGAGCGGGGCGGGGTCGGAGATGCGTCATGCGATGGGCGTGGCCGTGTTCTTCGGCATGCTGGGTGTGACCGCGTTCGGCCTGCTGCTCACGCCGGTGTTCTACGTGGTGCTGCGCACGCTCGCGGGCGGCAAGATTCACGTCGCGCAAAAGGACAATGCGCGCAAGCCGCAGTCGATGGTCGATGCGTAAGGCGACAAGGGAGAATGATTAACATGACTAACGAATCCAGCTTGCGCTATAGCCGAAATGTCTCGCCGGGAGGCGGGCAGTTTGCGCGTATCACACGAATCGCGGCGAGCGTCGCGCTGTTTGCCTGGCTCGCGGCGTGCTCCGTCGAGCCCACCTACAAGGTGCCCGACGCCGCCGTGCCCGCCGCCTACAAGGAAGCGCCGCAGCAAACTCAAAGCGCGAATCCGCATGACGTGGGCACATGGAAGCCCGCGCAGCCCGCCGACGACGCTCACCGCGGCGAATGGTGGACGGTGTTCGGCGACCCGACGCTCGACAAGCTCGAACAGCAGGCGCTCGAAGCGAACCAGGACCTCAAGGCGGCCGCCGCGCGCGTGCAGCAGGCGCGCGCCGTGACGCAGGCCGCGCGCGCCTCGTGGTTCCCGTCGATCGATGCGGGCTTCGGGCCGACCTACGAGCGTGCTTCACCGGCTTCGCTGTATGAGTCGCAGAACACCAACGTGCCCGCGCAAACGCTGTGGCGCGCGCAGGCCACCGCGAGCTACGAGGTCGATCTGTTCGGCCGCGTGAGTTCGAACGTCCACGCCACGCAGGCAGACGCGCAGCAAAGCGAGGCCTTGTTCCTCTCGGTGCAGCTCGCCTTGCAGGCCGACGTCGCGCAGAACTACTTCCAGCTGCGCCAGTTCGACTCGGACGTCGATCTGTACCGCCGCACGGTGGCGCTGCGTGAAGATGCGCTCAAGCTCGTCGAGCGCCGCTTCAAGGAAGGCGACATCAGCGCGCTGGACGTGGCGCAGGCGCGCAACGAGCTGGCGAGCGCGCGTGCCGACGCGGTGGGCGTCGCGCGTCAGCGCGCGGCCTCGGAGCATAGCCTGGCGATCCTGCTCGGCAAGGCGCCCGCGGACTTTACGTTCCCGGAAACGCCGCTCGCGCCGGTGGTCGTACAGGTGCCGCCCGGCCTGCCTTCCGCGCTGCTGGAGCGCCGCCCCGACGTGGCGGCCGCCGAGCGCTCCATGGCGGCCGCGAACGCACGCGTGGGTCTCGCGAAGTCGGCGTTCTTCCCGCAGCTCAATATCACGGGTGCCGCCGGCTTCGAGTCGGCCACGCTCGCCGACCTGTTCATGTGGTCGAGCCGCGCGTTCCTGCTTGGGCCGCTTGCAGGCACGGCGCTCACGCTGCCGCTTTTCGACGGCGGCCGGCGCAAGGCGAATCTCGCACAGTCGCGTGCGAAATACGATGAAGATGTGGCGCAATATCGCCAGCAGGTGCTCGTGGCGTTCCGCGAGGTGGAGGACAATCTCTCCGACCTGCGCCTGCTCGACGACCAGATCCGCGAGCAGAACGACGCGGTGAGCGCTTCGCAGCAATCGGCGCACCTTTCGCGCACGCAGTACGAGGAAGGCGAGGTGAGCTATCTGAACGTGATCGACAGCGAACGGACGGTGCTCGTGTCGCAATTGCAGGCCAGCCATCTGCAAGGCTCGCAGGCCGTGGCGACCGTGAACCTGATCCGCGCGCTGGGCGGTGGCTGGGGCGATGCGAAGCCCGGCGATGGCGCGCCGCCGCCGCTCGCAGCACGCTAAACGTCCCGCAAGACTTCATAGAAACAGCTGGAACGCTCGCCGCCTGCGCATATCGCAGGCGGCGATTTCCTTTGCGTAATCGCTTCGTAGACCCGGCCCCGCCGCGCCCCTATCATCGTCTGGACCCATCTGGAGCCAACGCGATGGGCCCTCATCGCGTCGCTCCTCACTGAACGAAGTCCAACTTCCATTCGAGGAACGCGATGATCCGTGCCGTGCGCGCCGTGGGGCGCCCTTCTTCTTTTCACCGCGTTTTTGCCTGGCTCGGTCTGCTGACGGCAATTGCCGTGCCGCTCGCGGCCACCACACTCAACGCGCACGCGGATACCCCGACGCTCAAGATCGGCATTGCCACCACGCCGCAAACGCCAGCGCTGCAGGAAGCGGCGCGCGAGGCGAAGGCGCAGGGCGTGGACGTGAAGATCATCGAATTCACCGACTGGAACACGCCCAACGCCGCCTTGGCGAACAAGGACATCGACGTCAACTACTTCCAGCACACGCCGTTTCTGGAGAACGCCGAAAAGCAGGGCGGTTACAAGTTCGTCGCCATTGCGCCGGGCACGATCATGAAGATCGGCCTGTATTCGAAGAAGGTAAAACGTTTCGAAGACCTGAAGGATGGCGCGACGGTCGCCATCGCGAACGATCCCGTGAACGGCGGACGCGGCCTGCTGCTGCTGCAGCGCGCGGGCCTCATCAAGCTCAAGCCGGGCGTGGATTACCGTGCCACGACGCTCGATATCGTTTCCAACCCCAAGCATTTGAAGATCGTTCAGCTCGAAGCGTCGCAACTCGCACGCTCGCTCGACGACGTGGATCTCGCGCAGGGTTACCCGAGCTTCATCAAGCTTGCGGGCACGACCGATCCGAATAGCGCGCTGCTCTTCGACGGCGTCGAAAACAAGTCGTTCGCGATCCAGTTCGTCGTGCGGCCCGAGAGCGTGAACGATCCGCGCATTCGCAAGTTCATCGACATCTACCAGCATTCGCCGGCTGTGCGCAAGGAACTCGACAAGGCCTTCGGCAACCTGTACGCGGTCGCCTGGTAAAGCGCGCGTCAAACACGCACGAGGAGCAGCGATGATGAAATGGTTCGGAGCGGCGCGCTTCATTGAAGCGGGCCCGGCGGCGGGCGAGGCGACGCGCGACGCCGACGTGTCGCAGCCCGCGGTCGTGTTCGAAAACGTCGGCAAGACCTACGCGGCTGGCGCGCATGCGGCGCTCGCGGGCGTCGGCTTGCAGGTGGCGCGCGGCGAGGTGTTCGGCATCATCGGGCGCAGCGGCGCGGGCAAGTCCACGCTGCTGCGACTCGTGAACGGCCTCGAAAAGCCCACGAGCGGCGGCGTGCGTGTGAACGGCGTGGACGTGGGCGCGCTCGACGAGCGGGCGCTCGTTGCGCTGCGACGGCGCATCGGCATGGTGTTTCAGCACTTCAACCTGCTTTCCGCGAAAACGGTGCACGACAACATCGCGCTGCCGCTGAAAATCGCGGGCGTGCCGAAAGCGTCCATCGAGGCGCGCGTGAACGCGCTGCTCGAACTGGTGGGGTTGAGCGAGCGCCGCGATGCGTGGCCCGCGCGGCTTTCCGGCGGGCAGAAGCAGCGTGTGGGCATTGCACGCGCGCTCGTGCACGAGCCCGATATCCTGCTGTGCGACGAGGCGACTTCGGCGCTCGACCCGGAAACCACGCGCGCCATTCTTGCGCTGCTGCGCGACATCAACCGGCGCCTGGGCGTCACCATCGTGCTCATCACGCATGAGATGGAGGTCATACGCGACGTGTGCGATACGGTCGCGGTGATCGAGCGCGGCGAGGTGGTCGAGCAGGGGCCGGTATGGCGAGTGTTCGGCAATCCGCAGCACGAAGCGACGCGTGCGCTCCTGCACACGCCGGGCCACGAGTTGCCCGAGGACCTCGCGGCGCGCATTCACGCTTCGCCGCAAGCGGGTGCGCATGCGCTGTTCGACGTGCGCTTCACGGGCGAGGTGGCGCAGGAGCCCGACCTCGCCACGCTCGCGCAGGCGTTCGGCGCGCAGGGTGTGCGGTTTGTGCACGGCGGTATCGAGCGGATTCAGGGGCGCGCGCAAGGGCGGCTGGTCGTCTCCGCGCCGGTGCAAAGCGCCGAAGAGGCGGCGTCGCTCGCCGGGCGCGCGCGTGGCCATGCAAGCCGTGTGGAGGTGCTGGGCTATGTCTGACGTATGGATCACCGAACTCCTCGAAGGCATACGCGACACGTTGCTGATGGTCGGCGTATCAGCGCTATTCGCACTGCTGATCGGTATTCCCATCGCGCTGCTGCTGGTCACGACCGCGCGCGGCGGCATTCTGGAGCGGCCCGCGCTCAATTCCGCGCTGGGCGCGCTCGTCAACGCGTTTCGCTCCACGCCCTTCATCATCTTGCTGGTCGCGTTGCTGCCGCTTACGCGCTTCCTCGTGGGCACGACCATCGGCGTATGGGCCGCCGTGGTGCCGCTTTCCATCGCGGCCATTCCGTTCTTCGCGCGCGTGGCCGAAGTGAGCCTGCGCGAAGTCGATCGCGGTTTGATCGAGGCGGCCCAGGCCATGGGCGCGCAGCGCCGCCATATCGTGTGGCATGTGCTGCTGCCCGAGGCGCTGCCCGGCATGGTGGGCGGCTTCACGATCACCGTGGTGGCGATGATCGGCTCGTCGGCGATGGCGGGCGCCGTCGGCGCGGGTGGCCTCGGCGATCTCGCGATACGCTACGGCTATCAACGTTTCGACACGACGGTCATGGTCACCGTCATCGTGCTGCTGATCGCGATCGTTGCGGCCGTGCAGTTCGCGGGCGACGTGCTGGTGCGGCATCTTTTGCGGCGAACCTGAAGGGCGCAGCCTTTTCGACATCACGCGCGCAGCCTCTTTGCTGCGCGCTTCGCTTTTATTGGCATCTCATTCGGGAAATATGGGTATGAACGAAGCACAGCGCCCACGCGGGCAGGAACAGGACGCGCGTTTCGCCGCGCTGCTCGAAGCGCTGCGTGCGAACGCCGCACAACGCGATCTTGCGGGCGGCCACGCGGCGGCCGAAAAGCAGCGCATTGCCGATGCCGGACTGCTCACGCTCGCCGTGCCGCGTGAGTTCGGCGGCCAGTTCGGCAAGGACGGCGTGCGCTGGAGCGATATCTACGCGACGATCCGCGCGCTTGCGCGCGTCGATAGTGCGCTTGCGCATCTGCTCGGCTTCCAGTGCCTGCAGGTGGCGAGCGTCGAATTGTGGGGCAGCGCCGCGCAGCGCGCGAACTGGCTGCAAGGCACCGTCGAGCATCGCTGGTGGTGGGGCAACGCGGTGAATCCACTCGACACGCGGCTCGTCGCGCAGCCGGACAAGGAAGGTGGCTGGCGTTTGCATGGCAAGAAGGGATTTTGTTCGGGCACCTACGGTTCGCAGAGGATGACCGTGAGCGCGCACGATCCCGCCACTGGCAACCCGGTGTTCGCGGTCGTGCCCACCACGCGCGCCGGGATCACGGTGCACGACGACTGGGACCCGATAGGCCAGCGCCAAACCGATAGCGGCACCGTATCGTTCGAGAACGTCGCAGTGCGCGCCGACGAAGTGCTGCAACGCCCCGACACGCCGCGCGCCGCGCTGCGCACGCTGGTTTCGCAAGGCGTGCTGACGAATCTCTTCGTAGGCCTTGCCGAAGGTGCGCTGGAAGAAGCGCGCACGTATGTGCTCGCGAACGGCCGCCCGTGGGTCAATTCGGGCGTTCAGCACGTGGCGGACGACCCGTTCCT
The DNA here is from genome assembly GCF_905220185.1 of Paraburkholderia sp. J11-2. Lineage (NCBI taxonomy): Bacteria > Pseudomonadati > Pseudomonadota > Betaproteobacteria > Burkholderiales > Burkholderiaceae > Paraburkholderia > Paraburkholderia sp. J11-2. Next base: position 82,500 of record NZ_CAJMYY010000008.1, on the reverse strand, counting down.
GCAGCAGCGCTTTGGCGAGATGCGCGTGCAGTCGCTCGCGGCGGCGGTGCTGGCGGATCGCGCGGGCGCGCTGCTCGACGCCGCATGGGATGAAGGCGACGCGTTGAACACAGCCACGCGTGCCGAAGTCTCGCTCGCGATTTCAGAGGCGAAGATCGTCGCGCACCGTGCCGCGCTCAAGGGCGGCGAGCAGCTTTTCGAGGCGTGCGGCGCGCGCGCCACGGGCGCGGCGCTCGCGCTCGACCGCTTCTGGCGCAACGCGCGCGTGCACACGCTGCACGATCCGCTCGACTACCGCCTGCGCGACGTGGGCCGTTTCACGCTCTTGAGAGAAGTGCCGCAGCCGACGCTGTACACTTGAGGGCCCGATCGCGGCATGTGCCGCGACAGGTCAACCCTTGAGGATCGAACCGTTGGAGTTCCGACTACCGACCACGGCAACGGCGCCTTTTTGCCCTTCAGAAGTGCAGGGCAGTATCGAGGTTTCGCCGCGCGCGCCGTTCTGGAAGAAGTTCTGGCAATTCGCGGGTCCCGGCCTGCTGGTGTCGATCGGCTATATGGACCCGGGCAACTGGGCCACCGACATCGAGGCGGGCTCGCGCTACGGTTACAGCCTCCTGTTCGTCGTCGTGCTGTCGAGCCTCGCGGCCATCGCACTGCAGTGCCTGTCCATGCGACTTGGCATCGTGACGCAACGCGATCTCGCGGAGCTGTCGCGCGAGCGCTATTCGAGGCCGGTCGCGCTCGGCCAGTGGCTGCTCGCCGAGCTTTCGATCATCGCGTGCGATCTTGCGGAGGTGCTGGGCGGCGCGCTCGCGTTCCACCTGCTGCTCGGCTGCTCGCTGATGGTGGGCGTGGTGCTGACCGCGTTCGACACGCTGATCGTGCTCGGCCTGAAGGGCAAGAACTTCCGCTCGCTCGAGGCGATCATGGCCGGCCTGATCGCGACGATAGGCCTGGGTTATGTGATCCAGCTCGCGCTCGTGAAGCCGCACTGGCCTTCGGTCTTTGCGGGGGCGGTGCCGTCGTGGCACGCCATTTCCTCGGTGGAGCCGCTGTATCTGGCGATCGGCATTCTCGGCGCGACCGTCATGCCGCACAACCTCTATCTGCATTCGTCGATCGTGCAAACGCGCGCCGTCAAACGCGACCCTGCGAGCCTCAAGCAGGCCATTGGCCTTTCTCGGCTCGACACGATCGCCTCGCTTCTGATCGCGCTCCTGATCAATGCGGCCATCCTGATTCTGGCGGCAGCGGCTTTTCACGCCAACGGGCACACCGACGTCACCGACATCGAGCAGGCTTACAAACTGCTCGCGCCGATTGTCGGCACGGGCGCGGCGGCAGTGCTGTTCGCGATCACGCTGCTCGCCTCCGGGCAGAGCTCGACGTTCACGGGCACCGTGGCGGGCCAGGTCATCATGGAAGGCTTCCTGCAGATGAAGATTCCGTGTTACCAGCGGCGCTTGATCACGCGCGTGCTCGCGCTGATTCCCGCCTTTGCGGGCGTGGCGCTGCTCGGCAACGGTGCAGTGGGCAAGCTGCTGGTGGCAAGTCAGGTGGTGTTGAGCCTGCAACTGCCGTTCGCGCTCTGGCCGCTCATTCGCATGACGAACGATCGTGCGCTCATGGGCGAGTTCGTGAACCGGCTCCCCACGCGGTTGATTGCGTGGTTCCTGTTCGTCGTGATAACGGCTGCGAACCTGTGGCTCGTCTGGCAGACGTTCACCGGAAATTAGAAGCGGGAAAGGTGTAACAGGCGCGCGCCACGGAGGCGGCAAGCAGAGGCGGCAAGCAGAGGCGGCAAGCAAAGGCCGCAAGCAAAAGCGGCAATCGGAAAGCGCTTCGCCGTCCGGCGCCCCCGAGCGCCGGACGGTTTCACGTCTTGGTCTTGGTCTCAAGTCCGGTTGACCCGGATCTGCTCTCCCACGCTTACGCAGCCTCGGCAATGCCATCCGACGTTACTACTGCCGGAAGGTCGCTCTCGGTCTGCTCGGCGCCCCGTCGCGCTGCAGCCGCCTTTTTCGTCTTGCCGGCTCGCGATGGAGGCTGGCATGCGCCGCACACGACGTTGTGCTGAAGGTCGTGGCGATGCGCGACGAACTTGCCGTTGCAACGGCAGCAAGGCGTCAACTGCAGAATATCGGCATCGAAAAATCGCACCAGGGTCCACGCACGCGTGAGGTCGAGCGCCGGCTCGGCCCCGCTATGGCGGCAGTGTTCCAGATACAACCGGAACCCCTTGGTGAGCGCGTCGAGATGCGAGCAACGCGCTTCGTTCTTCAGGAACAGGTACGTGTTATAGAACAGCGAGGCATGGATGTTGGCCAGCCACGTCATGTACCAGTCCGCCGAGAACGGCAACATACCTTTGGGCGGCGACACGCCACGGATCTCGCGATACAGGCGGATCATGCGGTCGCGCGAGAGCGTGAGTTCGCTTTCGAGCACCTGCATACGCGCGCCCAGCTCGATCAGTGCGATCGCGCGGAATACTTCCTGAGCGTCTTCGGTGAGGCTGCGCCGCGTAGTCATGACGTCACCCTCAGGCGAATTGCCCAGCCGGCTGTCCTGCTAGCAGGATGGCCGCATGGGTTGCCGCCACGTCGGCATGCCTGGAAGTCTGCGTAAGCGCCGACAACATCGCATGATCGTCGAAGCGGAAAAAACAGAGAAGTTGGTCGGAAGAGGCCAACCTGACGATCTGCGCGAGCGACAGAGCGCCAAGCAGATCGGCCAGTTCCGACGACAGTCCCAGTCGGAACATACCGACTGGCTTGTCCTCGCGCAGCATGCGCTGTGCGAGCATCAGATACGACAAATTAATTTCGCGGATAGATTCCAGCGTCTCGCTGCTACGGTCCATTTCTCTAGTTTCCGAAGCCCCGAATTTAACCCCCCGGCTTTTTCGCCGTTGTATCTTTTCTGGTCTTGTCGTCGATCTTCGCTCGTTGGCTTGATCTGACTCTTTGATACAGGTTGTTACATCTCGTAACAACCTTGGACTGAATTGTATGAGGGCTTATCTCAGAAAGCAATCCCTCAGAAAAAAAATAATCGGACTGTTGTAAATAATTTTCGGTAAGTTTTGCCGTGGTTTGAAACCTGGCTTACAGCCAGCCGTCGAGGCCTTGATCTGATTGATGAATTTGGCCGCACGGCCTTGGTTTATCAGGGTTTCCGCCAACTTCTCGATGCATGCGCAACGAATCGCCGCGAGTCAAAAAGCGCCGGCGCCATGGAATAAACGTTTAGAAAGGAGTGACGTTGACAGGTAAAAAATGCGCGTCTGCGGATTAATACCTATGACGATTAAGATGTAACAGGTGTTTCGACCCTGACGACCTGTAACAGGGCAATGTGTAACTGAGATGTTACGAGTGCAGAAGACAGGTAACACCGTTGTTTCCGGGAATATATGCAGAGCGGATATTGCGCGGAGATCGCGTCTTTGTAACGTTTGCGGGGGAGCGTAGTGCGGCGGCGCAGGCCACCGTTCCAGTCATATCATGATGTGATACAGCTGCCATAATGAAAGCGGCACTTCGGGTGTACGGCGCGCTCGCCTGTCTTGCGCCGGGAATCGTCGGGGGAGGAATCATGGCCTCGTTCAACAGGATTCTGCTGTGTTACGACGCAACGCGCGAAGGCCGCCGGGCTTTGCGCGAGGGCGCCGACCTTGCGCGCACATGCCACGCGCAAACGCATTTGCTCGCCGTGCTCGATCAGGCGCCGCTGCAATGGGGGACGGACATCGCGTCTGCCGTGCCGTTCGAAGCCGCGGAAGAGGCGGCGCGCGAGATTCTGCGTGAGGGGGTGGCCTGCCTGCAGGAGAAGGGCCTCGCGGCAACGGGCCACTTCGTGGTGGGCCGGCCGATTGACGTGATCGCGAGCTACTGCGCGGAGCTTCTGCCCGATCTCATCGTGCTGGCTCACCACCGGCGCGGTCCGTTCAAGCGTTGGTGGGCCGGTCGCGATGACCGCTTGCTGCTCGACCGCGTGTCGTGCAGCGTGCTGGTTGTCACAGCACCGGACCCGGAGCCGGTGAAAGCGGCGGCCTGAGCCGCAGCGGCGCAGGTTTGACCGGTGCGCGGTTCAGGCGCTGGGTTCGCCAAGAATCGGCGTGCGCTTGACCTCGGAAATGTAGAGCAGGATCAGCGAGACCCATACGACGCCGTAAAGCAGCATGAAGCAGCTCGACCGGATCTTGAGCCAGTCGAGCAGGATGCCGAACAGGATCGGCAGCAAAAAGCCGCCCAGCCCGCCCGCCAGACCGACAATACCGGTCACGATGCCCATGTTGGTGGGGAAGTCGTCGGCCACATACTTGAATGTCGAGGCCATGCCAAACGCGAACACCGCGCCCAGCACGAAGGCGATCGCAACGAAGCCGAACACCGGCATGCTGATGTGCAGCGCCGCCTGGCCGTCGATCGTGTGAATCACGAAGTCGGTGGGCGGGTACGAGAGAATGAAGAGGCAAATCCACGCCACCCACAGACCCCACCACGTGACGGTATGCGCGCCGAGCTTGTCGGCGAGCACGCCGCCCACGGCACGCAAGATCGAGCCTGGCAGCGAAAAGCCCGCGGCGAAGGCCGAAGCCATGACGAGCGACATGCCGTACTCCGCCTTCAGATATTGCGGAATCCACAGCGAAAGCGCCGTGAAGCCGCCGAAGGTGATCGAGTAGTACTGGCATAGCCGCCACACGCGCGGGTCGGCCAGCACCTTGAACGAGTCGAACAGCGAGCCGCCCGACTTGCCGGCGCCCGGGTCGCGCGCCGAGCCGAGCCAGAAAATCACGGCGGTCACGAGCAGCGCGACGGCATAGACGCGCGGCACGAAGCGCCATCCATAGAGATTCTCCAGTTGCGGCGTGACGAACAGGTTGACGGCGGCGCCCACGGTGCCCGCACCGAAAAAACCCATGGCGAAGCCGCGCTGGCTCGGCGGGAAAAAGCGCGCCACGTACGGCGTGCCCACTGCGAACGAGGCGCCCACGCAGCCGAGGAAGAGACCGATGAGCAGGAATTGCCACAGCTCGCTTGCGTAGCTGACGATATACACCGGCACGGCGCAGACCACGAGCAGCGTGGTCATGACGATGCGCCCGCCGAAGCGGTCGGTCCACGCGCCGAGCGGCAGCCGCATGAGCGCGCCGGTCAGCACGGGGGTGGCGGTTAGCAGGCCGAACTCGGTGCTGTTGAGCTGGAGTTCCTCGCGCAGCTGCACGCCGAGCACGCCGAACATCATCCACACCACGAAACAGACAAGAAACGCGAGCGTGCTGACGAGCAGGACGGACCATGCCTTCGCGCCGACTTTCTCGGGCTGCGCCGCGCTCGTCACGGGGCGCGCCGGTTCGCTACGCAGATTCATGTTGCCTCCATCGAGTCGGAATGCACATCGACATCACTGGACGAGCGGGCTCGTCGCCGCTTCCAGGGCCGCGTTTTCGAGCGTCGCTTCCGATGCCAGGATCGATACGTACTGTTGAATGGCCTTGTGGCGCACGCGTTCGCTGAGAAAGCGCGCGATGTCGCCGGAGGCTTCCTCGTAGCGCACCGGATTTCCGGGCACGCGCTGATCCACGCGCACGAGATGAAAACCGAAGCGTGTGCGTACGAGGCGCGGCAGAACGCCCATGTCGGCGCAGTCGAACAGCGCCGCTTCGAACTCGGGCACCGTGTCGCCGCGCGTGAGCTGGCCAAGACTCCCGCCCACGCCCGCTGAAGGGCAGTTCGAGAACTGGCGCGCCAGCGCCTCGAACGTGTCGGGCGCCTGCTGCAACTCGCGCAGCGTTGCTTCGGCTTTCTGGCGCAGCATCGCGAGCGGCACGCGGTCAGTAATGGCGAAGAGAATGTGGCTCGCGTACACGAGTTCGTTGCGCACGAAGCGCTTTGTGTGCTGCGTGTAGTAGCGCTCGCAGTCTTCGGGCGTCGGCTCGGGCACGCGCAGTTCGCGCTCTAGCAGCTTGTCTGTCGTGCTGTCGTCGAGTTCGGCGTCGGGCGCCAGCAGGTTCAGCGCCACGGCGCGCTGGCGCAGCAGTTCGTGCACGACGAGCGTGCGCCGCGCGGCGAGCGCGGGGTCCGGGTCACCGGCGTGGTTGCCGCGCTCGGCTTCGATTGCGGCGAGGCCGATCTCAACGTCGTTCACGCGGGCGGGCAGGGCTGGCTGTTCTTCGTGAGGGGCCGCATTCATCATCGATCGCGCTCCTGGTTCCGGTTGGCGATTAGCGCTTGCGCACGAGCTGGTACGGCCGGATCAGATAGAACACCGAAGCGATGCCGCTCCAGATATGCACCATGCGCGTGAAGGGCGAGACGAGGAAGATCGTGAAGCCGAGTGCGATATGGATTTGATACACGAGCGGCACGCCGTCGAGCAGCGCGGCGATATTGGGGCGGAACGTTACCACGCCCTTCACGTAGTCGGTGAGCTGTTCGAACATCAGGCCATCCATGTGGTGCGCCGAGAGCACCACGGTCGCGAGGCCGAGCGCGAGTTGCGCCCACAGCATGAACACGATGAGGATGTCCGACGGCTTGCTGTTCACGCGAATGCGCGTGTCGCCAAGCCGCCGCACGATCAGGATCGTGAGGCCGACAATGGCGAAGCTGCCGGCCACGCCGCCCGCGACCATCGCGAGCAACTGGTGCACGGTGGCCGAGATGAACGGCGCGACGAGCCAGTGCGGTGCGAGAAAGCCGACGAAGTGACCCATCACCACGACGAGAATGCCCCAGTGGAACAGGTTGCTGCCAAGCCGCAGCGCGCCGCGCCGCAGCAGTTGCGACGAGTCGCTCTTCCACGTGTACTGCTCGCGGTCGAAGCGCACGAGCGAGCCGAACAGCAGCACCGCAAGGCAGATGTACGGATAGATGCCGAACAGAAACTGATGAAAGTAATCGCCCATGACGGCTCCTTGCTTGCGGTGTTCGAACGGCGTGCCCGGGTAGCGTGTGTTGTCTTTCTAGCGCGGCGCGCGGCGCGGGTGAAACTCGACCGGTGCGACGACAGGGCGCTCCGCCCCCATGAATTGCACGGGCTCATCGGCCCAGGCTGCGTCGAGCGCTCGCAGATGCTCTTTGTCGTGCGGCTTGCCCGCGTCGTCGTCGTGCGCGGCTTCGGGCAGATCAGCGCCGCCCGCGCCCGCGAGCGGCAGCAGCGCGCCGATCACATATGCGTAGTGGCTGTTGCGCCGGCTCAGTTCCTGCGTAATCGATTGCAGGATCGCGACGGTCTCGCCCAGCAGTGCGCGCGCCTCGTTCGTCTCCAGAATCGAGAGATATTCGAGGAACACGGGGAGGTAGTCGGGCAACTGGCCGGGCTGCAGCAACATGCCGTGCTTCTCGTAGGTCTGAACGAGGTCGATCATCGCCTGGCCTCGATCGCGCGATTCGCCGTGTACGTGCTCGAACAAATGCAGCGACGTTGCGCGGCCGCGGTCGAACAGCGCGACGTAGTTTTCCTGCAGCGCAAGCAGATCCCGCGAGCCGAGATAGTCGAGGAAGCGCTCCAGCTTCTCGCGCGCCTCGGCGCCGAATGCTCGCTCGCTGCGCACGATCGCGCGTAATTCATGCACGGCCTCGATGAGCGACGCATCGGGGTATTCGAGCAGCGACGCAATGAGCCGGTACGTCATGGGCTGGGGACGAGCGGCGAACATGGTCAGATCTCCTGAATGGGAATCTTGCGATGCCCACTCTTCGGTGCGAACAGGCTCGCCTCCGATTTGCCGTCCGAGCAGCCGTTGCCGAACGTGAAGCCGCACGACGAACGCAGGTCGAAGGCGTTTTCTGCGTATTCACGGTGCGTGGTGGGAATCACGAAACGATCCTCGTAATTTGCAATCGCGAGATAGCGATACATCTCCTCGACCTGTGCGAGCGACAGTCCCACTTGCGAGAGGACCTGCGGGGCATCCATGCGGTCCACATGGCGCGCACGCATGAACGCGCGCATGGCGAGCAGGCGTTCCAGCGCGACCTGCACCGGCTTTTCGTCTCCGGCGGTGAGGAGGTTCGCGAGATAGCGCAACGGAATGCGCAGCGAATGCACGTCGGGCAGCCAGCCATTCATGCCGAGTTCGCCGCTGTTGGCCGCCGCGTTGATCGGCGAAAGCGGCGGCACGTACCAGACCATCGGCAGCGTGCGGTACTCCGGGTGCAGCGGGAAGGCAATGCGCCAGTCGATCGCCATCTTGTAGACGGGCGAGCGCTGCGCACCGTCGATCCACGCCTGCGGCACGCCGTCGCGCGCGGCTTGCTCGATCACGGCCGGATCGAACGGGTCGAGGAATACGTCGAGTTGCGCCTGGTAGAGATCCTTCTCGTCCGCTACGCTCGCGGCCTCGTGAATGCGATCGGCGTCGTAGAGCAGCACGCCGAGGTAGCGAATGCGTCCCACGCAGGTTTCCGAGCACACCGTGGGTTGCCCCGCCTCGATGCGCGGATAGCAGAAGATGCACTTCTCGGCCTTGCCGCTTTGCCAGTTGAAGTAGATCTTCTTGTACGGGCAGCCTGAAACGCACATGCGCCAGCCGCGGCACTTGTCCTGATCGATCAGCACGATGCCGTCTTCCTCGCGCTTGTAGATCGAGCCGGAAGGGCACGCGGCCACGCATGCGGGGTTCAGGCAGTGCTCGCACAGGCGCGGCAGATACATCATGAAGGTGTTCTCGAACTGACCGTAGATATCCTTCTGCACGTTTTCGAAGTTATAGTCCTTCGAACGCTTCTCGAACTCGCCGCCCAGAATCTCTTCCCAGTTCGGACCCCACTCGATCTTCTCCATGCGCTCGCCGCTCACGAGCGAGCGCGGCCGCGCAACCGGCGTGGCCTTCGTGTTGCCCGCTTCCTGCAAGTGCGCGTAGTCGAACGTGAAGGGCTCGTAGTAGTCGTCGATTTCCGGCAGATGCGGATTCGCGAAGATCTGCGCGAGCAACCGCCACTTGCCGCCGAGGCGCGGCTCGATCTGGCCATCGGCCTTGCGCACCCAGCCGCCGCGCCAGCGCTCCTGGTTCTCCCACTCCTTCGGGTAGCCAATGCCGGGCTTCGTCTCGACGTTGTTGAACCACGCGTATTCCATGCCCTCGCGGCTCGTCCAGACGTTCTTGCAGGTGACCGAGCACGTGTGACAGCCAATGCACTTGTCGAGGTTCAGCACCATCGCGATTTGCGCGCGCACTTTCATGAGCCTTCTCCTTCGCGAACGGCCGCATTCACAGCGGCAGGCAAGGGACCAACGGGCGTTTCCTCCGTGTCGAGCCAGTCGACGTTCTTCATCTTGCGCACTATGAGGAATTCATCGCGGTTCGAGCCGACTGTGCCGTAGTAGTTGAAGCCGTAAGCGAGCTGCGCATAGCCGCCGATCATGTGCGTAGGCTTGAGCGAAATGCGCGTGACCGAGTTGTGAATGCCGCCGCGCGTGCCCGTTATTTCGGAGCCCGGCGTGTTCACGATTTTTTCCTGTGCGTGGTACATCATCACCATGCCGCGCGGAATACGCTGGCTCACCACGGCGCGCGCGCAGAGCGCACCGTTCGCGTTGAAGCATTCGATCCAGTCGTTGTCGACCACGCCGATCTGCGCGGCGTCCTGCTCCGAAATCCACACGATCGGGCCGCCGCGCGAGAGCGTGAGCATCAGCAAATTGTCGGTGTAGGTGCTGTGAATGCCCCACTTCTGGTGCGGCGTGATGAAGTTGAGCGCCAGCTCCGGATTGCCGTTCGAGCGCGTGCCCGCCATTTTTTCGTAACTGCCCGTGTCGATAGGCGGCTTGTAGACGCACAGCGCCTCGCCGAAATCGCGCATCCACGTATGGTCCTGATAGAGCTGCTGGCGGCCGCTCAGCGTGCGCCAGGGGATCAGCTCGTGCACGTTCGTGTAACCCGCGTTGTACGACACGTGTTCCGACTCGATGCCGCTCCACGTTGGCGACGAGATGATTTTGCGCGGCTGCGCCTGGATATCGCGAAAGCGGATCTTTTCGTCGGCGCGGGCATCGGCGAGATGCGCGTGCTCGATGCCCGTGAACTTCGAGAGCGCTTCCCACGCTTTCTTCGCCACCGCGCCGTTCGTTTCGGGTGCGAGCGAAAGAATCGTCTCCGCGGCGTCGAGCGCGGTTTCGATGCGAGGTCGGCCCTTCGCGTCGCCGGCGTCTTCGGATTGATCGCGATAGTTCAGCGCGCCGAGTTCGTGCACTTCCTCCTCGGTATTCCAGCTAATGCCCTTGCCGCCGTTGCCGAGCTTGTCCATGAGCGGCCCGAGCGACGTGAAGCGGTGATACGTCTCGGGGTAGTTGCGCTCGAGCGTGACCACGCCCGGCATGGTCTTGCCAGGAACCGGCTCGCATTCGCCGCGTTTCCAGTCGGCCACGCCGAAGGGCTGCGCCAGTTCGCCCGCGGCGTCGTGCGCGATGGGCGCGAGCACCACGTCGCGTTCCACGCCGAGATGGCCGACGCTCAGTTCGGAAAAGCGCTTCGCGATGGCCTTGAAAATGTCCCAGTCGCTGCGTGCCTGCCACGCCGGATCGACAGCGGCGGAGAGCGGGTGAATGAACGGGTGCATGTCGGACGTATTCATGTCGTCCTTCTCGTACCACGTGGCGGTGGGCAACACGATGTCCGAGTACATGCAGGTGGTGGACATGCGGAAGTCGAGCGTGCAGAGCAGGTCGAGCTTGCCTTTGGGTGCGTCCTCATGCCAGACGACCTCTTCGGGACGCGGCACGCCGTCCTTAACCACCTCCTCGCCCTGTACACCATTCGTTGTGCCAAGCAGATGCTTGAGGAAGTACTCGTGTCCCTTGCCCGACGAGCCGAGCAGGTTCGAGCGCCACACGAAGAGGTTGCGCGGAAATACGGCCGGATTGTCGGGATCTTCGCAGGCGAGCTTGAGGCTGCCGTCTTTCAGTCGGCGCGCGACTTCGGCGCCGGCTTTCGAAGGGTCTTCGAGCGAGCGGCCCAGCTCCAGCGGATTGCTCGCGAGTTGCGGCGCGGAAGGCAGCCAGCCCATGCGCTCGGCACGCACGTTGTAGTCGATCGGCGCGCCGTGGTAGCCGGCCTTGTTCGCGAGCGGCGAAAGCAGGTCCGTGGGGTTCATCGGGTCGTAGCGCCACTGGTCGGTGTGCGCGTAGAAGAACGACGTGGCATTCATCTGGCGCGGCGGCCGGTTCCAGTCGAGTGCGAACGCGAGCGCGGTCCAGCCTGTTTGCGGGCGCAACTTTTCCTGGCCCACGTAATGCGACCAGCCGCCACCGGACTTGCCGACGCAGCCGCACATCACGAGCATGTTGATGATGGCGCGATACGCCATGTCCATGTGGAACCAGTGATTGATGCCCGCGCCGATGATGACCATCGAGCGGCCTTCGGTCTTGTCGGCGTTCTCGGCGAACTGGCGCGCGACGTTGATGACGTCCGCGCGCTTCACGCCGGTAATCGCTTCCTGCCAGGCAGGCGTGTAGGGCATGTCGTCGTCGTAGCTATGCGCGAGGTCCTTGCCGCCCAGGCCCTGGTCGAGCCCGTAGTTCGCCACGAAGAGATCGTAGACCATAGCCACGAGCCGCTCGCCGGCGGGCGTCGTCACGCGCCGCACGCCAATGCGGCGGCTCAGCACCGGTCCGTGCGAGGTGTGCGGGAAATGCGGATGCGCGACGTTGCCGAAGTAGGGGAACAGCACGTCCACCACGTCGTCGTGCTTTTCGACGAGCGAGAGCGCGGGCTTGAGCGGCGCGCCGTCAACACCTTCCTCGCGCAGGTTCCACTTGCCGCGATCGGCGCCTTCCTGCTGGCCCCAGCGAAAGCCCACCGAGCCGAGCGGCACCGCGAACTCGTTCGTCGCGCTGTCGATCACCACGGTCTTCCATTCGGCGTTGTTCTCCTGCGCGAGTGCGCCTTCGAAGTCGGACGCGCGCAGATAGCGGTCGGGCACGTACTGACCGTCGCGCTCGACGAGCGCGACGAGACAGGACATGTCGGTGAAGCGGCTGCAATAGTCGGCGAAATAGGCGCTTTTGCCGGCGAGGTGATACTCCTTGAGGATCACGTGGCCCATGGCGAGCGCGAGTGCCGCGTCGGTGCCTTGCTTGGGATGCAGCCAGATGTCGCCGAACTTCGCGCCTTCGGCGTAGTCGGGGAAGATCGAAACGATCTTCGCGCCGCGATAGCGCGCTTCCACCATGAAGTGCGCGTCAGGCGTACGCGTTTGCGGCACATTCGACCCCCACATCACGATGAACGACGAGTTGTACCAGTCTGCGGATTCGGGCACGTCGGTCTGCTCGCCCCATGTTTGCGGCGAGGCGGGCGGCAGGTCGCAGTACCAGTCGTAGAACGAGAGGCACACGCCGCCGATGAGCGAGAGATAGCGCGAGCCGGCCGCGTACGACACCATCGACATGGCGGGAATGGGCGAGAAGCCGATCACGCGGTCGGGGCCGTGGCGCTTGATGGTGTGCACGTTCGCGGCGGCCGCGATTTCGAGCACTTCGCTCCAGTCTGCCCGCACGAAGCCGCCAAGACCGCGCCGCGTTTGATAACTTTTTCGCGCGGCGTCGTCATCGACAATGGCGGCCCACGCGGCAACGGGCTCGAGCGTGCGGCGCTTTTCGCGCCACAGCTTCACGAGTGCGCTGCGTACGAGCGGATACTTGAGGCGATTGGCGCTATAGAGATACCACGAATACGACGCGCCGCGCGAGCAGCCGCGCGGTTCGTGGTTGGGCATGTCGGGGCGCGTGCGCGGATAGTCGGTTTGCTGCGTTTCCCACGCGACAATGCCGCCCTTCACATAGATTTTCCACGAGCATGAGCCCGTGCAATTCACGCCGTGTGTCGAGCGCACGATCTTGTCGTGCTGCCAGCGTGTACGGTAAGCCTCCTCCCATTTTCGGTCTTCGTCTGTGACGGCGCCGTGACCGTCCGCGAATTGTGTTCGTGCCGCAGTGAAGTAACGCAGACGATCCAGAAAATGGCTCATGGCATCTCCAGCGTGTGTGCGCGTCCGGGACACCGGTATTTAAGAGGAGGAATTAGAAGATGTAAAGGAGATGAATGTAATCTATTTCGACGTATTCACGCGAACATATCGATTTTTTGCAATATTTGTCGGAAAAATTGCGAAACGTCGATTGTGCAAAACACGCGTTTGCATAGGGAGATGTTTGAGAACGATACAAGTTTCAAAGCTTTCTTTCGGTGAAGGAAATTGCCTTGATTTCGTGAATGAATCGATCAATTGAGCGTCGCGCAGATTTTTCTCGATTGCATTATCAAGGTGAAAATGATTCGTAAATAAAGGCGCAAAACGGCGCCTTTTTTTTGTAGTCGATTGAGATTGACGCTGCCGTGCGTGGAGTTGCTGGATCGTTGCGTGCGCATGAATCCGCAATGATTGTTCGCGCTCGTTTCACGAGCCAGACCGACTTCAACGCGCGTGATCGCGTAATGCCTGCGCCGTTTGCGGATTGGCGGGAAAGAACGCTTCGATTGCCAGTTCGGAAAGCGTGATGTCGACCGGTGTGCCGAACACGGTGGTCGTGCTGTAGAACGCCAGCTCGCCAAGCACCGTGCGCACGCGCAGCGGCACGGCAATGTGGTGGGCGATGGGCTCGGCGCTCGTGTTCGCCACGCCCGGCGGGGTGGGATACGACGCGAGCTCCTCGTGCAGCGCGGCGAGCGCGGGGTCGGCGCTCGCATCGATCTGACGCTGCAGGCGCGTCAGCAAATGCGCGCGCCACGCGTGCCAGTTGACGATGCGCGGCGCCATGCCTTCCGGATGCAGCGAAAGCCGCAGCGCATTGATGGGCGCGGCGAGCAGCGCGGGTGAAGCGTCGCCGATGAGCGGTGCGAGCGAGCCGTTCGCGGCGACGATATTCCAGTGGCGGTCCACTGCTACGGCAGGATAGGGCTCGTGCCCACGCAGCACGAGATCGACCGCCTCGCGCGCGGCGGCGAGCTGCGGGTCGTCGAGCGCCCGCTCGCGATAGAGCGGCGCGTAGCCTGCCGCCATTAGCAGCGCGTTGCGCTCGCGCAGCGGCACGTCGAGTTGCTCCGCGAGATGCATGACCATCTCGCGGCTCGGCAGCGCGCGGCCCGACTCGACGAAGCTCAAATGGCGCGTGGAAATCTCGGCTTCGGTGGCGAGCAGCAGCTGGCTCATGCGCCGGCGCACGCGCCAGTCGCGCAGCATCTCGCCGACGCTGCGGCGCACAGTGCCGGACGGCGTTGCAGGGAGAATGGAAGCGAGCGTGGTCATGGCGCCGATTCTAGCGAAACGCGTGGCCGAAGCGATTACGTATGAGGTAAAGAAACTGTCTGGCGCTGCCGACATCGGATATATGAAAACCTTGGGTTTATGTCCCTGCTGCATGCGTGGACGACGTTTACCGTGTGCCGCGCTATCGCCTAGAATGAAAAATCTCACGTACTGTGGCGTCGCGCTGAGGAGACAGCCATGAGGGAAACGGTTGCTGCTTATCTGCTCGGACCAGGCGTCATGTTGCTGGTGTGCGCGGTCATGTGGGCCGTGTCGCGCCGCAGCAGAGGCTCGCTCGAGGCGCGCCTGACTCGCTGGCTCGACGCGCATCGGCCGCACGGCATGCGCCACAAGCATTGAGCGTGCCAGCGCCGCGGCGTTTTGCGCGGGTTTGTGCGTTCGTGTCGTGGCATCGCGAGCGAATCGCCGCATTCGCTGCTACGTAAATTCCATAGCATTCCGAATCAATTGCCGGCCTGGTTTCCGGGTTCGTTTGCGTCGCTCCGGCGTACGGCACGCCCTGGCGCGTCACGCTTCGTCTGCCGTTCCCGTATCAATTCGAGGGAACTGACCGTGCGCCCCGTGGTCATTCCGATATTGCATACCGGAGCCCTCCATGACCCGTCCCGCCGATTCCTTCATCATCTTCATCGCCCGCATCGCGCTCGCCATTCTGTTTCTCTGGGGCGGTGCCATGAAGCTGCTGGGGTACGCGGGGTTCGTCGGCTACCTGCACTCGAAGGGCGTGCCGTATGCCTCGTATGGCGCAATCGTGGCGACCGTCATCGAACTGCTCGGCGGCATCGCGCTCGTGCTGGGCGTGCGCACACGCGCGGTTGCGTTCCTGCTGGCCCTGTACGCTATTGTCACGGCGATACTGGGCCATGACTTCTGGAACGTGACCCAGGCGGCGGCGCAGCAAGATGCGGTCATTCACTTCTGGAAAAACGTGGCGATCGCGGGCGGTTTCCTGTTGTTGAGCGTGACGGGCGCGGGACGTGCTTCCGTTGATGGCATGCGCGCGCCGCGCGGCGGCCTGCGAGGCTGACGCCTTTGTATGGCGAGGCGCGAGTGTCGAATCACAACCACCGGGCAACCGGGTGTAAAGGGAGCAGGCCTTGATACAGAACTTCGACTTCAACGTGGCAGGCAAGACTGGGCAGTTCTGCGCGAGTCTTGCGGAGGACGGCACGCGGCGCGTGTTCATCAGCTATGCGGATACCGCGAAGACGCTGGTGATTCTCGACGCCACCGGGATTCTCGGCGCGCTCAAGGCCGAGCTCGAAGAGCCCGACCAGCTGATTGCCCACGCCATCCGCAAGGCGCAGAGCGATGGCTTGATCGCCCGCGCGATCGACTCCGGCACGATCCAGGAGGCGTCGCTGTAATTTGGCGCCGCAGTGCGCCATCACAGCGCGTCACCCCAGCTCGCCATTGCATCAGCGCGATTCCGGCTCGTTCATCCGCGCAGGCGCGGCACGGCGCACGCGCGCATGCGCCGGATCGGTTTTCACGAACCAGGCGAGCCCGGCCGCCGTGAGCAGGAGCGCCGTCGAGACCGCCGTTTCCGCACGCAGGCCGGCCACCACCTGTGCCGCGAGCGCGCCGCCCGCGAGCGCACCGAACGCCGCCACTCCCACCGCACCGCCCGCCTGACGCGCCGTATTGAGCAGCGCCGAGGCCGTGCCCGCGCGCGCGGGTTCGACTGAGGAAAGCACGGCCGTCGTCATCGCAGGCACGGCGAGGCCCATGCCCGAGGGAATCAGCAGGAAGGCGAGCAGCACGAAGGCGAGCGGCGTCGCGGCGTCCACGCCGACCAGTAGCGCATAGCCCGCACCCGCGATCAGCGCGCCGACGATCATCGGCCGGCGCGTGCCGTAATGCGCCACCACATGGCCGCTCACGATATTCGAGAGCAGGAACCCGCCGGTGAGCGGAATGAACGCAAGGCCCGCCTGCAACGGCGTTTCGCCGCGCGCATGCTGCAGGTAAAGCGCGAGCACGAACACGGTGCCGTAATACGTGAGATTCACGCAGATACCGAACAGCACGGCCGCGCTGAACGTGCGGTTGCGCAGCATGGCGAGCGGCACCATGGGGTCGCGCGTGCGCGCTTCGAGCGCGACAAACGCCAAACTCGCTACGAACGCGAGCGCAAAGCCGCCAGCCACGGCCCAGTGCGCGAAGCCGAGCGGCCGCCATTCGATCACGGCGCCCGTAAAGGCCGTGAGCGCCACGATGGCGAGGAGCTGGCCGCGCACGTCGAGGCTGCGCGCGGCGGGCGCGCCGGCAGCGGTGGATTCGTGCTGGTGGCGGCGCGGCGCGGGAATCCACGCGAGCGTGGCCCACAGGCCGGCCGCGCACAGTGGCAGGTTGACGAGGAAAATGCTGCGCCAGCCGAACGCCGCGATCAGCAGGCCGCCCGCCACCGGGCCCGCGGCGATCGAGATGGCGCCCGCTGCGGTCCAGAAACCCACGGCGCGTGCCCTCAGCCCGCGGTCATGGCGGCACGCTTCATTGAGCAACGCGAGCGAGTTGGGCAGCATGGCCGCCGCGCCCGCGCCCTGCACCGCGCGGGCGGCGATCAGCATGACCGGATTGGCCGCGAGCCCGCAGGCGAGCGAGGCGAACGCGAACACGACAAGACCGGCGGCGTAGAGGCGGCGCGCGCCGTAGCGCTCGCCGAGCACGCCGCCCGAGAGCATCAGCACCGCGAAGGCGAGCGTGTAGGCGTCGACGATCCATTGCAGGCCCGCGACGTTCGCATGGAGATCGGTTGCGACGCGCGCGAGCGCGATATTCACAATGGTCACGTCGAGCTGCGTGACGACGAACCCGATGCTGACGGTTGCGACGATACGCGTGAGCGCGGGCGTGAAATGGACGGGGGCGGGGGTGGGGTGTGAGGTATTCATGCGCCCATGGTAGGACGCTCGCCGGCTTCGACGTTTCAGCGCGAGGTGAATCGTCGAAGCCGCCGGAAAAATGGTGCCGGACCGGGCGGGCGCTCAGTGTGCGCTCAGCGTGCGTTCAGAGCGCCCGGCGGGGCATTTACGACTCCCGGTGCGGGTCCTTGAAGAACAGCGTGGTGATCGCGCCGAGCACACAGATCGCGGCCACGTAATAAGTGGGCGCGAGCGGTGCGGACTTCATCAGCAGTGCGACGACGATCGGCGTGAGGCCGCCGAACACGGCATACGCCACGTTGTACGAGAACGAGATGCCCGAGAAGCGCACCACGGGCGGGAACGCGTTCACCATCACATACGGCACCGCGCCGATCGTGCCGACCAGCAGCCCGCTCACCGCGTAGAGCGGCATGAGCATCGAACTGTCTACGGCGATCTGGCGGAACAGCACGTAGTACGAGATCGCGAGCGCAATGCCGCCAATGGCCAGCACGCGGCGCGCGCCGAAGCGGTCCGCGAGCGCGCCCGCGCTCACGCAGCCTACCGTGAGAAAGAGCGTGGCCACGCAGTTCGCCAGCAGCGACGTGGTGGCGTCGAGATGGAACTGCTTTTGCAGCAGCGGCGGCGTCATGAGGATCACGACGACGATGGCGGCCGACAGCATCCACGTGAGCAGCATCGAGACGATCACGGCGCGGCCGTGGTCGCGCAGCACGGCCTTGAGCGGAATTTCTTCGGCGAGCGACTTGCGCGCCTTCATTTCCGCGAACACGGGCGTTTCGTGCAGCCACTGGCGCAGATACACCGAGAACATGCCGAACAGCCCGCCGATCAGGAACGGAATGCGCCAGGCATACGCGGCGATGTCGCTCGGGGCGTAGTGATGATTGACGGCCGCGGCGATCAGCGAGCCGAGCAGGATGCCGAACGTGAGGCCCGCCGTGAGCGTGCCGCACGCATAGCCGATATGGCGGCGCGGCACGTGCTCGGAAACGAACACCCACGCGCCCGGCACCTCGCCGCCCACGGCTGCGCCTTGCAGCACGCGCAGCGCGAGCAGCAGCACCGGCGCGAGCACGCCGATCGAAGCAAAGGTGGGCAGGCAGCCCATGGCGAGCGTGGGCAGCGCCATCAGCAGCACGGAGAGCGTGAACATGCGCTTGCGGCCGAGCAGGTCGCCGAAATGCGCCATGACAATGCCGCCGAGCGGGCGCGCGAGGTAGCCCGCCGCGAAGATGCCGAAAGTCTGCAGCTGACGCAGCCAGTCGGGAATCGTTGCGGGGAAGAACAACTGGCCGATAGCCGGCGCGAAGAACACGAAGATGATGAAGTCGTAGAACTCGAGGGCGCCGCCAAGCGCGGCGAGCCCGAGCGTCTTGTAGTCGCTGCGGGTGAGCGCGCGCGCAGCGGCAGGCGTGCGCACGCCAATGTCTGTTGCTTGCATTTCCGAAAAACCAGGATGTTGTTATGTACGACGTTGCATGTAGCGCGTGAAGAACGCGTGCGGACGTCCGTGATGGCCGAATTTGCCTGGTGCGCGCGTGGCGCGGGGGCGGCGGTCGTCGGATAGGCGGGCGCAAGGGTGGGGGCACGGCAACAGCGCGTCCGCGCGGGTGGGCGGACGTGCCGACGAGTTCAGGCCAGCCGGAGATTCTACAGGAAGCTTGCCGGCCGCCAGACGCGGGCCTGGCCTGCGTCCGTCAGAGCGCGCATGGGCGGCTGTGGGAAAGCGCTGCAGCCGATTGGATTTCGGACTCGTCCGATGGGCAGTTTTTGCACATCTCCACAAAATTGCACGCTTCGATAGTCGATTCATAAAAGGACCCACTATGCGCATCGCGATTTTCCAGCGCGACGCTGCCCATCGCCAGCAACTCGAGCGCGTGTTGACGCAATGCGGTCACGCCTGCGTTCAGTTCAGCGACGCGCTCACACTGGCGAGGACGCTGGCCGCATCGACGGTCGACATGCTCGTGCTCGACTGGCAGGGCTCGCAGGTTGCCGGCGCCGAGTTGCTGAGAACGTTGCGGGCGGTGAACGGCAGTCAGATTCCGGTGCTTTTCGTCTCGGAAGACGCGTCCGACGAGAGCGTGGTGCGCGCGTTTTCGGTTGGCGCAGACGACTATGTGGGCCTGCCAGTGTGCCCTTCGGTGCTGCGCGCGCGCGTGAACGCACTCTTGCGCCGCGCGTTTCCCGACCGCTACGAGAATATGACGATCGACGCGGGTCCCTATCACTTCGATATGCGGCGTCAGGCTGTCAGCGTGCATCGCAAGCCCGTGGAGCTTTCGACTACGCAATACCGGCTCGCCGCGCTGTTCTTTTCGAACATCGGCCGGGTGCTCTCGCGTGATCATATTTACGCGATGGTGTGGGGGCGCGAGTTGCATACGCTGACCCGCACGATCGACAGCCACGTGTCGCGCCTGCGTCTGCTGCTGGAGATCGAGACGCCGAACGGCTTCCGGCTCCAGCCGGTATACAAGAGCGGCTACCGGCTACTGCGCTTGCAGGACGAAAATGAGGCGTTCGCCGCCGAAAATGAGGAGCTCGAGCCGGCTTGAGGCGACGCGCGCACCGTTATGCGGTTCGGCAAAAAAAACGGCGGCACGCAATGCGTGTCGCCGTCTTTTTTGTTCGACGTGTCCGGTGCGGCGCGCGGCAACCTCAGCGCGCGAGGCCGAGTCCTTGCAGCACGGCGTTGCCTTCCGACGTGAGGCGGATGCGCGCGTCACCGGCGGCGTCCTGCACCTGCTCGACGAGGCCGGCTTCCTTGAGCATGGGAATTTCCGGTTTGGCGTGCGCATCGATCGGCGCATGCAGCAGCAACAGGAGGGTCGCAAGCTCGTGGTGGCTGAGCAAACGGCGCAACAAGGTGCGGCGAACGGGCTTCGCACCGGGCGCTGCCTCGCTGTTGACCTGACTCGTCGTCTGGATCTGCGGATCTTGCTGTTTCACGGAACCTCCTGCTGCATGCGTTTCTTCTGAGTGAAGCGATGATGCGCACGAAGACTTAAGCGATTCTTAAAACGCCTGGCGAAAATGTGTCAGCGCGCTACACAGCGCGCATGAATGTAAAAGGCTGTAATAGACGGGCGTCAAACTGCGAAAAAGCGCAAAAAGGCGCTTTCGGCACGCGCACGTCGCGGCTGCGGCGCAAGCCGCCCGTCAAATGCTCAAGGCGCGCAGGTTTTGCTCGCGCCCTCGATCCACAGGTTCGAGGCGTGGCGTTTGCCGGCGTAATAGCGGTAGGTCGTCGCGCCGTTGTCGGTGCGAACCTTGATGACGTTCGAGTCGCCGAACTCGAGCATCTGGCCTTGCGGCAGCGGCGAGGTGGTAAAGCTGGCGCCGTGACGCTGGGCTTCCACGGTCAGGCACGAGATCACGTCCTGGACCGACCGGTTGGTTGTGGAATCGATGACCGGCTGACCCGCGTCCGGGTTGCTCTGAAACCACGCGCACGCGCCGAGCGTGAGCGAAAGGGCAAGGGGCACGGCAAGCTTCTTCATATTTCCCGGTATCCAACCAAATAGTCAGTCAATCATTATATCGGGAGCATCTCCCGTGCCACGGGGCTCGCGCAAAATGCCGCAAAACTGTCACGCACCGGGCATAGGTGTTGCGGCAGTGCGACGAGCGTGCGGAGCCCTACATAGCGGCACGCAAGATCCTACGGAGAGAGATAGACTATCTGAGGGGTGCCGCCTGGAAATCTGACGTGACGTCAGGAGAATACGCATGAACCGCCCATCGGTACGCTTTCCTGTTCGCGCCGCTGGCGCTGGCTCACTTTTCAGGTGGGTCAAGTGGGGATTCGTCGTCGCGTTTCTGGCCGCCCTCGTCATCATCGCGCGCATCGTGCAGATCGAAATCGATACTTCGCGTCTGCAGGCGCGCTACCTTTCCGAACTCACGCGTGACATAGGCTATACGGTCGAGAACGGGCCGAGCCACAGCATCCGCTTTCCCACCACGAACGGGCCGTACGACGTGCGGCTCGGTTATGCGCAATTGCCCACCTTCGCGAACCGGCTTGCGGAACGCGGTTTCGCGATCGCGGCGCAGGCGCGCGATTCGGATCGCATGCTCGCCGTGGCCGACCAGGGGCTTTTCCTGCCCTTCGAAGAAAAGGATCAGGCCGGGATCGTGCTGCGCGACGCGTCGGGTGCGACACTGTTCCATACGCGTTATCCGCAGCGCGCCTACGAGAATTTCGACGCGGTGCCGCCCGTGGTGCGCGACTCGCTGCTTTTCATCGAGGACAAGTACCTGCTGGCCCCGGATCAGCCGAACCGCAACCCGGCCATCGACTGGGGGCGTTTTAGCCGCGCGCTCGTCGACCAGGGGGCGCGCCTCGTGAACCGGCATCAGCAAACGCCGGGCGGCAGCACGCTCGCCACGCAGATCGAGAAGTTCCGGCATTCGTCGGGCGGCCGTACCTCGACGCCGCCGGAGAAGCTGCGCCAGATCGCGTCCGCTTCGCTGCGCGCTTACCTGGACGGCCCGCAGACCATGCCTGCGCGCCAGCAGATTCTCGTGCACTACCTGAATTCGGTGCCGCTCTCCGCCAAGCCGGGTGTGGGTGAAGTCAACGGTCTCGGCGACGGCCTCGCCGCCTGGTATGGGCGCGACTTCCGCGACGTCAACCGGATCCTGCGCGCGCCGCTTACGCCCGAGTCGCTCGACACGCAGGCGTTGGCGTTCCGCCAGGTGCTCTCGCTGCTGATCGCCCAGCGCGCGCCTTCGTATTTCCTGCAAAAGAACAACGACGCGCTCGCGAAACTGACCGACAGCTACATCCGCCTGCTTGGCGCCGGCGGCGTGATTACGCCCGCGTTGCGCGACGCCGCGCTCGCCACGCAACTCTCGCTCGACCGCTCGAAGCCGTCGCAGCGCGCGCCGGTGTCATTCATGGAGCGCAAGGCGGTGCTGACGCTGCGCACTCAACTCATGCAGGCGCTCGGACTAAAGACGCTTTACGACCTCGACCGCCTCGATCTCACCGCCACGGCTACGCTCGTCGACAGCGTGCAGCAGGCCGTGGGCGAGCGCCTTGCCGACGCCGCGACGAAGGACGGCGCGCGCCAGGCGGGTCTGGTCGGCTTCGAGATGCTGCGCCCCTCCGACGATCCTTCGAAGATCGCGTATAGCTTCACGCTGTTCGAGCGCAGCAACGGCGAAAACCTCGTGCGCGTGCAAACGGACAGCGTGAACCAGCCATTCGACATCAATTCGGGTGCGCGGCTGAATCTGGGGTCGACAGCGAAGCTGCGCACGCTCGTGACGTATCTGCAGATCGTGAGCGCACTGCACGCGCGGTACGCGGCCGATGACGTGAAGTCGTTGCGCGCGATGCTGCCGCAAATCGATCCGAGCGACGCGCTCACGCGCTGGGCCGTCGACTATCTTTCGAAAACGTCCGACCGCTCGCTGCATGCCATGCTCGAAGCGGCCGTGGAGCGCAAGTATTCGGCCAACCCGGGCGAGACGTTCTACACCGGCGGCGGCGCGCAGAGCTTCAACAATTTCGAGTCGAGCGACAACGCACAGATTCTCACGGTGCACCGCGCGTTCCAGCATTCGGTGAATCTGGTGTTCGTGCGGCTCATGCGCGACATCGTTCACTACGAGATGATCCAGACTTCGGGGCCGCCCGCGCAGTGGCTCGACGACCCGGCCGTGCGCACGCGCTTTCTCACGCAGTTCGCCGACGGTGAAAGCCAGGTCTACATGAAGCGCTTCTACACGCGCTACGCGGGCAAGAGCAACGACGAAGCGCTGGCGATCTTGCTGCAGCACACGCGCAAGGGCCCGGCGCGCATTGCGACCGTGCTGCGCAGCGTGAAGCCCGATGGCCAGCTGCCATGGTTCGACGCACAGATGCGTGCGCAACTCAAGAACACGAAGTTCCAGTGGCTCGACGACGAAGACCTCGCGCGCTACTACGACAAGTACGCAATCGACAAATTCAACCTCAACGATCGTGGCTATATTGCGGGCATTCACCCGCTCGAACTGTGGTTGCTGAATTACTTGCGCACGCACCCGGATGCGACGCTCGCGCAGGTCCAGGAAGCGAGCCGCGACACGCGACTTTATACCTACTCGTGGCTCTTCAAGACGAAGTACCACGCCACGCAGAACCGGCGCATTCGCCACATGATCGAACTGCGCGCCTATGACGCGATCGGCAAGTCCTGGCGCTCGCTCGGTTATCCGTTCGACAGCATCACGCCTTCGTATGGCGCGGCGATCGGCGCGTCGGGCGACCGGCCCGCGGCGCTCGCGCAACTCATCGGCCTCATATCGAGCAACGGCGAAAAG
Organism: Paraburkholderia sp. J11-2; assembly: GCF_905220185.1. Classification (NCBI taxonomy): domain Bacteria; kingdom Pseudomonadati; phylum Pseudomonadota; class Betaproteobacteria; order Burkholderiales; family Burkholderiaceae; genus Paraburkholderia; species Paraburkholderia sp. J11-2. The sequence continues at coordinate 59,003 of NZ_CAJMYY010000008.1, read as the reverse complement.
CTGCCGACGCATAGTTTCGAGTCGCTCGACTTTGCACGCGGCACACCCTATGAGACGCACTTCGTGCATGCGTCCACGCCGCCGCAAGCGCTGGTTTCGCCCGAGATTTCGCAGGTGGTGCGCGAGTTGCTGACGGCGGTGGTGGAGGGCGGCACGGCCAAGCGCCTTGCTGAGGGCATGACGCTCCCCGACGGCAAGACGCTGCCGGTCTACGGCAAGACCGGCACCGGCGACCAGCGCTTCAACGTGTACGCGCCGGGCGCGCGGCTGATCGAATCGCGCAAGGTGAACCGCAGCGCGACCTTCGTGTTCGTGATCGGCAACCGCTTCTACGGCACGCTCACGGCATGGGTGCACGAGCCTTATGCGGCGCGCTACACGTTCACGAGCGCGCTGTCCGTGCAACTGCTGAAGTCGCTTGCGCCTGTGTTGCAGCCGCTGCTCGAATCGAGGCCCGCCTCGGACGGCGATGCGAAACCCGATCCCGTGCACGCCGCACAGCAGATGACGCTGATCGACCCGCAATCGGGTGAAATGCACCGTGTGGTGTGGAACGGCAAGGCGCTCGAGCTCGATTCGCACTGAATCGGGCTACTCGGCATCCAAAGCAAAACGCGGGGCTTGGCGCATGCGCCAAGTCCCGCGTTCTTTTTATGCGGTCAATACCGCTTCAATAGCCGCTAGGCGGCGGAGGCGCCGACCCCGGCGGGGGCGGCGGCAAATAGCGGGGCGCTGTCTGGAATTGCTGCTGCGGCGCCTGGAACTGCTGGGGTTGCGACATCGTCATGTTGCCGGGCGCCGGTATGCGGTTGCCGGTGGCGTACATGCATTGCAGATAGGCGTAGTCGTAGCGGCGCTGCACGTCCCACGCGGAGCCCTGGGCGTTGCCCATGCCGACCGCGCTGCCGGCAAGCAGGCCCGCGCCCGCGCCGATGGCCGCGCCCTGGCCCCCGCCGAATGCCGCGCCCGCGGCCGCGCCGAGCGCCGTGCCCACCACGGCGCTGCCGAGGCCTGCGCCGGTCGCCGCCTGGTTCGCGGTGACGCCGCCTACCTGCTGGAAGGCGAATTGGCGGCAATTCGCGTCGTCGGCGCGGAACTGGTCGAAGGTTTTGCCTGTGCCGGGCAAGGCCATCACGCTCGGCCCCGTGGGCGTCACGGCGCATGCGCTCAGGAGCCCCGCGGCGGCGAGTAGCGCGAGATACGTGTATTTCATTTGCGGCTCGATATCGTCAAGGTGGTCAGTTCGAAGGCGCCGGCTGGGCGGGAACCGCGCGCCAGCCCGACGAGCATTGCTTTACATACGGATAGTAGGTTCTCGACTCGTCGCAGTAGTACCAGGTGTCGGCGTTTGCCTGCTGCTCGCCCGCTGCATCGCCGGGGCCCGGCTGCGGGTCCATCGGGGCGCCGGCTTGCCCCTGCTCGATGTAGTCGGGCGCCTGTGGCGGCGCGACGATGACGGGCGGCGCGTAGTAGTACGGTACGGGCGCGACCGGGTAGTAATACGGCACACCGCCGCCGATGAACACGCCGACGCGCGCCGCCTGTGCTACCCCGCATACGCCGACAAGCGCGGCCGCTGCGGCCCCGAGAAACAGTTTCGACCTTCTCACACACGATCTCCAGAAACGGGCAGGCTGGGGCAACGGCGCGCGCCAGCCAATTATCGAACGCTAAGACATCGGCGGAACCAATGCAATTACGCGAGTTGCGCCGATTTTTCGAGTTGTTACAAACTCTGGCAGGTTTATGGGGCGCGAAGCTCTCCCGGAGCGCAAACGGCGTGCAACGGCTGGCTTCGTGGCCCATGTTTCACGCAAATGCCCGCAGCGAGGGGCGAGCGCGCGCCGCCCGGCTGTAACAATTGGATATCGATCTTCTTGCAGCTTGCGCCCTGCCGTGGCCATCAACAAATCGAAAAAGCCATTTCGATTTTCTGAATGCAGGTCCTTCGTTGGATTGACATAGACTTCCCGCGCCTCACTGCTGCAGCGTGCCGCTGTGCGTTCACATAATTAATAAGGACTACGACATGAGAAAAAATCTTACTTGTCTTGTCACGATGTCGATGCTGTCCGCGTCGCCGGCGTGGGCCGTGCTGGGGGGGACACCCACCTACGCCGGAATGCGTAGCGTGCCCGACGCCCGTCTCATGGCAGCCGGCAAGTCGGCCGTCGCCCGCTACACCGTCAATACCTCGACCCTTGCCAATGGCGCGACGATTCGCGAATACCTCGATGCGAAAGGCATCGTCTTCGCGCTCTCGTGGCGCGGCCCGCGTGTGGGATCGCTCGAAACGCTGCTCGGCAGCTATTTCCCCGCGTGGCAGAAAGGACTCGCCAGCGCCCACGCCGCGCGCGGCGGCGGCTATGGACCGGTCGCATTGCGCGAGGACGATCTCGTCGTGGAGTCGGGTGGTCATATGGGTGCGCTGACAGGTCGAGCCTGGCTGCCACCGGCGCTGCCGCAGGGCTTCAGCACGGACGAAATTCAGTAAGGCAACGGGGAGACGCAACGAAAAGAATCACGTGGATCTCGGTGCTCGTACTGAGCTTCGTCCTGACTGCTTGCGGCGGAGGCGGTGGGGGCGGGGACATCATCAATCCCGTCGCGCTGTTTCCCATCGACAACAATGGCGTCATTGTCGATATGCCCGCGGTCTCGTCGCTTGGCGCGAGCGCGGTGGACGGCACGCTCACGTTCGGCATCGACACCCAGGCGAACAACCCGTTGAGCGGCGCCGGCGCGACGGTTCTGGCCACGGACAGCTACGGCAACTTTGTCGCGAAGTACAGCGGCTCGACGGCAGTCGCCGGATTCATCGATTCCGGATCGAACGCGACGTTCTTCGATGACCGCTCGATCATGCAATACAACGGATTCTTCGCGCCGCCAGTCGACTGGACGCGCAATGTCGTGCTGAACGATTCCACTGGTGTGAGCGACAACGTGACGGTGAATATCGGCAACGCGTTCGCGCTACTCGCTTCCAGCAATTTCGCCTTCAACAACCTCACGGCTTACATGGCTCAAACGGTCGATCTCGGCCTGCCGTTCTTCCTGGGCCGGCGCGTCTACTACGGGATCGACGGCGCACGTTCTGCCGGCGGTGGGAAGGGTCCCTATGTGGCATACATGAATCGCTAGTTGCACGCGGCGACTTTAAAAGCGAAAGCGCACTGTAAAGTGCGCTTTTTTTATTACTCAATAACTGAGGAAATGGGATCTAATACGTTTTCAGTATTGATTGCATGAAATGGCGTTTCAATTACCAATTTTTCATTAAATGAATATTGGAATTGAAGCAGCTGTATCTCATGAAAAAAATATCGCGCGATGGCTAACGTGGGGCCGAACGAAAACGTTTGCCTTAGCACAAACCCCTGGTCAAGTTAACCAGATAGTGAGCCGATAAAACACGGGTAAGAGATGCGGCATCGAGGCGCCACGAGCGCCAAATAAAAAAATCCGAGAGAAATCGCCCGAACCTGACGGCGGCACGCCGCAATCCGATTTGCATCGAAAGCGAACCCAATACGAGGGCAGGACCATGGAACAATCGACACCGGATCGTCAGATCGAATTACGCGAATTAAGCGCAGTCAATGCAGCGCTAAATCGTGTTCAGGCAGTCATCGAATTCGACCTTCAAGGCACCATTCTTCACGCCAATGAGAATTTCCTCGCGACGCTCGGCTATACACTCGAGGAAGTGCGCGGCAAGCATCACCGGATGTTCTGCGATCCTGATTATGTGCGTACCGAGGCTTATCGGCAGTTCTGGGACCGGCTTGGCCGCGGCGAGTTCGACCGCGGCGAATACCGGCGCGTAGGGCGCGGCGGCCGCGAGATCTGGATCAACGCGTCATACAACCCGGTGATCGACGAAAACGGCCGGCCCTACAAGGTCATCAAGTTCGCCACCGATATCACCGCCGCCAAGCAGCAGCACGCGGAATACGAAGGGCGTCTGCGCGCCATCGACAAGGCCCAGGCCGTGATCGAGTTCGACACGGGCGGTGTCGTGCTGCACGCGAACCAGAATTTCCTCGACACACTCGGCTATCGTCTCGAAGAAATTCTCGGCAAACATCACCGCATGTTCTGCGAGGAGTCGTACGCGGCCAGCCCCGACTATCGCGAGTTCTGGGCCAAGCTCAATCGCGGCGAGTTCGACGCGGGACGTTACAAGCGCATCGCCAAGGGCGGCCGCGTGGTGTGGATCCAGGCGACCTATAACCCGATCTTCGACGTGAATGGCCGGCTCTACAAAGTCATCAAGTTCGCCAACGACGTGAGCGCCCAGGTCGAGCTGGAAGAGAGCGTGCAGCGCCGCGCGCAGGACGATCAGCGCAAGGTCGAGAAGCTGCTCGGCGTGGTGAGCCGCGCGGCCGCCGGCGACCTCACGGGCGACGTCGAGGTCACCGGCGAGGAGCCGATCGACCAGCTGGCCGCCGGCATCAAGGGCATGATGAGCGACCTCGCGGGCGTGATCGGCAAGGTGGTCGAATCGGCGGGCACCTTCAAGGACTCTTCGCAGGACATCGCCGCGCGCGCGGACACCGTGGCGAGCGGCGCACAACTGCTCGGCGCGACGGTCGAGGAAATGAACGCATCGATCGAGGAACTCACGGCCTCCATCAACTCGATCGCCGACAACTCACGGGGCGCCGACCAGCTCGCCAAGGACACGCAACAGGAGGCGGAGCGCGGCGCGAAGGCCGTGACGCGATCGATCGAGGCGATGGAGTTGATCAACCGCTCGTCGGAGGATATTGGCGAGATCATCAAGGTGATTGGCGAGATCGCCAGCCAGACCAATCTGCTTGCGTTCAACGCGGCGATCGAAGCGGCGCGCGCGGGCGAGCACGGCCTCGGCTTCTCCGTGGTCGCCGATGAAGTGCGCAAGCTGGCGGAACGCTCTTCGCAAGCGACGAAGGAAATCTCCAAACTCATCAACGAGTCGGTGAAACGCGTTGCGCAGGGCAGCGAAATTTCGAAGCAGGCGGGCGAAGCCTTCGAGAAGATCGTGGCGGGTGTGAGCCGCACGACCCAGGCGATTTCGGAGATCTCATGCGGCGCGGACGAGCAGCTCATTGCGGCCCGCGAAGTGAGCGCCGCGATTCAGCAGGTCGCCGAGGAAACCGAGAAGTCGGCGGGTGCATGCGACACGATCGCGCGCGCGGCGGCGTCGCTCAAGGGCGGGGCGGTGGGTCTCGACACGACGGTGGCGCGCTTCGTGGTGTGAAGTCTGGAGGTTGCAGTGGATATCGATCAGGATGCCGAATTGTCGGTGCGTAACGCGCTGTTCGAGAAGGTGCGCCGGCATACCGGTATCGCGATGAACGAGCGCAAGTGGACCATGCTCAAGGGCCGCTTGCGCCGCCGCATCATGACGCTCGGGCTGCCCGACTATGGCGATTATTTGCGCTTGCTCGACGGCAGTTCGGACGAGGTGCGCGACTTCATCGATCTCGTCACGACGAACGAAACGTCGTTCTTTCGCACGCCCCGCATCTGGGAGTATCTGGCGGGCGAATTCCTGCCGCGATGGGCAGCACAGCGCAAGGGCGAGCCCTTGCGCGTCTGGTCGGCTGCAGCGTCGAGTGGCGAGGAGGCGTGGACAACGGCCATGCTCTGCGAGGAGTTGCGCTTGCTGCATCCCTCGCTACGCTATGCGATCGTCGGCACCGATATCTCCGACGGCATTCTTGCGAGTGCACGCGCCGGACACTATGCCGGCCGCAGCATGGAGAGCCTGCGCCAGCAGCGGCCGGAACTCGTGCAGCGGTATTTCCGCAGCGACGCGGCGGGCATCAGCGTGAACGAGGCCTTGCGCACGCACGTGAGCTTTCGCCGTCACAACCTCTACGACGTGCCGCGCGATCTCGGCCAGTTCGATCTGGTCCTGTTGCGCAATGTCCTGATCTATTTCGATCTCGAAGGCCAGAAGGCCGTGCTCGCCAACGTGCGGCGGGCGATGCGGCCGGGCGCCGTGCTGATCGTGGGCGAGTCCGAATCGCTGAGCCGGGTCGCAGCGGGATTCGTCTTCGAACAGCCGCTCATCTATCGCAACGAGGTACGTGAACATGAGCATCCAGCGTGACGTGCAGGTGCGAATGTGTGAAATCGCCGTGAGCAGCGGCGAGGAAGGGAAAATCCTGCGCGCGACGCTGGGGTCGTGCGTGGGCATCGGGCTCCTGTGGCGCTCGCGCGCGACGTACGGGTTAGCCCATTGTCTGTTGCCCGAGCCCACGGGAGGTGCACGGGCCGCGGGTGCTCCGCAGGCCGGCAATGGCGCGAAGTACGTGATCGAAGCGTTGCCGAAACTGCTCGCCATGATGCACGCCCACGAGGCTCGCGAAGGCGATATCGAGGCTGTGCTCGCGGGGGGCGCGAACATGATGCACCATCGCACGACAATTCACGAACCGATCGGAGAGCTAAATGTTCGTATTGCGCGCCAGATGCTGGCCGACGCGCGGCTGAAACTCGTGCATGTCGACGTGGGCGGCGAGTGCGGTCGCCAGCTGAGCATCGACTGCGAGCAGCATCACTATGCTGTGCGCCACTTCTCGCGCTCGCTCGAGCCGAAGTCCTCTGCGATGCCCTCGCAGTTGCCGGAACAAGGAGTCACTCGATGAGTCTACGCACGCTTGCAGCCGGCCCGAACGTGGAACTGTACGGCTCGTTCCATCTGGCGGGCACCGAACTGGCGCTGCCGGTGTCCGCCTTGCAGGAGGTCGTCAATCCGCCCGAGACGCTCACAGCGATCCCGCTTGCACCGTCGTATTTGCTCGGGCTTTTCAACCTGCGCGGCACGCTGATTCCCGTGGTCGATCTGCGGCAGCTGCTGCGTTTGAACGCCGAGAGCACGAGCGCGGCGCGCAAGGTCGCCATTGTCGAATCCGGCGGCGTACGCGTAGGGCTGCTGTTCGACGCGACGGGCGAAATTTTGCGTGTGCCGCGCGAGCAGGTCATCACGCTCGACGTGCCCGAGGGCAGCCCGCCCATGGCGATTGGCGCGGTGCTCAAGCTCGACGGCGGCGAGCGCATTCTGCAGGTGCTCGCGCCCGCGGTGCTGCTCAGTTTGCGCGACATGCCGCAGCTCGCGCAAACGGCGCCGCGCGCGGCCGAGCGGCGTGCGCACCAGGGGCAACGCCGCCAGAATGTGTCGTTCAAGGTGGGCGCCACGGCGCTCGCGCTGCCGATGGACGCGATCCAGGAAATTATCCGCGTGCCGGCCTTGCAGCAGTCGCCGCTCGCCAACGAGGTATGCATCGGCATGCTGAACCTGCGCGGCGCGACGATTCCCGTGCTCGATTTCAGCGCGCTGCTGGGCTTCGCGCGCGCGAGCGGCGACGAGGCGCGTGTGGACGAGCGGCGCATTGTCGTGCTTCATCGCAACGACCTGCATTTCGGCATGCTGGTGGACGAAGTGGCGAGCATCGTTGCATATCGCGAAGAAGACCTGCTGCCCATGCCGGCTTACGGCGGCAATGCGCAGCGCTCGCTGTTCGCGGGTTATCTGGCGGCCGAAGATGGCGCGGGCGTGCTGCTCATGAACGCCGACGCGCTGTTTGCCAACGAGCGTGTCGTGGCGCTCGCGGCGGGTCATCGCGATCTGTATCGCAACGCTCTGACGCAGGCGGCGCAAAAGCGCGGTGCAGGCACGCGGCAAACGCTCGTTACGTTCCGCATCGGCCAGTTGATCGGCGTGCGCATCGCCCAGTTACGCGAGGTAATCGACTATCGCGACGACATCGTGCATACGCCGGGGCTGCCCGGCGTCGTGCGCGGCATGCTCAACCTGCGCGGCGTGCTCGTGACCGTGATCGACGTGCGCGCGATGTACGGCATGCCGCCGTATGAGGATCTCGCGCGCGCGAAGGTGCTGATTGTCGAATACGAGCGTGAAAAATACGGACTGCTTGTCGATTCGGTCGAAGATATCGTGACGCTGACCGGTTCGGCCCAGCTCGCGTTGCCGCAGTCGTTCACGCGCAGCGAAGGCGCGTGCGTGCGCAACGACATGCGCGAAGCCGTGGAACTGCCGGGCAAGGGCACGCTGATGCTGCTCGACCCCGCTTCGCTATGCGCGCGCGTGGCCGAGGAAGCGGCGGTTTGATGGCTGGCCAACCAGTGTGCGAAGCGGCGCGCCGGCTAGCGCGCGGCGCGTTCGCGCTCGAGCCGGCGCACCGCTTCACCCACGTCCTGGCTGAATTGCGCTAGCGCGGCGAGTTCGAGGTTGGGCGGCTGCAGGGCCGACCAGAGCGCATCCACGAGCCGTTCGGCCGTGGCGTCGATGTCCGTGCGGCGGTTGGCGAGCGTCGCGTCCCACAGCACGTGCTCCATGGGCCCGAACACCAGAGAACGCAGCAGCCGCAGCGGCAGGTCGTTGCGGATCTGGCCGTTTTCCTGGCCGCGCGCGAGCACCCGCATGAGCGGCGCCGTGTAGCGGCGCTGCATTTCCGTGAGCGCGTCGCTCAGATCGTGGTGGCGCGTGCGGCCTTCCGAGAGCACCAGTTCGCAGATGCCGGTGCCGCTCTCCAGCATCAACTGCAGATGCATGCGCACGATGAATGCAAACTGCTGGCGCACGGTGCCGTCGCGCGGCAGGCCGCCTTCGATCGCGGCGATCGATTCGTCATACCAGTCGCCGATCACGCGCGCGCACAACTCCCGTTTGCCCCGAAAGTAGCTGAACACCGTTGCCTCGGACACACCGAGGCGCTGGGCGATCTCGGCCGTGGTGGCGCGCGCGTACCCTTTTTCCGAGAACACCTCGCGACCCGCTTGCAGGATTTCCCGCACGCGCTGCTGCGACTTGCGGCCCGCCGGCTGGCGGCGCGAGGCGGGCAGGACGGCTTTCTGGGCAACGGCTTCCATGTTGAGCTTGATTCAATTTACGTCAGGGTGGAATTCATTATCTACGAAAGAATCGCCGCCAGACAAGGAAATTTCATCTGCATGACAACTTGAGCGTCACTCAGAAATACCTATTGACGTTAACGTAAATGTGGCGTGAAATGGGCGTCCATGGGGCGAAGCACCGCCCGGACCGAGATTCTCTGGAGACACACATGAGCAACGTACCCGGTTTGCAGTTCCCGCTTGGCGAAGAAGTCGAAATGCTGCGCGACAGCATCGCCGGCTTTGCGGCGAAGGAAATCGCGCCGCGCGCGGGCGAAATCGACCGCACCGACCAGTTCCCGATGGACCTCTGGCGCAAGTTCGGCGACCTGGGCGTGCTCGGCATGACGGTTTCGGAGGAATACGGCGGCGCGAACATGGGCTACACGGCTCACATGGTCGCGATGGAGGAAATCTCGCGCGCGTCCGCCTCGGTCGGCCTGTCATACGGTGCGCATTCGAACCTGTGCGTGAACCAGATTCATCGCAACGGCACCGAGGCGCAAAAGCGCAAGTACCTGCCGAAGCTCGTTTCGGGCGAACACATCGGCGCGCTCGCCATGAGCGAGCCGAACGCGGGTTCGGACGTCGTGAGCATGAAGCTGCGCGCGGAAAAGAAGGGCGACCGCTATGTGCTCAACGGCACGAAGATGTGGATCACCAACGGCCCGGATTGCGACACGCTGGTGGTCTATGCGAAAACCGACCCCGAAGCAGGGTCGCGCGGCATTACGGCGTTCATCGTCGAGAAAGGCATGAAGGGCTTTTCGGTTGCGCAGAAGCTCGACAAGCTCGGCATGCGCGGCTCGCATACGGGCGAACTAGTGTTCCAGGACGTGGAAGTGCCCGAAGAGAACATCCTGGGCCAGCTCAACGGTGGCGTGAAGGTGCTGATGAGCGGCCTCGACTACGAGCGCGCCGTGCTTGCGGGCGGCCCCACGGGCATCATGGCCGCGGTCATGGACGCCGTGGTGCCGTACATCCACGACCGCAAGCAGTTCGGCCAGGCCATCGGCGAATTCCAGCTCATTCAGGGCAAGGTTGCCGATCTCTACACGACGTACCAGGCGTGCCGCGCATATCTCTACGCAGTGGGCCGCCAGCTCGACACGCTCGGCAAGGACCACGTGCGCCAGGTGCGCAAGGACTGCGCGGGTGTGATTCTCTACACGGCGGAAAAGGCCACGTGGATGGCGGGCGAAGCCATTCAGATTCTCGGCGGCAATGGTTATATCAACGAGTATCCGGTGGGGCGTCTCTGGCGCGACGCGAAGCTCTACGAAATCGGCGCGGGCACGAGCGAGATTCGCCGCATGTTGATCGGCCGCGAGCTGTTCGCGGAAACGATGTAATCCCAGGCAACTCAGGTTAATCAAGGGAGGACGGGATGCCGGTCATCGAATCGAAGCTCAATCCGCGCTCGGAAGACTTCAAGGCCAATACCGCGGCACTCGAAGCGCTCGTCGCGGACCTGCGCGAGAAGATCCAGAAGCTTTCGCTCGGCGGCGGCGAGGCCGCGCGCGACAAGCACCTCTCGCGCGGCAAACTGCTGCCGCGCGATCGCATTGCGCAACTGCTCGATCCGGGCACGCCGTTTCTGGAGTTCTCGCAACTCGCGGCTTACGGCATGTACAACGACGACGCGCCGGGCGCGGGCATCATCACGGGCATTGGCCGCATTGCCGGCCAGGAGTGCGTGATCGTTTGCAACGACGCCACGGTGAAGGGCGGCACGTACTATCCGGTCACGGTGAAGAAGCACGTGCGCGCACAGGAAATCGCGCAGGAAAACAACCTGCCGTGCGTGTATCTCGTCGATTCGGGCGGCGCCAACCTGCCGAACCAGGACGAGGTGTTCCCGGACCGCGATCACTTCGGCCGCATTTTCTACAACCAGGCGAATCTGTCTTCGCAGGGTATTCCGCAGATCGCCGTGGTGATGGGCTCGTGCACGGCTGGCGGCGCCTATGTGCCGGCCATGAGCGACGAGTCGATCATCGTGAAGAACCAGGGCACGATTTTCCTTGGCGGCCCGCCGCTCGTAAAGGCGGCGACGGGCGAGGAAGTGAGCGCCGAGGACCTGGGCGGCGGCGACGTCCATACGCGTCTTTCCGGCGTGGTCGACCATCTCGCGCAGAACGACGCCCACGCGCTGGCGATTGCGCGTTCGATCGTCGGCAATCTGAACCGCACGAAAACGCCGCCTGTTGTGCTGCGCGAACCGCTGCCGCCGCGCTTCGACGCGAAAAGCCTCTACGGCGTGATTCCCGTCGATACGCGCAAGCCGTTCGACGTGCGCGAGGTGATCGCCCGCATCGTCGACGACTCGGCTTTCGACGAGTTCAAGGCACGCTACGGCACCACGCTCGTGACCGGCTTCGCGCACATCTGGGGCCACCCGGTCGGCATCATCGCGAACAACGGCATTCTGTTCTCCGAATCGGCGCTGAAGGGCACGCACTTCATTGAGCTGTGCTGCCAGCGCAAGATCCCGCTCGTGTTCCTGCAGAACATCACGGGCTTCATGGTGGGCCGCAAGTACGAGAACGAAGGTATTGCGCGCAACGGCGCGAAGATGGTGACGGCGGTGGCCACGGCCAAGGTGCCGAAATTCACGGTCATCATTGGCGGCTCGTTCGGCGCAGGCAATTACGGCATGTGCGGCCGCGCGTATTCGCCGCGTTTCCTGTGGATGTGGCCGAACGCGCGCATTTCGGTGATGGGCGGCGAGCAGGCCGCATCCGTGCTCGCCACGGTGCGCCGCGACGGCATCGAAGCGAAGGGCGGCACGTGGAGCGCCGAAGAAGAAAATGCATTCAAGCAGCCGATTCGCGATCAATACGAGGTGCAGGGCCATCCGTACTACGCGAGCGCACGCCTTTGGGACGACGGCGTGATCGACCCGGCGCAAACGCGCGACGTGCTCGGCCTCGGCCTTTCCGCCACGATGAATGCGCCGATCGAAGAGACGCGCTTCGGCGTGTTCCGCATGTGATGCATTGAGGACGAGAACAATGCAATACGAAACGCTCACCGTAGACATCGTCGGGCACGTGGCGACTGTCACGCTCAATCGCCCGGACGTGCGTAACGCGTTCAACGAGACGATGATCGCGGACGTCACGGCGGCATTCACGGCGCTCGGCGCTCACGACAACGTGCGCGCGATCGTGCTCGCCGGCAATGGCAAGGCCTTTTGCGCAGGCGCGGACCTGAACTGGATGCGCAAGATGGCCGGCTATTCCGACGAGGAGAATCGCGCCGACGCCATGCGTCTCGCGCAAATGCTCTCGGCGGTCTATCGCTGCCCGAAGCCGGTCGTCGCACGCGTGCATGGCGACGCCTATGCGGGCGGCATGGGCCTCGTTTGCGCGGCGGATATCGTCGTAGCCGTGGAAACCGCACACTTCTGCCTTTCCGAAGCGCGCCTCGGCCTCATGCCCGCCACGATCGCGCCTTACGTGATCCGCGCGCTTGGCGAGCAGGCATCGCGCCGCTACTTCGTCACCGCCGAAGCCTTCGACTGCGCCATCGCGCAGCGGCTTGGCCTCGTGAGCGAAGCCGTGAGTGCGCAAGCACTCGACGCGACCGTGCAACGCATTACCGAAACGCTTTGCACGAACAGCCCGAACGCCGTGCGCGAGTGCAAGCAGCTCGTGCAGGACGTCGCGGGCCAAACGATCGACAACGCGTTGATCGAAGACACCGCCGTTCGTATCGCGCGTATTCGCGCGAGCGAGGAGGGGCGCGACGGCGTCTCGTCGTTCCTTGAAAAGCGCACGCCGCGCTGGCGCGATCAATAAGGCAAGAAGCAGGAAACGAAGCGAGGACAGCACATGTTCAACAAAATCCTGATCGCCAACCGCGGCGAGATCGCATGCCGGGTTGCGGCTACGTGCAGGCGGCTCGGCGTGAAGAGCGTGGCCGTGTACTCGGACGCCGACGCGAACGCCAAGCACGTCGCGGCCTGCGACGAAGCCGTGCATATCGGCGAAGCGGCCGCCGCGCAAAGCTATCTGCGCTTTGAGCGCATTATCGAAGCCGCACGCGCCACGGGCGCTCAGGCCATTCACCCCGGCTATGGCTTTCTTTCGGAGAACGAAGACTTTGCCCGCGCATGCGAAGCGGCGGGCATCGCCTTTATCGGGCCGCCGGTCGAGGCAATCGCCGCCATGGGCTCGAAGGCGGCCGCGAAGGCGCTGATGCATGCGGCGGCCGTGCCGCTCGTGCCGGGCTATCACGGCGACGACCAGGACCCCGCGCTCCTGCAGCGCGAGGCGGATGCAATGGGCTACCCCGTGCTGCTCAAAGCAAGCGCGGGCGGCGGCGGCAAGGGCATGCGCGTGGTCGAGCGCAGCGAGGACTTCGCGGCGGCGCTCGCTTCGTGCAAGCGCGAGGCGGCAAGCAGCTTCGGCAACGATCGCGTGTTGATCGAGAAGTACCTCACGCGGCCGCGCCACGTTGAAGTACAAGTGTTCGCCGACAAGCACGGCGGCGCGGTCTACCTGTTCGATCGCGACTGCTCGGTGCAGCGCCGTCACCAGAAAGTGCTCGAAGAGGCGCCCGCGCCGGGCCTGGCCGACAACGTGCGCCGCGCCATGGGCGAGGCGGCCGTGGCCGCGGCGCGTGCGGTCCATTACGAGGGTGCGGGCACCGTCGAATTCATCATGACGGGCGCCGACTTCTACTTCATGGAGATGAACACGCGCCTGCAGGTCGAGCACCCCGTGACGGAAATGATCACGGGCCTCGACCTCGTCGAATGGCAATTGCGCGTGGCCGCGGGCGAGCCGCTGCCGCTCGGGCAGTCGCAGCTTTCGATCACGGGCCATGCACTCGAAGCGCGCATTTACGCGGAAAACCCGGCGCGCGGCTTCCTGCCCTCCACAGGCACGCTCAAGCATCTGCGCATGCCCGAGGGCGTTGAGTTCCGGCTCGGCGACGCGGGTCAGCGCGCGAGCGTGCGCATCGACAGCGGCGTGCGTGAGGGCGACATCATTACGCCGTTCTACGATCCGATGATCGCCAAGCTGATCGTGCACGGCGCGACGCGCGAGGACGCGCTGGCGCGCATGGAGCGTGCTCTCGAAGCGTGCGAGGTGGTGGGGCCGCATACGAACGTCGAGTTTCTGCACCGGCTCGTGACCTGTGAGCCGTTTGCGAGCGCCGATCTCGACACGGGCCTGATCGAGCGCAACCACGACGCCTTGTTCTCGCCGCAGCAGAAGCCGGTTCGCGAAGCGCTTGCGCTCGCGTGCGCGGCGCTGCTTGGCCGCGAGGGTGGGCTGACGACGGGCACGTCGCCGTGGCAGTCGCTTTCGCATTGGCGCTTGAATAGCGGCTTTTCGCAATCGCTTGCTTGGCGCGACGTCGAAAGCGACACGGCGTTCGCCGTGGCGCATACGCATGACGGCAGCGAACAGACGCTAGCCTATGCGGGCCACGCGACGCGTTACACATGGTGGCGCGGCGACGGCGCGGACGAATACGGCGCGACCATCGGCGACAAGCACGTAAAGGGTCGCGTATTCATCGACGGCGACGTGTTTCATGTGTTCTGCCTCGGCACGGCAATGGCGTTCGAGTGGCAGAACCTGCTCGCGCACGCCGCCGACGCGGAGCACGGGGAGGGCCGCCTGACCGCGCCCATGCCGGGCAAGGTGATCGCCGTGCTGGTGGAGCCGGGCGCCGTGGTCGAAAAAGGCACGCCGCTCATCGTCATGGAAGCGATGAAGATGGAGCACACGATCGGCGCACCGGCGGCTGGTAAGGTGACCGAAGTTTTGTACGGCGTAGGCGACCAGGTGGCGGACGGTGCGCAATTGCTCGTGCTCGAAGCCGCTTGACGATGCTTGATGAGAGTTGACTGGCTGGGCCAATGAGTTCTTTCCGGTTTCCCTGTAGCCGGAGAACGACGTGAGAGTTTTACCCTGGGGCGCTCTGTTATAGCGGAGCGCCCTTTTTTTCGCTTGCGGCCAGGAACCGCTCAGCGTTGCTTCGCATGCGCCGCAAGCAGTTCCCGATGCCGCGTTTCGGTGTCGTCGTCGGCTGGGAACATGCATTCAAGGCGCAATTCCTGAGCGGCGACGTTTTGCGGCGCGCCCACGCTTGTCACCATCGAAAAATAGCGAAGCACGCTGCCGTTGCTGATGAAACTCAGTGGAATGACTGGCATGCCAGGCGTGCTGCTCGATCCGTGATGCGCTTTCCAGTCGCCCGGCACGCCGGGATATGCAAGCAATTCATCGAGAAGCATACGGGTTTCGTCGTCGATCACGCGGCCGACCGCTTCGCGATAGACACGCTGCAACAGGCTTCGCGAAACGTTCTCCCAGTCGGCAAGGAAGGGGCGTAGGCCCTGAGGATCGAACATCAAATGCAGCATGTTGCGCCGGCCCGTGCGCGCCGCCATGTCGATGAAGTGGCCGAAGAAGCGCGGCGCGGCGTCGTTGGTCATCAGCACGTTCCAGTGCCGGTCCATGACGATGGCCGGAAACGGATCGTGCTGGCGAATCACGCGCTCCAACGCCCGCACGACGTGCTGCATTTCCTGTGCGTTCCAGGGCGCTTCCGAATAAACGGGCGCGTAGCCGGCGGCGAGCAGCAGGGCGTTGCGCTCGCGCAGCGGCACATCGAGTGTCTGTGCCAGGGCAAGCAGCGTGTCACGGCCCGGCACGCTGCGCCCGCTTTCGATAAAGCTGATCTGCCGCTGGGAGATTCCCGCATCCAGTGACAGATCGAGTTGACTCACGCCACGCGCATCCCGCCAATAGCGCAGCAGGGTGCCGAGTTCGCTTTGCGTCGCGTGTGGGACGGCTCGCGTGGCGTTCATCAGTTCTCCATAGTTGAAGTGAACCACGATAGCGGACTCACGCCGCGTTCGCACGCCAGGCAAATGGCTCGAACTGCGCTTCGAGCGCCGGGTGTGTCACGCTCGCGACGTAGTTCGTGATGGCCGATGCGGCGACCACCGCGATGACCTCCAACGTCTGCTCGGCGCTGAACCCTGCATCGAGAAAGCGCTGCTGGTCTTCGCCGGAGATACGGCCGCGCTTTTCGATCAGCGTGCGCGCAAGCGTCGACAAGGCAGCGAGTTGCGCGTCGGCCGGCGGGCGGCCGTGGCGCATCGCTTCGACGTCGGCGCGACTGACGCCTTCCGTCAAGGCTAGCGCCGTGTGAAACGCAACGGGCCATTCGGCTGCATTCGTGACCGCATTGGTCAGCAGCAGTGTCTGGATCTGCGGCTCGCTCAGGCTGCTCGAGTGGACACGCTGGAACACGCTGAAAAAGCCGCCGATCAGCACCGGCGAGTTGGCCATCTTCGCCGCGATGTTCGGGATCATGCCGAACGTCTGCTGCAGTTGCTGGAGCACGGGCTGCGATTGCGCGGGTGCGGACTCGATCGTGTGTTGAGGATAGGTGGACATGCTGACTCCTGGGTGTTGGGCGTCACCCGATTGGCGACGCGACAGCCGAAGAGTAGAAGCGACGGCGCGCCGCGCCAATTACATGCCATGTAATAGCGGCGCTGCAGTGAATCGCGAACTTTGGCGTGCAGGGCGTGGCCGCGTTTTCGAGCGCGCATTTTTCAGGAAAACAGTGCGATCATGTGTGCAGGCTTTTCGGCAGACCTTTCAGGTCGAACTCTGGGACGCCTGCTGCCGAGCCGACTCCCCACTCGGGGAGATGCGGGGTCGGAGTGCAAATCTTCTGCAACCCACCATGGCCATACCACCGCTCTACCAGACAGGTGAGGTCATCATGCTTGGTGTTCGTAAAGCTGTGTTCCCGGTGGCGGGAATCGATATGAGCTTTCTGCCGGCAACGAAGGCGAGCCCGAAGGAAATGCTGCCCGTTATCGACAAACCGCTCATTCAATACGCTGTTGAAGAAGCAATAGCCGCAGGCATTACGGAACTGATATTCGTCACGGGCCGCGGTAAGCGTGTCATCGAGGATCATTTCGACAAGTCCTACGAGGTCGAACATCGGCTGAGGGCGCGAGGCAAGCAAAATCTCGTCGAGCTCGTGCAGGACATCAAGCCGGCCAACGTCGAGTGCATCTACGTTCGGCAAGCCGAGCCGCTTGGTCTTGGCCACGCCATACTCTGCGCAGAAAAGCTCATTGGCGACGAGCCGTTTGCAATCGTGCTCGCTGACGATCTGCTCGATGGAACGCCCCCGGTTCTCGCGCAGATGGTGCATATATTCAGCCACTACGATTCCTCGGTTCTCGCCGTCGAGGAATTCGATTCGCGAGAGTCCACGACGCACGGCGTGATCGATGGCCGCCATTGGGACGAACGCGTGATCAGCGTCAGCCGCATCATCGAGAAGCCTTCGCCCGAACTGGCGCCGTCGAGCTTCGGCGTTGCCGGACGCTATGTGCTCATGCCAAGCATCTTCGCGCATTTGCGTTCGGTGAAGCCCGACTTGAATGGCGAGATCCAACTCACGCCCGCCATCCATTCAATGCGCGAGGGGGAGCAGGTGCTGGCCTACGAGTTCGTTGGCAAGCGCTATGACTGCGGCACCAAGCTCGGCTATGTTCAGGCGACGGTTGATTTCGCCCTGCGGCATGCGGAGTTGCACGAGACCTTCGACGCATGGCTGCGTGAGCGCGTTGGCGCGTTGCAACTGGGTGCGTGGGCACCGGTTCCGATGCTCAACCAGCTGGCTCCGGGCGTGCAGGAACTCGCGCACTGAAGTCATGCCAGGTTGCATAGGAGAATTGAACGATCCGTGCGAACGTGCAGGCTCCATTGCAGGGTTTCATGCTATCTGGATGAAACCCGATGATTCCGCCCTTTTTCAAAGGTGATGCGAGGAAAGGAAAGGTAAGAAACGTTGCAAGGTTCCGCCCGCCCCGCTGCTTTAAAATCGCGGCATGAACCCCAGCGTCCTCATTGTCGACGACGATCCCGTCGTGCGCGACCTGCTGAGCCGTTTTCTGCGCTCGCATAACTTCGATACGGCCGTGCTGCACGACGGCGTCCACCTCCAGCGCCGCCTCGAGCGCGAACGTCCGTCCATCGTGGTGCTGGACATCATGATGCCCGAGACCGACGGCCTCGAGGCCATCGCCGCTCTGCGCGCGGCCGGCGACGACATTCCCGTGATTTTCGTTACGGCGCGCGGCGCGGTGAGCGATCGCATTCGCGGGCTTTCGCTGGGCGCGGACGACTATTTGCCAAAGCCTTTCGATCCGCACGAACTGCTCGTGCGCATTCAGAACATTCTGCGCCGGCGCGGCCCGTCCACCGCGAGCGCGCCGGAAGCGCGCCGGCGCTACCGGTTCGGCGACTTCGAACTCGATTTCACGATGCGCACGCTCTCCTGCGGCGACACGCAAATCCCCTTGCGGGAAAGCGAATTCGCGCTGCTGAAGGTATTCGCCACGCATCCCTACAAAGTGCTTTCGCGCACGCTGATCCACGATATCGTGCACCGCGACGAGCGCGAGTTTCACGAACGCAGCCTCGACGTGCCGATCTGGCGCCTGCGCCGCGTGATCGAGGCCGATCCGTCCAATCCGCGCCACATTCAAACGGTGCGCGGCAAGGGCTATGTATTCGTGCCGGATCCCGCGAATTATTCGGAGGCGCACGGCGCAGCAATTCAGTGAGAAGTCCGTTGAATACGCTGTTCGGGCGCATGGCGTTGCTCTCGACGGCGGTTTTGCTTTCCATGCAGCTTGGCTGGTTTTTGCTGCTTGCCCGCCAGCCGCCGCGCCATGAAGTCGACGGTTTCGCACGCGGCGTGCTGCTCGCGCTGCGCGTGGCCAGCGAGGAGCACGTCGGTGGCGGCACAGTGCCGCCACCCGTGCATCTTGGCGGCTCTCTCGAGCCGCCGAAGGACGGCGACCTGAGCGCCGTGCTGCGCGTGCACCGCGTGCCGGTGTGGAACGTGCCCAAGGACGTTCACTTGCACGAACCGACGCGCCGGCCGCTAGTCGACTTGACGCGCCATCTACGCGAGCAATTGCCGCCCGGCACGCAGTTCGCCGTGGACGATGGGCGGCCGCCGCAACTATGGGTACGCTTTCCGGGCAGCACGACCTGGGTCGTCGTGCCCGTCGATATTCCGCCGCCGCCGCGCTTTGTCATCGAAGGAATCTCGATGCTGCTGGCAGCGCTTACGCTGTCCTTCCTCGCTGCCTGGCAGATCCAGAAACCGCTTGCGAGTCTCGCGCAGGCGGCGCGCCGGTTCGGCACGGGTGAGCGCATTGCGCCGCTCGAAGGCAAGGGGCCACGCGAACTGCGCGATGTGAGCACGTCGTTCAACGACATGATGCGCTGTGTGAACGAGGCCGAAGACGACCGCGTGGTGATGCTGAGCGGCATTGCGCATGATCTGAAGACCCCGCTTACCCGGCTGAAACTGCGTGCGACGCTGATGGCCGAGGAGTCGGAGCGCAATGGCATGCTGCGCGACGTCGACTCGCTCACCCACATCGTCCAGCAGTTTCTGGAGTTCGCGCAACAGTCGCCCGACGCGGGCAGGCTGCTGAGCGTCGATGGCTTTCTGCAAAGCCAGTTTGGCAATCCTGACGAAATCGAGGGCGGCAACGGACCGCTATTCGTGCTCGATTTGCGCGCGGGCCCCCGGTTCAAGCTGCCGCAGGTGACGTTGGACCGGCTCGTCACGAATCTGGTCGACAACGCGCTTGAGTATGGCGCACCGCCGGTCGAAATTTCGACGGCGATCGAAAACGGATCGTGCTGGATAAGCGTGCGCGATCACGGCGCAGGTATCGAGCCCGAGCGGATTCCGGCGGCCATGAGGCCGTTCGTACGTCTGAGTGCGGCGCGTGGCGGCGAAGGCCATTGCGGTCTCGGGCTGGCCATCGTCGCGCGGCTCGCGCGCGACTGCGGCGGCCATTGCGACGTCGAGAACCATCCCGAAGGCGGCCTGCTCGTGCAGCTCAGCTTTCCCGTCACCCACACCTGACACGCCCACACGAAAAAAGCGCGCCGAGCCCTCGCGGACCGGCGCGCAAACAAACGTACCAACGCTTGAAAAGCGGGCGCTTGTGGACGGATTGGGTCAGGCCGTCGTGCTCACGAACAGGCCGCTCGCGGCGCCCGAGCCCTGCTGTTGCAGGTTGCTGGCGAGCGTCGTGAGGAATTGCTGAAGCTCGGACGTCGTGTCGCTTGTGGAACTGCTCGACGATGCGCCCATGGCCGTCAAGAGGTTCTGGAAGTCGGACGTCAGTTCGCTGTCCGAACTGCTGCCGCTCGATGTGCTGCTTGACGCGCTCGAATCGGAGGACGTGCTGCTCGAAGCCGAGGAAGCCGAAGTAAGCGACTGCGCGAGGTTCGAGATTGCCGAGGCCAGATCGTTACCGTAGCCGCCCGCCGACGAGGGCGGCGGAGGCGGCAGCGGAGGCATCATCGCGGCTGCGCTGCTCGTATCGCTCGACGTGGACGACGTGCTGGAACTCGAAGAACTCGAAGCCGCGCTCGTCGCAGACGCAGCGCTTGCCGACGAAACCGTGCTGCTGTCGTCCGTGCCCGTCACGGTGGCGCCGCTTTGTTGCGCGGCCGCCTGGAACAGCGCGCCGAGGAATTGCTGAAGCGCGGCGGCCAGTGCATCGGGCGAAGTGGCCGACGTGCTCGACGTCGAAGCGGTGGCGCTCGACGACGAATCTGAACTGCTGGTGCTAGCGGAAGCACTGGCCGTGCTGTTGGTCGTGAAGCCGAGCGATGAGAGCGCCGAGGCGATGGCGGCAACGAGCGGATTGACGTTGTTAGAGTCCGACGAGGCGTCCGAGGACATTTGCATGCCCGGCGTCTGGCTGGTGCTTGTGGTTTGTCCGTCTGCCTGGTAAGCCGCCCAGGTGGAATACAGCGAGTTTGAGTTGGATAACGCGCTTATCGACATGTTTAACCCCCCGGTAAATGTGCGATATGGTCGATGCTCGACCGAGATGGCTGGTCAGGCCACTCAGTTGGCGCAATCGTATGTCGCCTTTCGCCGCAGGGGGCGGCTTTGTAATTGGAGGAAAGAGTTCTGGTAAGAATCTCGCGCAATCCTTACCTTACCTTTCCTTGGCGGCAATCAGGCCGCTTCGTCGCGCACCGGCGGCGCAAAACGCAGCGCCACAGCAATGCGGTTCCACGCATTGATATTCGCCACGGCGGCGGTCAAGAACGCCATCTGTTCGCCGGGAAATTGTCGCGCGACTTCTTCGTAAAGTGCATCGCTCACGCCTTCATGGAGCTTCGCGCTCAGCGCCTCGGTGTAGGCCAGCGCGGCGCGCTCGCGCTCGCTGAAGCATTCCGGCGCCTCGTGCCATGCGGCCACGAGATCGAGCTTGACGCGCGGCACGGCATTTTCGCGCGCAATGTTGAGGTGATACTGAATGCAGAAGGCACAGCCGTTGATTTGCGAGGCGCGGATTTTCAGCAACTCGGTGAGCGGCTTTTCGAGCCCGGAAGCATCGACCGCCTTGCTCATGGCGGAGAGCGCGGTGGCCACGGGAGCGGCGTCGCGCACGAAAGCTTCATAAGCAATACGGGTGGAAGCGCTGGACATGACTGGACCTCGCGAAGTTTGACAGTTAATATCAGAGCACGAACATCATATTCGAACTCTGACATTATGCGCAAGACTGCGAAGAAAGACCCGGCTATGAAGAGGGGCGAGCCCGTGAGCGCCATTCCGGAGGTCGGTGAGGGCAAGCGCGGCGAGGCGGGCTATTTCGGCTACCTGCTGCGCCAGGCGGGTGCGGCGCACCGTTTGCGCATGGAACGCGCGCTCGACGATATCGGCATTACGCCGCCGCAGTTCGTCGTGCTGACGCTGCTGGTCGCGTACCCCGGCATTTCGGGCGCCGATCTCGCGAGGCTCGCGGCGCTCACGCCGCAAACGGTGAGTGTGATCGTCGCGAATCTCGAACGCGGCGGCGCAATCGTGCGTCGGCCGCACGCGGTGCATGGGCGCATTCAGCAGATCGACGTGACCGACGAGGGCGAGGCGCTGCTCAAGCAGTGCCGCTCGCGTGTGAAGAAGCTGGAGGCGCGCATGGCCGCGGGCTTCACGGCCGAAGAAGAGCAGGTGATACGGCGCTGGTTAGTGAGCGTCGCGCGCGAGGACGACGCCGGCTAAGTGTTACTGCGAGGCGCTTTTCTCCTGCGCGAGACTGCACGAATGGTCGAGCAGGCCTTCCGCCGTTCCTGTTCCGCCATCGACATCGAGCCCGCTGTTCACGACGAGCCAGCCGTTGCGCTGCGCATCGGGGCCTGCGCCCGTCACGAGTATCGTCTGCACGGCCATGGTCTGTTTCGGGCTGAGATCGCGCTCGACTACGCGGAACGGGTTGTTACGGTCCGAGAGGCTCGTCACGCGCGTAACACGGTAGCGCGAGCCGTCGAGCGTCGTCCAGCGCCATGTGCCCGGCGCGATGTCGCCATACGGCGCGAGCGCTTTCGTAATGTCGGGGCGCATGCAATCGACGTGAATGTGCAGTTGATTCTGCGTGCGGCGCTCCGAGGAGTTGATCTCCAGGCCGAGCTGGTTGCCGGCGAGCGGCATGCCGAGTTTCGCTTCCACAAAGCGTCCGGCTCCCCATGCGCCTACCCAGTATTCCGGCGCGCCGCCGTAAAGAATCTCCGGGCTTTCGATGCCGGCCAAGCGGTCAGTGGGAATCACGAGATATTGCGCGCGGCCTGCGATGTCCTTGAGCACGGCATAGCGTTTCTGGAAGTCGACGGTGGTGCAGGGGCCGGGCTGGCCCTTGTCGCGCATGTTCGGCACGCACTGGCCGCCCACGACTTTCCAGAGACCGTTGGAGTCGACCGCGGAGAGGCGTACGCAGGCGCCCGTGGCGGCGAGCGCAACGACTGCCGCCGTGGCCGCGGCAAGGCGGGACATCCGTATGAAAGGGGCAAGGCGCAGGGATCGCATTGGCACGAAGGGTCTGGATTCATTCGATCAAACGCGCCGCGGTGCGAGCCTGCTCACGTCGCGGCGCGACGCAGCGCGCAGTGTAGCGCAATGCCCGTGACAGTCACGAGGCTCGCGGCGACGAGCAGCGCGATCACTGAGTTTTGCGCAACGAATCCGGTGTTCATACGACGTGCCTCGCGATCCAACACGTGAGGAACGACGCCACAAAGGCCACGACGAACTCGCCAGGTTGCGTCGTCGCCTCAAATTTCAGGCGCAGGCAGCGTCCCCAGAATCGCTTCGAACGCGAGACCGATCGCGAGCAGCCTGCGGTCGCCGCCAGCCGGTCCGTCGAGTTCGAGACCGACTGGCAAGCGCGCATCGATTAGGCCCGCCGGGAGCGCGAGGCCCGGAAT
This sequence comes from Paraburkholderia sp. J11-2, assembly GCF_905220185.1. Taxonomy (NCBI): domain Bacteria; kingdom Pseudomonadati; phylum Pseudomonadota; class Betaproteobacteria; order Burkholderiales; family Burkholderiaceae; genus Paraburkholderia; species Paraburkholderia sp. J11-2. The sequence continues at coordinate 35,787 of NZ_CAJMYY010000008.1, read as the reverse complement.
GCCGGCGTTGCTCGCGGGATCGGTGTTGCGCAGGTACGCCTCCAGTTCGTCGATCGGCGCCGCGCCGTCGATCGACACGCGAGACGAACCGTTCAGCTCGTCGATCGGCACGGCGGCGAGCCGCGTCGTGGGAAAGAGCAGCGCGTCGAGGCCGCTTGCGGAGAAGGTCTGTGCATAGAGCTGCTGCAGGCGCGGCCGCCACACGGTCATCGCGCCGTGGTAGTCGCCGCCGCGCGCGTCGGCGAGCACGGCGTCGTAGGCCGCGCGCACGTCGGGGCTCGCAATACGCGCGGCGACCTCGGCCACGGTTTGCGCGGGCGCGTGGTTCGCAACGAGCCACGCGGCGAGATCGTCGATGGGCTCGTGCAGCGCGATCGCGTAGCTCACGCGGTCGTTCAGCGCGAGCAGCTCGCGCATTTCGACAGGCACGAGCGTGACGCCCGCAGCTTCGAGCTTCGCGAGCGCTACGCGCGCCACATCTTCGAGCGCGGTTTCGAGGCCTTCCCATAGCGGCGCGGGCAGGCCAACACGCAGATTCGGCACGGCGGCAGGCGAGAGCGGACCGTGCCCCGTGATCACGGCGTCGAGCAGCGCGACATCGGCTACGGTGCGTCCCATCGGCCCGACCGTGTCGCGCGTATGGCTGATCGGCACGACGGCTTGCGGGTCGTGATAGCGGCGTTGCGTGCCGCCGTCGCCCACGCTCGGGCGCAAACCGACGATGCCGCACAGCGCGGCGGGAATGCGCGTGGAGCCGCCCGTGTCAGTGCCCAGTCCCGCGGGCACGATGCGCGCCGCGATGGCGGCCGCCGTGCCGCCTGACGAGCCGCCAGGAATTCGTTCGGGATCCCAGGGGTTGCGCACGGGCCCGGCATGCGGCGCGAGATTCGTGCTGGTGATGCCGAACGCAAGCTCGTGCATGTTGGCTTTGCCGAGCACGATTGCGCCGGCGTCGACGAGGCGCTGCACCGATGGCGCGTGACGCGCGGGCAGGAAGCCTTCGAGCGCGGGCGTGCCCGCAGAGGTTTGCAGACCGCGCGTATTGATGTTGTCCTTCACGGCCACGGGCAGCCCCGCAAGCGGCAGACGCGCACGCTCGCCTGGCGCTAGCGCGTCGATACGTTGTGCGGCGGCGAGCGCGCCTTCCACGTCGAGCACGGTGAACGCGTTGAGGTTGGAGAGCGCTTGTGCGCGCGCGAGCAACGTGGCGACGTAGTCGGCGGCCTTCAGTTGTCCTGCGTGGATGGCCTCGACGGCTTGCGTCGCGCTCAGTTCCAGTTGCTGGTCGACAGTCCAGGTCATGCGGCGTTCTCCTCGTGCGGCCATGTGGCCATGCACACAGCGCGTGAGACGTTGTGGCGCTACTTCTTCAGCAAGCGTAGCGCGAAGCGTGCGAGCGTGGGCACGAGCGTTGGCCGCAACAGGCGCGCGTCGTAGCCGCTCATGCGCGCGTCGTTTTCCTCGAGGCAGAGTTCGATCATTTCGCGCGGTTCGAGCGAGTCGCCCAGCACCTCGCGGTTCGCGGGCAGGAAATTCGAGTCGCGCGCGTTGCCGCTGGCGTCGATACCTCGAGCGATAGCGAGCCGCTCCCACACCAGCATGAACCAGATAGCGGCTACGCGCACGGAGTGCCACGGCCTGCGCCACCAGGGCATGGTCTTGCGGTACCACGCTACCCAGTTCACGAAGAAGAGGATATGACGCGCCTCTTCCTGGATCACGGGCTCGAAGGTTTCGACGAGGTCTGCCGGAAAAAAGCCCGAGCGCTGCGCCGAGCGAAACAGGCCGAACGCGAAGAAGCTGTCGATGCACTCGCTATAGCCGGTGAACATCCACGCCCATTCCGCTTTTTTGGGCGGCGGGTACGCGGGTTCCGGCGCAAGTTCGATGCCATAGGCCTGCACGAGGTGCGAGAGCACGACCTTGTGGCGCGCCTCTTCGGCGGCGTCCATTTCGATCGCTTCGCGCAGCAGCGGGTCGTTCAGGGTTTGCGCGTAAGTCTTCACGCGAATCGAGGCGCGGCCCTCGGTTTGCACCGCGATGTCCCAGATCGGCAGCGACGTGAGCCTCCCGAGCGCGTCGGGTTCGAGCTTGGGCCAGTCGAGCACGGCGGGCCGATAAGGATCGTGGGTGTCGAGCAGCATCCGGCAGAACATCTTGCGGTGTTCGTCCGATCCGATTTTGATGGGCCCTGGCGTGGCGTGAGTCCAGTGCCGCAACGCGGCGTCCTGCTCGGAGATGAAGGCTGCGCCTTCGTCCGGATGCGTCAGGGTTTCGGACATGGGCATCGAAATTTGAACGGGGTATGACTCCTATTCTGTCACAACCGTAAGGAAGCAGGCGCGCTCACGCGCAGTGGCGCTGCTGGTCGATCCACATGCGCGCCCAGCGGCAGGCATAGGCGAGCGCGTGTCTTTCTTCGAAGAAGTAATCGAGTGCGTCGAACGAATACTGCGCGCCCGGCTGCGTGCCAATGGTGAGATTGGCGGCGAAAAGGCCGTTCGGGAGTTGCTGCGCGCTGGGGGCGACGACGTAGCCTTTGTAGCGTAGTGGAGTGTTCATGGCCGCGCTTCCTGCTGATCGACTGCTGATTTGCTCGGGTTCTCTTCCTGGGTGGCGCGTGTATTTGCAGCCACTCGCTGTGCCGACACGGACCAGCGTACGAGCCGCCGCGTGTCGATGGAACCAATCATTCGTCGCAAGCAAATCAAGTGCGGCCTGGGACGGTCAGCAGAATGATCCGGATGAGGCGAGGGGTGAATCCGGCTTCAATGTGGACCGGACGAAATGCGCAGTCTGTGGGATGGCGCACGCGATGCGCACCACGCGACATGCGCAATGTGGGTTAGGGAACGTTTCCCGTCCCGCGCGCGCAGCGGCGCGCGGGTGGGCAGGCCGCAGAGCCCGGTTAGTGCGTCAGCTAGCGTTTCAGACAGTGCTTCAGACAGTGCTTCAGACAGCGAGGCTCAGGCGCTTTTCGGTGCGCGCAGCGTTGGCGGCCTGTGTGCTCCCAACGCCGTTCACGGCGCCCGCAACCGGCGCCGCGTGCTGGACCTGAGTGCCGAACGCGAGCGCGAACTGCGCCGCCTGACGGCCGACCGTCGCGAGCTGTTCGGCGACCTTCGCGTCGGAGCACTGCTGTGCACTCTCGAAGCGCGTCTCGAGCGTGTTGATGCCTGCGCCGAACGGCGTGGGCCAGCCGCGCAGCGCGTGCACGATCGAGCGCAGCGAGGTCAGCACGGAACCCGCGGCCTGCCAGCCATAGGCCGTGACGATGCAGCCCACGGCACGGCCGTCCAGGTACGGGCGATGGTCGGCACGCAGTTCTTCGAGCGTGTCGAGTGCGTTCTTCACGAGCCCGGAAACGCCGCCGTGATAGCCCGGCGTCGCGATAATGACGGCGTCGGCGGCGCGCACGGCTTCGATCAGCTCGAGCTGGGCGTCGGTGCGAGTGGGGTCTTCGGGCGCATAGTGCGGCAGCGTGTGCAGGAACGTGCCGCCGAACAATTGCGTGCGCGCGCCGGCTTCTTCGGCGCCGCGCAGCGCGAAAGCAAGCGCGCGCTCGGTCGACGAAGCGGCGCGGGTGGTGCCGCCAATGCCCACGACGAGCGGGCGGCGTTGCGAATCGGAAAGGCTCAAGGGGACTCCCTCAAATGCGATGAGGCCTGGCTCGCGCGTGATCGGGCAACGCGGCCACGAAACCTGGAAAGGGTCATCTTAGAGAGCGCGCCGCGCGGCGCGAAACGACTTTTTGTTCTAACCATATGCCGGCAGCGCTACGTTGCGCTGCGCCATGCGGCCCGAAATGCATATGCCAAACCATTGGTTGGACGCGCGGCGGGCCATGGCTAAGATGAACCCGTCTCCTCCATGACATCTCCTTGACATGGGATTCGGCCCCGCACTTCTCCGGTGACGGGGCTGTTTTTTTTCTGGAGTCGGGAAGGAGTGGCGCTTCGAGGGGTTCGAGGCCGGGATCGCGGCAGATTCGCGCCGCGCTGAATGTCGTGCTATGTGCTGCTCGGTGTGCTGCTCAATACGGCCGGGCGCCAGATCAAACCGTGAGCACGTTGCCGTCGGGGCCGATTTGCGGCGGAATTTCCGGCAAGGTTCCGTTGCCAGGCGCGGTGCGCGCGGGCGCACCCGGCGTGGCCGGCAGCGTGGGCGCGGGCTCGCGCACAGCCGGTTCGGCGACCTTGCGTGTGGTGAGCTTGTCGGCGGAGGCGAGTTTGTGCTTCGTGCCGTGATGCGCCTTCTTGCCGGCATTGGCCGCATGCGCCGAGGGCGTGCGCGCTTCCGGCGGATTCCAGATCTCGATGTAGTGTTCCCCGGCGAGCGCGGTGGACGCGAGGACGCCCAGCAAGGTCCCCGTGATGAAGAATCGCACGTCGTGTTCTCCGTTTCGATGTACAGGCCGGGGCCGCGCCATGCAGCAAGGTGCGATGGGGCGGCGCAAACTGGTACGGCGCCGGTACGGCGACCGGGCGGCACGAACGGCCGGCTGCCACGCACTGTACATTCATACAGGCGCTTATGCAAACGTTTCACGACGTGCCGCGGGCGATCTGTTGCATGGGCGCGCCGCAGCCCGGCGGGGCGCCCATGCGGGCTTGTGCCGGTGCTGAATCTGAGGTGTGCGCTCGGCTCAGGCGTCGAGTGCGGCCCGGTTTTGGGCAACTGCGCCGTCCGCCGTCGATGCAGGCGCGGCCGGGCCGTGAGCGCCGAGCCAGCGCCCGTAGCTGCGCGGCGAGAACGCGAGCGTGAGCACGATCATTGCGCTGATCGATACAGCGAGCATGATCCACGCGCCCGAAAAGCCGCCCGTGAGGTCGCGCACGCGCCCGGCCACGATGGGGGCGAGCGCGGCGATCACGAAGCCCAGACCCTGAACGAAGGCAACGAGTCGCGCGGCCACGCGATGGTCGGCCGAATGGTCGAGGGCGGTGACGAGCGTGACCGAGAACACGCCGCCGAGCCCCGCGCCGGCCGCCGCGACCCACAACAGCGGCGCGGCCTCGGGCCACGCGGCGAGGCCGATCACGCCGAACAGTTGGGCGCACAGCCCCAGAACGAGCCACGGTCGCCGGTCCGTGAACGCTGCTGCGGCAAGCGGCAGGAGCAGCGCGCTGGCGGCCTGGAACACGGTCATCGCGGCGAGCAGCGAGCCGCTCGCTTCCACGCTCGCGCCGTGCTGCTGATAGTAGGCGGGCAGCCACGCGACGAGACTCGTGTAGCCGCCGTTGACGAGCCCGAAATGCAGTCCGAGCGTCCACGCCCGGCGCTTGCGCCAGACCGGCACCGTTGCCGCTTTGACATGCTCCGACGAGGGCGCAGCGGCCTGCTGTGCGCGGCGGTCGCCGCCGCTCCCGCTGTTCAGCGTCCACCAGGTCGCGAGCGCGGTCAGCGCGGGCAGAGACCACACGGCGAGCCCCGCATGCCACGAGCCGCTGATGCGCGCGACGAGCGGGCTCAGGCTCGCGCCGAGCCCGCCGCCGCCCATGATCGACGCCGAGAACAGGCCCATTGCGAGCGGCACCCGCGCGGCGAAGCGTTGCTTCATGACGGCGGGCAGCAGCGCCTGGATGGCCGCAACGCCCGCACCGGCTGCCGCCGCCGTGAGCATGAGCGCGCCGCCGCTGGCGGCGAACGCGCGGGCCGCGCATGCCGCGGCGATCGCCACGAGCCCGAGTGCGACGCCGCGCGTCTCGCCAAGCCGGCGCGCGAGCAGGCTGGCGCCGAACGCACCGAGCCCCATCGCGACGACGGGCAGGCTCGTGAGTAGCGAAGCGCCGAAGAAACTCAGGCCGGTGTCGTGGCGAATGGTCGTCATGAGCGGGCTGATCGAGGTGAGCAGCGGCCGCAGATTCAGGCCGATGGCGACGATCGCGGCATACCACGCAAGCACGCTGGCCGACTCGCCGGACGGCGTCTGGGGACGAATGGAGCGGTTTTGAGGGTTCAATGCGGTCAACCTTTTTACTACCGTATGGTTGACCATTATACAAAAAAATTGTCAACAATCTGCCGATGCTGGCTATCTCCGGCATGGGGGATCGAGTATGGGAGCGGGTCTGTATCGCCGCGTCATCCCGCTCGCTACAATGCGACCTGACCCAGCTGCCTGACCTACATAGCGCGCGTTTTTCATGGCCCAATCCTCCCGCCTCGCTTCGCCCCGCGACACCGACGAACCGTCCGACGTCGAAGCGCATGTCTACGCGTCGATTTCTTCCGCGCTGCTGGAGGGCAAGCTCGCGCCGGGCCAGCAACTGGTGGAGCGCGAACTCGCGGCGGCGTTCGGCTGCACGCGCGGTGCGCTGCGCAAGGTGTTGGCGCGCCTTGGCTACGAGGGCAAGCTCGTGCTCGAACCCAATCGCGGCGCATTCGTTCCGTCGCCTTCGGAGGACGACATCCGCGCCGTGTACCGCGCGCGCCAGGTGGCCGAAGCGGGCGTGATGGTGAGTTTGTGCGGCAAGCTCGACGCCGCGATGCGGCGCAAGCTCGCGGCCCATGTGCGCAGTGAGAAAAAGGCGTTGCGCGAGGCACGCGTGGACGACGCGGTGCGCCTCGCGGGGCGGTTTCATCTGCTGCTGACCGAGCAGGCGGGCGGCGCCGCGCTCGTGGATGCGCTGGCGCAACTGGTCGCGAAAACGGAACTCTACAAGGCGTTGTTCGATCCGTCGAAGGCGTCGATGTGTGCGCCCGACGAGCACGCACAGATCATCGAAGCGCTCGAAGCGGGAGACCTGGCAGCGGCGCTCGCCACGATGCGCGCGCATCTGGCCGAGCTGGAAGAGCGGGTGGTGCAGCAGGCGCGCGTGCGCGCCGGGCGCGATCTCAAGGCGGTATTCGCCGATCTCGCAAACGGTTGAGCCTTCAGGGTAAGCGTCAGCCTCAGCCTCCGCCTACGCGCCGGCGCAGTTCCTTCGAAGCCGCGAGCGGAATGCGCGCGTCGTCCCATGTGGCGAGCCATTCGACCTCTTTCGCGGCGAACACCTGGCCGTGATTGCGCAGCGCGTACTGCAATGAATCGATGACGTGATTGCGGATGATTTCGGGCGTATGCGGGTCGTCGAGGACGATGCGCAACGCTTCGAGCGTGGCCATTGTGCGGCTCCGGCGAATGTGGCAACCGCAACGTTATCTCACGACAAAAATGCACGCCAAAAAAAGCGCTTGCCGGGCGGCAAAAAAGGCCCGGCAAGCGCGCCTCAGTGCCGCGTGCGCTTGAAGATCTCATACTCCTCCGCGAAAGCCCGCGCAACGGCGGGCCGCTCGCGCACGCGTTGCGCATAGGTCGCAATGGCCGGCCATTGCGACACATCGATGCCCACGTACGGCGCCCAGTTCAGCACGGTCACGAGATAGGCGTCCGCCACGCTGAAGGCGTCGAGCAGGAACGTGCGCGATTCGAGGTGATGCGCGAGCAGGTCGAAGCGGCGAGCGATCTTGCCGCGCGCATAGTCCTTGACGGCTTCGTCCACGTCCTTGGCGAGCAGCGGCACGAACACGGCCTTATGCAACTCGGTACCGATAAAGCCCAGCCAGTGATGCAGATGCGCGCGCTCGCGTGTGCCCGCTGGCGGGGCGAGCCGCGCCTCGGGAAAGCGGTCGGCCACCCACGGCAGCACTGCCGAGTTTTCGGTGAGTGTCCAGCCGTCGTCCTCGCGCAGCACCGGCACCTGTCCGAGTGGGTTGACGGCGAAGAAGTCACCGCCTTCGGCGAGCTGCTTCGTGAGCGTATCGACCTGAACGTAGTGTGCTTGTGCGCCTGCCTCGTAGAGCGCGATGCGCGTGGCGAGCGAGCACGCCAGCGGGGCGAAATACAGATCCATCGTCATCCTCCCTTGCGGTTTTTTCGGGTTCTGTGAGTTTTGTACTATAGTGAACAAAAATCGACGATCCAATATTTCTATGCAATCCAGTACAAAAAAGGATAGCCGCCCGCGTGGACGCCCGCGCGCCTACGATCCGGAGGAGGCGCTTGCCCGCGTGCGTGATACGTTCTGGCGCAATGGCTACACAGGCACATCGCTCGACGACCTGAGCGAGGCGACCGGCATGAACCGGCCGAGCCTGTATGGCGCGTTCGGCGACAAGCACGCGCTCTATCTGCAAACCCTGGAGCGCTACGTGGAGGCGGGGCGCGTGGCGATGGAGTCCGCGCTCGACAGCGCGTTGCCGCTGCGCGAGGCGCTGATGCGCGTATTCGACGGCGCGCTCGGCTGGTATTTGCCGGCGCACGACGCGGCGCGCGGCTGCCTGCTGATCGGCACGGCGGCGGTGGAAGCCGTCAACGACGACGCGGTACGCGAGCGTCTTGCCGCGGGCTTGCGCACATTCGACAAGGCCTTCGAGCGGCGCCTGCGCGCAGCGCTCGCGCAAGGCGAGCTACAGCCCAGTGCCAGCGCGCCGATGCTTGCGCGTCTCGCGTCGGCGGTATTGCACAGCATGGCGCTGCGCGCGCGGGCCGGCGATTCGCGGGCCTCGCTTCGCGCCATGGCAGTGGCGGGCGTTGCGCTGATCTGCGGCGAAGCGCCCGCAGCGATCGATGCGACCGCTGCGCGCGCGGCGCGGCGGCGCACGAAGTGATATCACGCTGAGCGCCGTTTGACGGCGCCTGCGGCACGGGTCCGTACGCCGCTTTCCCTTGTTACACTGGCACGGTCGCGCAGGGACGGCTTGCGCACTCGAAGAGGGGAAGACGATGGTGCGCTACAGGCACTACAAGGGTGGCATTTACGAACTGGTATGCGAGGCGACGCTCGAATCGGATCCTTCCGTCACGATGGTCGTGTATCGCGCGGCGAACGGTACGATCTGGACGCGACCCGCAACGGTGTTCTTCGAACTCGTCGAGCACGAAGGCGGGCTTGTACCGCGCTTTGCGCCCGTCAACTGATTCTTTCCAGACTCGTCTTTTTCCACGCTTAAGAGGTTTTGCCGAATGCGTTTACTGATTGCGCTGATCCTGCCCTGGCTCCTGTTCTTCACCATTGGGCGTCCGATTGCGGGCATCGTCTGCCTGATCCTGCAGATCACGTTGATCGGCTGGATTCCCGCTGCGATCTGGGCCGTGTACTCGCTCAGCCAGTACAAGACAGACCGGAAAATAGAGGACGCACTCGGCCGCCGCGGCTAAATTTCGCACTCAGCGCCTATGCGCCGTGCAGCGGCGCGTTGCCGGTTACAACGGTAATCCATGCTCACAATTCAATAAGAACTTAATGCTGTTTTTTCTTTCTTACAAATAGAAAGGAGGATCAGCAATGTTCAAGTTCGTTCTCACAGCAGGGGCCATCGCGCTCCTTGCCGGGTGTGCGGTTGCCCCCGGCTACGACTACGGCTACGGCGGCTATGGCCAGCCGTACTCCACCGGGTATTACAGCGGCTACGCGCCGGGCTATGCGCCGGCATATGGCAGCGTCAATATCGGCGTCTGGGGCGGTGGCGGCGGTCGCGATTATCACGGCGGCGGCGGTGGCTGGCACGGTGGTGGTCCGGGTGGTCCTGGTGGTCACGGCGGCGGACACGGTGCACCCTGGGGCCCGCCGCCCGGTGGTGGTCATGGAGGCGGCCCCGGCGGCGGCCATGGCGGCGGAGGCCACGGCGGAGGTGGTGGCGGTCACGGCGGCGGCGGTCCGGGCGGCGGCCGGTGACGCAGGCTTGCCGCTCGCACAGGCGGATTCCAGGGCGCCGCCATGATCCGCCCCGAGCAGGAAACCGCTTTCAAAACGCATCAGGCCCGCCACTCTCACGAGGGCGGGCCTGATGCTTTGCACGGGAACCCGGCGTCACAGCCGGGGTTGCCGCGAAACTTACTGGCTCGACTGCGACGTACCGCTCGTCGAAGGGCCGTACGCCGTCGCGCGCTGTGCCGCGACCTTGGCTTCGGCAGCCTGAATGTTTTCCGGGTAGTGCATCCAGTCGCTCGGATCGTAGCCGGCGGCGCGCAGTTGCGCGAGATCGGCGCGAACCTCGGCGCGGGTCACGGGTTGTTGCTCGGTTTGTGCCTGCGCGAATGCGGCAGCGGGCACGGCGACGATGGCGGCAAGCACGGCTGCCTTAAGAAACGACTTCATGACTGACCTCCGATATCTTTTGTGAGGAGCCATCGCATCGGCGCGGCCCATGTCGACAATGTATGCGGGCTGAGGGTCAGGGTAAATACTTAGAAGACGAATTCAGTGTTCTCCTCGCGACAACAATCGGGTTCGAAATCTTCAGAAGTATTGCGCCATGCGCGCGCAATCGGCCGAGCAGGCCGCAGACTAGCTGGCCCTAAAACCTTACCGATTATTGCGAAATCTGTAATTCCAATTCGCCTGAAACAGTCTGTATCCGGCGGGGCCGCTTGCCTAGAATCCACTCACAGCCAGCCGTTGCGGCGATTGCAGCGAGCCGGCCGAGCACGACACGATGTGCACCGTCATTGCGCATCGACGTTAAAAAATTTCGGAGGTTGTGATCATGAAGTCGCTTCTCAAGGCTGTTGCGCTTACCGTAGCTCTCGCTGCTCCGCTGGCCGCTTTCGCCCAGGCCGATCAAGGTCTGACCCGGGAGCAAGTGCGCGAGCAACTCGTCGAATTCCAGCAAACGAGCCGCAACCAGGGCGCAGTGGCCGCCCAGGCAACCGCGCCGGTCGCACAGACCGATGGCTCGTTCGGCGGCGTGAGTACGTCGTCGGCAGCGGGTGCCCGCTATGTGTCGGAAGCGGCGCGCACGGGTCCGCAATCGGTGTACTTCGGCGGTCAGTAAGTCCGTCGGCAGTCAGCAGATAAAAAACGGCCCGCGAGTTTGCTTCGCGGGCCGTTTCGCATTTGCGCTCCCCGTTCACTGCCGCTACATCTCTTCTGCCTCCGGCACGTCGAGCACGAGATCCGTGCGCGCGACGGCCACGCAGGTCAGCACATAGCCCTCGGCTTTTTCTTCGCGGCTCAATCCGGGCCACTCGATCGTGAAGCTCACTTCGCCGCTCACCACGCGGCACAGGCAGGCGCGGCAGGTGCCGTTGCGGCACATGCGCGGCAAGCGGATGCCTTCGAACGCCGCCGCTTCGAGCAAACTCAGTTCGGGTGGCGCTTCGAAGCTGCGCCCGAGCGGCTCCACGCGAACGACGGGCACGCGTGGCGGCCCGTCCTGCAAGCCTTCGTGGCTCGTGTCGTTCATGAAATCGATACCCCCAGCAGCCGCCCCGCGCCTGCGGTGAACGCCGCCGCGGCGAGCCCGATCACGATCTGCCGCAGCGCCGAGAACGTTGCGCTGCGCCCGTTGAACAGCGACGTGAACACGCCGACCAGGGCAAGCCCGCAGGCGCTCAGCGCGACCGACTGCGCGATGGCCGTCACGCCGTGCGCCCACAGGAACGGGGCCGTCGGAAACGCCGCGCCGAGCGAAAAGAGGCAAAACGATACAGCGGCGGCCGACCACGGATTGCCGCCCAGTTCCTTCGGGTCGATGCCCAGTTCCTCGCGCGCGAGCGTATTGAGCGCCTCGTCCTTGTTGCGCATGATCTGGGCGGCCACGCGGCGTGCTTCTTCGGGTTCGACACCCTTCGCCTCATAGATGAGCGCAAGCTCGTGGCGCTCGGCGTCGGGCGTATGTTCGAGCTCGTCGGCTTCCTTCGCGAGTTGCGTGCGCGCCAGCTCGCGCGCGTTGGTCACCGAGAGCCATTCGCCGAGCGCCATGGAGCAGGCGCCGGCCACGAGGCCCGCGAGCCCCGTGAGCAAGATCGTGCGATTGGCGCTGCCCGCGCCCGCCACACCCATGATCAGGCAGAAGTTCGAGACGAGCCCGTCGTTCGCACCGAGGACCGCGGCACGCAGGTCGTTGCCCGACGTCGCGCTCTTGTGCCACGACTCGGCCGCGCCGATCGTCTCGCCATGGCCGTGTTCCGGTTCGCGCTTTTTTGCGACGATCGCCTGCACGATGGCGGCGTGCTGCTGTTCCTGCGCGGAAAGCGTCTCGGCGCCGGGTTCGTGCGCGTAGCGGTCGCGGTCGGCGTATTCGGCGGCGGCGACCGTGGGCAGCACGAGCGAAGGACCAAAGGTGCGCGTGAGCGCTTGCAGCAGGCGAGTTTTTGCGCTGCGCCGGTGCGGCCGGGGTGTGACGCCGTTAGCCGCGAGCTTGTCGCGCCAGACGCTCGCGTGCTCGCGCTCGGACGCGGCGAGTTCGGCGAAGATGCGGCGGCGTTCTTCGTCCTTCTCTACTGCGGATAGCGTGTCGTAGACGGCCGCGCTGTCGAGTTCGTCGGCGAGATTGCGCCGGAAGCGGTTGATTTCCTGAGCGGAGGCCATGGGGCGCGATGCGTAATGCGATCCACCAAGCTTACCCTGGCGCCGCTGCGGCCAGAAGCCGCGCTTCGAGCCGGTTTGACCTGTGTGCTCAGCGGCGCTGTCGCAAATGCCGATAGACCGTGTTGCGCGCGAGCCCAAGTTCGCGAGCCGCCGCCGAAACATTGCCGCTATGGCGCGCGAGGGTCTCTTCGATGAGCCTCGACTGCCAGACGGACAGGCGCGCGGGCCCGCGGTCTGTGTCGCTCGCCTCGCAATCGGCCGTGGCATCGCCGGACGGCTGCGCGCATTCGCTCGCGGGGTCGCAATCGTGCATGAGGTCTTCGGGCAGATGCTCCATGTCGATGGCGTCTTCGCCTTCGGCCATGATCGCCGCCGTGCGCAGCGTGCTGGCGAGCTGACGCAGATTGCCCGGCCAGCGGCAACGCGCAAAGCATGCCCGCACAGCCGGCGTGAGGTGCATGGGCGCGCCCGGCACCTCGCGCCGCACGATCTCGAGCATGCGGGCGACGAGCGCGTCGAGGTCGGTGCGCTCCGCGAGCGACGGCAGCGTGACGACGAGGCCGTTGATGCGGTAGTAGAGATCCTCGCGGAATGTCCCTTCGGCGATCATCGCGCGCAGATCGCGGTGCGTCGCGCAGACGATGCGCAAATCCACCGGCACCGCACGCGTACCGCCGAGCGGCACGACGGCGCGCTCCTGCAACACGCGCATGAGCCGTACCTGTTGCGCGAGCGGCATGTCGCCGATCTCGTCGAGAAAGAGCGTGCCGCCATGCGCCTGCGCGATCTTGCCGGCGCTGCCGCGGCGCTTCGCGCCCGTGAACGCGCCGTCCTCGTAGCCGAACAGTTCCGCTTCGATCAGCGTGTCGGGCAGCGCCGCGCAGTTGAGCGCGACGAACGGCCCGTCGCGGCGCGGCGAATCGCGATGCAGCGCCCGCGCGAGCCATTCCTTGCCGGTGCCGGTACGCCCGAGCACGAGCACGGCGATGTCGCGTCCGCGCACGCGCGCCACGCGCTGCAGCGCTGCGGCGAGCCGCTCGTCGCCCGTATCGAGTTCGGCGAGCGTGGGCTGCGGTGTCGTGTCGGCGTTGGGCGCTTTCGCCTGGGCGGGCGCAGGTGCGAATGGCGCGCGGGACGCTTCAGGCACGGCGCTTCGCGCAAGCGTCGCGACGCCCGACATGGCGGCGCCGGGCGTGGCGCGCGCGATCACGCGCACGCCGCTTGGCAGCGCGAGTGTGAGCGGGTCGCCGCTTGCGCGCATGACCTGCTGCATGAACGCCGCAAATGGCTGGCCGAAGAGCGCCGCGAACTCGCGCTGCTGCAGTTCGGCGAGCGGCGCGCCGAACTGGAACAGAGCGCTGCGGTTGGCGCACAGCAGCGTGCCGTCGGCTGAGAAGGCGGCCAATCCTTCGTACAGCGTACCAATGAACTCCGCGCGCGCATGAAACTGGAGCCGGATGGCATCGGCGAATTCAGTGTTGAACAGATGGTTCTCGATCATCTGCGCCGACATGCGCACGAGTGCGAGCGTGTGCTTGTGAAAGCCGCGCGACTCGCCGCTCACGTCGAGCGCGCCGAGCGTGCGCCCGTATGGATCTGCAATTGGCGCGCACGAGCAGGTGAGGATGTGATTGGCGCGCAGAAAGTGCTCGCCCGCATGCACCGTGGTCGGCTGGCCTTCGACGAGCGCCGTGCCGATCGCATTCGTGCCGCGATGCTGCTCGGCCCACGACACGCCGGGGCGCAGCGCCACGCGCTGCGCTTTCTCGACGAAGTCGCTGTCGGCAAAGCTGTGGAGGATCACGCCGTTGCGGTCGGTGAGCAGCACCATGCTCTGCGTATCGACGATCTGCGCGTGCAAGGCGTCCATCACGGGACGCGCCTGGTGATAGAGCGTGCGGTTCGTGTCGATCAGCTCGCGCAGGTCCGCGGCGGCCAGTGCGTCGAATTCGGGCGCTTCGGTGGCGCGCAGTCCGAGTGCGCGCGAGCGCGCGTGAGCCTGCGCGATGGCGTCCGCGCGGGCCGCGTCGTGCGGCGTGACGGGGCGTCGGGTCACTCGTGTCTCCAGTCGTTTTGGGCGCTACGCTGCGTCGCAGCATGACACATGCACGTCAACTGCGCGTGCGGCGCCTCTGGGGCAGTTCATGGTACAGGATCTGCGGCGGCTGCCAATCCGGGTTGCAGCCGGGTAGAAGCGGCGGCGCGCCAAAGCAACTGCGCCTTGAGTTTCCTCGCGTGAGTGCCATGATGAAGGTGAGGGCGCATTCGCGTCGCGTCCCCAGCGGCGGGCGTTTCCGGCCACTGCGGTTGGCAACCGCGCCGCCTGCTTCGTAGCGGAGTTCGTCATGGTGCACGGCGAATTGAGGATCGTGGTGGCGGTGCTTGCCACGTTCGTTGCGCTCTTTGGCCTCGGGTATGCGATCGATGGACTGATCTTCGACGAGAACAACGTCGTGCTGTCCGGAATGCTGACCGTGGCCCTTGGGATCGTCGCGTTCGTGGTGATGCTCACCTTGCACCCAAAAGACCTCGAACATCTCGATCAGCACCGGCATCGCGAATCCTGACGCGCCCGAGCGGCGCGCATGGTGCGATGCGGCAACCGGCGCAGCGCGTTGGCGCAGGGCCGGGAGGAGGATGTTTGTGCGCGCAACGGCAGCTGCGAATGCTGCATTTGCAAAACAGGGAGCAAAGCAAGGGGCAAACAAGGGCCACGCTGGCTATTTCAGGCGTGTGACAACGTCGACCTTGCGGGCGGCGGGAAGTCGTCTAAAGTGAATCCAATCAACCTGCGCGAACGCGTGGTTCGCGGGGGTTGGTGTTGATCCGCGCATGCCGGATCGGGGTGTGCCCAGACAATGTCCTGGGGCAGCCCGGGAAGGTTGAGCGCGGCCTTTTCACCCTCCACCAAAGGCGACTCCCATGCAGATCATGTTTCCGAATGAGGTGCCCGAATACTCGGGCCCAGACCTGACTTTGGCGTTTCCGGCGATGATCGATGGCGAGCGGGTGGAGTGTCTGATCACGGCGGCGGCGCTGGAAGACCACTTCGGAGCGGCCTCGCCGCGTGCCGAAGACATGCTCAGCGCGTTCGACCATCATCGCGACCGCATCGAGGCTTGCGCGCGCCGATTGCTCTCCGAAACACGTGCGCAGTGTCTTGTGCTGCGCAGCGGCTACGTGCGTTTCGTGCAGGCGCACGGTACCGCGTAGTCGACGCAAAAGCGCCCGCAAGACGCGGGCGCTCTCCCTTCAACTGGATTTTTTGCCGCGCCCTTCGGGGCGCGGCTTCGTTTGCGCGTGTGCCGCTAGATGATGCGGCGCAACGTGTTGTCGCGGAACACAACGTGATGCGCGATGGCCGCGAGCGCGTGAAGCCCGATGACCCAGTAGAACAGATTGCCGATCAGCACGTGCGCATCCTTGAGGAACTGACGCGCTGCCGGATCCGGGCCAACGAGTGTGATCTGCAGATCGAGTCCCGCGAGCGTAACCGGATGGCCGCCTGTGTTGATCATCAGAATGCCGAGGAGCGGCTGCACGAAGATGAACAGGTAGAGCGCGAGATGCACGAGGCGCGAGAGAAACGACAGCAAAGCGTTCGAGTCGATGTCCGCGGGCGCGCCGCGCCACAAACGCCACGCAAGGCGCAGCACCGCGAGCGCGAGCACGAGCGTGCCCGCCCAGAAGTGCACGTTGCTCCAGAACGCTCGGCTGTCCGTGCCCTTGGGGCCGCGCACCTCGATCGCGAGATAGGCGAGCGCGACGAGTACGAAGATGGCCCAGTGAAAGAAGATGGCGGGCTTCGTATAGCGTTCGGTTGCGGCGGGGTACGTTGCCACGTGGCGGCTCCTTTATGCGGGGAATCTGGCGATGGTTCCCTATGATAAGGAGGACGCCCCGTGCGGGGGCAGCTACGCGGCCGGGAAGTTTGATGCTGCGGGGTGGCGGCGGCGAAAAAGTGGCGAGTTGCTGGCGAACGGGCCGAACAAGCAAAAAGGGTGGCACTCAGCCACCCTTTTGTGCTTTACGCGTTGCCGAGATAGAAGTACCGGAACAGGAACACGGCGGCGATGATCCACACGATCAGCTTCACGTCGCGCACGCGGCCCGTGAGGAGCTTCAGGCCCGCATACGAGATGAAGCCGAACGCCACGCCATTGGCGATCGAGTAGGTGAACGGCATGGCGAGCGCCGTGAGGGCGGCGGGCACGACTTCGGTCGCGTCGTCCCAGGGCAGATCGGCGAGTTCGCGCAGCATCAGGCACGAGACGTACAGCAGCGCCGGCGCCGTGGCGTAGCCCGGCACGACGCCCGCGAGCGGCGCAACGAACAGGCACGCGAGGAACAGCACGGCAACCGTCAGCGCGGTCATGCCGGTGCGGCCGCCCGCCTGCACGCCCGAGGCGCTTTCGATATACGCCGTGGTCGACGAGGTGCCGAGCACCGAGCCCGCGAGAATCGCGGTGCTATCGGCGAGCAGCGCGCGGTTCAGGCGGTGCATCTTGCCGTGCACGAGGAGGCCCGCGCGGTTGGCCACGCCCATCAGCGTGCCGGTCGCATCGAACAGCTCGACGAGGAAGAACACGAGCACGACGTTGAGGATGCCCGTGGAAAGCGCGGTCTTGATGTCGAGTTGCGCGAATGTCGGCGCGATCGAAGGCGGCGGGGAGAAGATGCCGTGGAACTGGTTGCCGCCGAAGAAGAACGACAAGACCGTGACGCCCACGATGCCGATCAGGATCGCGCCGCGCACCTTCAACACGTCGAGTGTGACGATCGCAAAGAAGCCGATGATCGCGAGGATCGTATGCGGATCGTGCAGGTTGCCGAGTTCGACGAGCGTGGCCGGGCTGCCGACCACCACACCCGAAGTCTTGAGCGAGATGATCGCGAGGAAGAGGCCGATACCCGCGGTGATCGACACGCGAATCGAATGCGGAATGCCATTGACGATGGCTTCGCGCACGCGCAGCAGCGTGACGATGAAGAACAGGCACCCGGAGATGAACACCGCGCCGAGCGCGGCTTGCCAGGTGAAGCCCATGCCCTTCACGACCGTATAGGCGAAATACGCGTTCAGGCCCATGCCGGGCGCGAGCGCGATGGGGTAGTTCGCGTAGAGGCCCATGACGAGCGAAGCGAGCGCCGCGACGAGACAGGTGGCGACGAATACGCTTTCCTTCGGCATGCCGGCGTCGCCGAGGATGGCCGGGTTCACGAAGATGATGTAAGCCATCGTGAGGAAAGTGGTGAAACCGGCGAGCAGTTCGGTGCGCAGGTTGGTGCCTGCTTCTTCGAAACCGAAATAGCGTTTGATGGCGTCCATGAAGATCGGGCCCTTGAGAGTCGAGCGGGTTGTTCGCTGCTTGTTGGTGTGGTGTCTTGCGTGTAGCGGGCGCCGGCAGGTCGTCGGCATGTCCATGCACGCGCCTGCCTTGGTGCGTGGCTACGGGCGCGATTGTAAACAATTGTCTGTCGAGCGCAGAAAAGCCGTTGTGAGCGTGGAACACGTACAACAGCGCGCGTTGCGGCAGCAAGCGGGGGCGCGGGCGGCGAATGCGCCCGTGGTGGCAGGAAATCGGCGCAACGGCTCGCGGGCGCCGGGCGTTGCGTGTCCCGGTGCCGGTTCACTGCGGCCGTACTGCCATCAAGCGATTACTGCGTCATTTGACCGGCGGGAGCGCCATATCCGCCACGCGCCGCGCGTCGCTGCGCGACGATCGCGCCCGCACGTTGAGCGTTTTCCGGATAGTCGATCCAATCGAGCGGGTCGTAGCCCGCCTGCCGCCATTCAACCAGATCCGCACGGACCTGGGCGCGAGTGAGCGGTTGCGAGGGATCGTACGGTTGGGCCACCGCCGCAGCCGACGCGAAGCAGCACGCTGCGGCAACGATGCCGAGCGCTACACGCGGAAGGGAGTTCATGGCAAGGCCTTTCGTATTAGGGATATCCCTGAAATTATAGGCGCTATCTTGATAACCGAAAGGTGGATCGAGGCTATCGCTTGCTGCCGCGGGAGCGGGCCGCGCGGAAGTCGGTCGGGCGCTGTCCGGTCCATTTGCGGAACGCCCGGTGAAACGCGCTCGGCTCTGCAAACCCGACCGCCGCCGCGACGTCGGCGACCGAGCGGCCCGGCTCCTGCAGCGCCGCGATCGCAAGGTCGCGGCGCAACTCGTCCTTGATCGACTGGCAGCTGTGGCCCTCCTGGCTCAAGCGCCGGCGCAGCGTGGCGGGCGCCACGTTCAGGCGTTGCGCGATGGCATCGGCATCGGGCCAGGCGGCGACAGGCAGTGCGCGCAGCGCACGCCGCACGCGCGCCGCGAACGAGCCCGGATTGCGGTACTTCACGACGAAGTTGCCCGGCGCGTTGCGCAGAAACGCGCGCGCCGAGCTGGCGGTCTGGATCACGGGCAGCTCGAGAAAGCCGGGTGCGAATTCGAACCACGTGGCCGGCTGGTCGAACGTCATGTCGTCGCAGAGCATGAGCTGGTATTCGTGCGCGGCGTGCGGCTGCGGGCAGCGAAAGCGCGCGCAGAGAAGCGGAATGCGCCGCCCAACGAGCCAGCACACGAGTCCGTAGACAAGGATGAACCAGGTGGCATACGCGAAGAGGGTGGGCGCGGGTTTGCCCGCGCGATGCGAGAGCGTGACGCGCACGCGCGTGGCGTCGATGTCGATCTCGCCTGCCAGGTCGTCGAGCACGAGCCGCATGAAGTGCACGGCGCGCTGCAGCGCCTGGCGGCCGGTGCTGGCGCCAAGCGCCGAGTGCGTCATGGCGATGAAACTGCCGCTTTTCATCGCGTGCGAGTCCTGGCCGAAGAATTCGTCGTCGAGCGCGCGCGCGATGCCCGACCACAACTGGCCGTATTGCGCCGCGCTCACGCGGGCCTCGGGTGCGCGCAGCACAGCCGGCGCGATGCCGGCTGCCTCCGTGAGCGGCGCGATTTCGAGTCCGCCCGCGCGCGCCAGCGCGAGCGTCTCGTTCACGAGGCTCATCGAGATTGTGCCTTTTTCGCTCAGTGTATGCATTCGCGTTGGTTGCAAGGAGCCGCCTGATGATGGGTTGTTGCAGACGATATGGTAAATCCGATCAACGACTTTGAGCGTGACGGGCATCGAATACGGTCGCCTGCGTGCCTACACTTTTCGCAAGCCTTGCAGCCGGGGCCGCATCGCGCCACAGTGGAAGGCAAGCGCAAGAGACACAGGAAGGGGACACACATGGACGAGTTCTACACCGACGACCAGCGCATGATTCGCGACGCCGCGCGCGACTTCGCAAGCGAGCAGCTGGCGCCGAACGCGGCGCAATGGGACCGCGACGGCAAGCTGCCCGACGAGGTCGTCAAGCAACTGGGTGAACTGGGCTTTCTCGGCATGATCGTGCCGCAGGAGCAGGGCGGTTCGTACACCGACTACGTGGCCTACGCGCTCGCCATGGAAGAGATCGCGGCGGGCTGCGCCTCGTGCGCGACGCTCGTCAGCGTGCACAACTCGGTGGGCTGCGGGCCGATCCTGCAGTTCGGCACCGACGTGCAAAAGGACCGCTGGCTCGGCAAGCTCGCAAGCGGCGAGCTGATCGGCGCGTTCTGTCTGACCGAGCCGCAGGCGGGCTCCGAGGCGAACAACCTGCGCACGCGCGCCGAACTGCGCGACGGCAAGTGGGTGCTCAACGGCAACAAGCAGTTTGTGACCAACGGCTCGCGCGCGAATATCGCCATCGTGTTCGCCGTGACCGATCCCGACGCGGGCAAGCGCGGCATTTCCGCGTTCATCGTGCCGACCGATACGCCGGGCTTCAACGTCGGGCCGCACGAGAAGAAGATGGGCATCCGTGCTTCGGACACCTGCCCGATTTCGCTCGTGGACTGTGCGATTCCCGAAGCGAACCTGCTCGGCCAGCGCGGCGAAGGATTGAAGATCGCATTGGCGAATCTCGAAGGCGGACGCATTGGCATTGCCGCGCAGGCGCTCGGCATCGCACGCGCGGCCTTCGACGCGGCGCGCACCTATGCGCACGAACGCGTGCAGTTCGGCGAACCGATCATCAAGCATCAGAGCGTGGCGAACATGCTCGCGGACATGCATACGCGCATCAACGCCGCGCGGCATCTCGTGCATCACGCGGCACGGCTGCGTTCGCTTGGCAAGCCGTGTCTTTCGGAGGCTTCGCAGGCTAAGCTCTATGCCTCCGAAATGGCCGAGGAAGTGTGTTCGCACGCCATTCAGATCCACGGCGGCTATGGCTTTCTGAACGACTATCCGGTGGAGCGCCACTATCGCGATGCACGCATCACGCAGATTTACGAAGGCACGAGCGAAGTGCAACGGATGGTGATTGCACGGCAGCTTTAACAAGTAGTAAGGATGGCAAAGTAAAAATAAGCGCGCGTACGCGCCGATGAAATAAGGAGACGACGATGACCGGGTTCACCCCTTCCGCGCAGGCCTTCATCGACGCACGCGAATTGCTGCTGCGTCACCGCACCGACTACGTACGCGCTTACGACGAGTTCGCGTGGCCGAAGCTCGACACGTTCAACTGGGCGCTCGACTACTTCGACGTGATGGCGCGCGGCAACGACAACCCGGCGCTCTGGATCGTCGACGACCTCGCGAACGGCGGCACGCGCTATTCGTTCGCGCAGATGTCCGAGCGCTCGTCGCGCATGGCGAACTTCCTGCGTGAGCAGGGCGTGGTGCGCGGCGACCGCTTGCTGTTGATGCTGCCCAATCGCGTCGAACTCTGGGACGTGATGCTGGCGGCAATGAAGCTCGGCGCGATCGTGCTGCCCGCGACGACGCAGCTCTCGCCCGACGACGTGCGCGAGCGCGTGGAAACGGGCGGCGCGGGCTACGTCGTGGTGGACGCCGCCGAACTCGGCAAATTCGATGCGCTCGACAAAAGCGTGAAGCGTATCGCGGTTGGCGCGGCGCCCAATGCCTGCGAAGGCTGGATCGATCTCGCGCGCGCGTACGAAGCGAGCGCCGCCTTCGAACCCGACGGCCCGACGCGCGCCACCGACCCGCTCCTGCTCTATTTCACCTCGGGCACGACCTCGAAGCCCAAGCTCGTCGAGCACACGCACGAAAGCTACCCCGTAGGCCACCTTTCGACGATGTACTGGATCGGCCTCATGCCGGGCGACATCCACTGGAACATCAGTTCGCCGGGTTGGGCCAAACATGCGTGGAGCTGTTTCTTCGCGCCGTGGAATGCGCAGGCGTGCGTGTTCGTCTACAACTACGCGCGCTTCGTGCCGAAAGACACGCTCGCCGCGCTCGTGCAATGCGGCGTGACTACGCTGTGCGCGCCGCCCACGGTGTGGCGCATGCTCGTGCAGGAGCCGCTCGCAACGTATGCGGTGAAGCTGCGTGAGATCGTGGGGGCGGGCGAGCCGCTGAACCCCGAGGTCATCGAGCGCGTGCGTCACGCGTGGGGCATCACGATCCGCGACGGCTACGGCCAGACCGAAACGACCTGCCAGATCGGCAATTCGCCGGGCCAGCCCGTGGTGGCGGGCTCGATGGGGCGCCCGCTGCCGGGCTATCGCGTGGAACTCGTCGATGCCGACGACCATCCCGCGAGCGAAGGCGAGATCGCTCTGCCGCTCCTGCACCGTCCGCTCGGCCTCATGACGGGCTACGCGAACAACGCGAAAGCGAGCGAATACGCCATGCGCAACGACTACTACCATACGTCCGACGTGGCGCTGCGCCGTGACGATGGTTACTACGTCTACGTGGGCCGCGCCGACGATGTGTTCAAGTCGTCCGATTACCGCCTGAGCCCGTTCGAACTGGAGAGCGTGCTGATCGAGCATGAAGCGATCGCCGAAGCGGCAGTCGTGCCGAGTCCGGACGAACTGCGCCTTTCAGTGCCGAAGGCGTTCGTCATCGTGCGCCAGGGTTTCGAAGCGGGCCCCGAACTCGCACGAGAGGTGTTCCGCTTCTCGCGCGAAAAGCTCGCGCCGTACAAGCGCATTCGCCGCCTGCAGTTCAGCGACTTGCCCAAGACCATCTCGGGCAAGATTCGCCGCGTGGAACTGCGCCGCCGCGAAATGGAGCGCAGCGCCGAACCCGCGCGCCAGCCCGACGAGTACTGGGAAGAGGATTTCCCCGAGCTGCGCTGATATCCAAACGGAGTCCGAAATGATCGAATTCGAGTACGCGCACGAGGGCGCGGTGGCCCTGCTCACGCTTTCGCGGCCACCGGCGAATGCCTTCACGGTCGACGGCTTGCGGCAGCTGCAGCAGGTCATCGAAGCGTTCGACCGCGAACCACAGGTCCGCGCCATCGTCATCACCGGCAGCGGGCCGAAGTTTTTCAGCGCGGGCGCCGACCTCCATGCCTTCGCCAATGGCGATCGCGAGGTCGCGCGCACCGCGGCGAGCGCGTTCGGCGCGGCATTCGAGGCGCTGCAGAAGGCGCGGCCCGTGGTTATCGCGGCGATCAACGGCTATGCAATGGGCGGCGGCCTGGAGTGCGCACTCGCCTGCGATATCCGCATTGCCGAGGAGCATGCGCAACTCGCTCTGCCCGAGCCCGCCGTGGGGCTGCTGCCCTCCGGCTGCGGCACGCAGACCTTGCCCTGGCTCGTGGGCGAAGGCTGGGCCAAACGCATCATCCTTACGGGCGAGCGCGTGAACGCGCAAACGGCGCTGCGCATCGGCCTCGTCGAGGAAGTCGTCGCAACGGGCGGCGCACGCGAGGCCGCGCTCGCCATGGCCGCGCGTGTCGCGGGCTTGAGCCCGCAAGCAGTCACCTTCAGCAAGTCGCTGATCCATCAGGCGCGCAATGGCGTGCCGCGCGACGCGGCGCTCGCTGTCGAGCGCGAGCGCTTCGTCGATCTGTTCGATTCGCCTAACCAGCGTGAAGGCGTCAACGCGTTTCTGGATAAGCGCAAACCTCACTGGCATCTTGAAACGGAGAGCTAAGTAATGAGTGCAACACCCGCTTGCGATCAGGCGGCAACGGAAGCCGAAAAGAATGTGCTGTTTCGCGTGGTCAATCGCGTGGCGATCGTCACGCTCAATCGTCCGTCTGCGCTCAATGCGCTTTCGCACGCCATGGTGCGCGAACTGGCTGTGCTGCTGGAACGCGTGCGCACGGACGACGGCATCGTCGCGCTCGTGCTCGAAGGCGCGGGCCCGAAAGGTTTTTGCGCGGGCGGCGACGTGCGCGCGATTTACCAGCTGGCGCGCGAGAAAGCGCGTGAGGGCGCGAACGGCTGGCAGCAATTCTTCATTGACGAATATCGCCTCGATTACGCACTGCATACGTTTTCCAAGCCGCTCGTCGCGCTGCTCGACGGCGTGACGATGGGCGGCGGCATGGGGCTCGGCCAGGCGGCGTCGCTGCGCGTGGCGACCTCGCGCACGAAGATCGCCATGCCGGAAACACGCATCGGCTTGCTGCCCGACGTGGGCGCGACGCACTTCCTCGCGCAGATGCCGGTGGAGATGGCGCTATACGTAGGTTTGACCGGCGCGATGCTTGGCGGCGCGGACGCGGTGCATTGCGGCCTCGCGGATGCCTGCGTGCCGGGCGAATGGCTCGATGGTTATGAGGCGCGTCTTCTGGCTGCGCAATGGTCAGGCGATGTGCATGCGGCGTTGCGCGAAGTGTTCGTCGCGCCGTGTCACGAGGCGAACGAGGGCGCGCTAGCAACGTTCACGTCGCTCGTCGTGCGGCACTTCGACCGTCGCCTGCGTGTCGAGCAGATCGTCGCCTCGCTGCGCGCCGACCTCGAACACGACCACTCGCAAGCGGAACACGCGTGGCTCGAAACCACGCTCGAAGCGCTCACGCACTATTCGCCCACCATGCTCGAAGTCACGCGCGAAGCGCTGCTGCGCGGCCGCCAGATGACGCTCGCCGAGTGCTTCCGCATGGAGCTTGGCATCGTAGGCCGGGCGATCGAGGAAGGCGACTTCTGCGAAGGCGTGCGCGCGCATCTCGTCGACAAGGACCGCAAGCCGCGCTGGGTGCCGGCCACGCTCGTGGAAGTGCGCGCCGAACGCGTGCAGCACTTCCTTGCGTCGCTGTGGCGCGCCGAGGCACATCCGTTGGCCGACCTCGGCAAATAGCGGGTTAGTCGGAGGACTCGCGCGCCGACGGCTCGCGCAGCGCGGCGAGCCGCAGTTCGCGCTCGGCGCCGAGCGTTGGGGCGCCGTGCGAAGGACGCTGCGCGCGCGCCAGCAGCCGCAGCGTGGCGACAGAACCTGCCACGGCGAGCAGCAGTGGAATCGCCAGATCGTGATTCACGTGCGTGAACTCGAGGATCAGCACGGTCGCGGTAATCGGCATCTGCATCGAGGATGCGAGAAACGCGCCCGCCCCGACGATCGCAAAGGCGCCCGGCGAAAGACCGGGCCACACGTGATTCACCAGCCCCGCGATCACGATGGCGAGCAGCGCGCCGTTCGCGAGTCCCGGCGTGAGCAGGCCGCCCTTGGCGCCCGCGCGCAACGTGGTCGTCGTGATGAACACGCGCAGCACGAGCAGCGTGGCGGCCAGACCAATGCCGAGGTTGTCGTCGAAGCTCAAGCCTGCCGGGCCCTTGCCGTTGCCGAGCAACTGCGGAAACCAGATGGCCAGCAGGCCGATGCCCGCAAAATTCACCAGCGTGTAGAGCGGCAGCCGCCAGTCCTTCGGCGACGCGTCGCGCGCGCGGTTCGTCACGCGCGAGAAACCGTGCGCGGCTGCGCCGAACAGCGGCCCGCAAAGCACCGACCACACCACGAGCTGCGCATTGATGCCGTAGGGCGGCACGTGGTATTGCTGCTCGTCGCCAAGACCGATCCATGCGATCACGGCCGCAATGGAAGAGGTGGTGATGGCCGGCACCACCACCGACCAGCCGAACGTGCCGAGCAGCACTTCTAGCACGAAAATCGCGCCGCCAAGCGGCACGTTGTACACCGCCGCGAGCCCCGCGCCCGCGCCGCACGCGATCATCACCCGGCGCTCCGCAGCGGTGAGGCCCGTACGCTTCGCGAGCCAGCTTGCGAACGCGGCGCCGATCTCGCGCGGCGCGACTTCGCGCCCGAGCGGCGAACCCATCGCGACGGTCACGATCTGCAGCAGCGCATGAACGGTGGTCGCGAAAATCGGCATGCGCTTGCCGCCCGGCTTGATCGCCGCGCTGATGCTGACGAGCGGACGTGCGTAGCGATAGAGCGCCCACCATCCGCCACCGCCGATCAATCCGCAGGCCACGAGCACGGCCACGCGCCGCCAGGGCGCGGTATCCGTCACGCCCTGCAGAAAGCTCTCCGCTCCGACGATATGGCCCGCGCCGTAACCGTAGGCCACGTGCTGGATCGCGTGCAGCAGCAGCGCGAGCAGCATGCCGCCCAGGCCCGCGCCGATGCCGGTAAGCACGGTCACGATCGCAAGCGTGGCAAGCGGGCTGCGCGGCGGCGGACGATCGGCGTTGGCGCGAGGGCGCGGCGAGGGAAGGGGATCGAGGGATGACACGGCGGAAAGGCGAGCGGGAAAGTCGCGGGGCGACGGGCTGGCGCCCATTGTAGCGAGCGGGTAAGGGCGGCGCGTCCAGCACGTTCAGCGCGCCCGGCGCGCCCCGGCAAAAACGAAAACGCCCGCCGCGAGTCGCGCGGCGGGCGTCGGGTCAGGCGAGGCGCTTACAGGTAGCTGCAAACGTAGTCGAGCGTCTCGATCACGTCGATGTCGAAGCGGCTCTTGCCCGGCACCGAGAACGACTCGCCGGCGCTGTAGGTCTTCCACTCGTCGGTGCCTTCCAGGCGGATGCGGCACTGGCCGGCCTGCACTTCCATCAGTTCGGCGGCGTCGGTGCCGAAGTTC
The DNA here is from genome assembly GCF_905220185.1 of Paraburkholderia sp. J11-2. NCBI lineage: Bacteria > Pseudomonadati > Pseudomonadota > Betaproteobacteria > Burkholderiales > Burkholderiaceae > Paraburkholderia > Paraburkholderia sp. J11-2. Next base: position 9,659 of record NZ_CAJMYY010000008.1, on the reverse strand, counting down.
AGCGTGCCCGGCAGGATCACGCCGAGCGTCTTGCGCGAGCCGTCGGCGAACAGCACGGTGTGCGAAACGCACTTGCCGTCGAAGTAGACGTTGGCGCGTTTGATTACGGAAACCTGGTCGAATTGTGCTGCTGCCGTCATGGCGGTCTTCCTCTGTCTTCGTGAATGGAACCGGGCGCCGGGACGACGCGTCGTCCGCGGTGAGGCCGCCATCATACCGGCAGTCGGGGGCGGCGGGGGGCTCGCTCCTGCGCCTTGCGTGGACCTTGGCGCTTGCCGCGGCCTACGAATTTCTCTTTGAATATTTACAAACATATAACAAGTTATTACAATCGAAATAACGAATGAGAATCATGCGCATTCGTAACAACGACATTTCGCCGACCAACTCGCTCACTCATGTCCGTCCATTTCCCGACGCGGATGCGCGCCATCGCTTCCGTCGCTGCGCTCTATTGCTCCGGTTTCTTCGCATCGCCTCTCGTTTACGCGCAAACCGCACCTGCCGCCGACAGTTCAGCCGCCGCGAGCGCAGCGCCAGCTGCGCCGGCATCGTCAACCGCCGCTACGGAAAGCACGCTGCCCGCCGTGAAGGTCGTTTCCGCGCCTTCCGACATGCAGACCAAAGCGCTCGATTCGTACAAGTTCACGGCGCCGCTCATCGACACGCCGCGCTCGGTCACGGTGATTCCCGAGGAAGTGCTCAAGGAAAAGAACGTCACGACGTTCCAGGACGCGTTGCGCACGGTGCCCGGCATCACGTTCCTCGGCGGCGACGCGGCGGCGAATCCTTCCGCCGATCGCCCCGTGATTCGCGGCTTCGAATCGCGCAACTCGATCTTTGTGGACGGCATGCGCGACTCGGGCGTGCAGAACCGCGAAACCTTCGATGTGCAGAACATCAGCGTCATCAAGGGCCCGGATTCCGTGTATGCCGGGCGCGGCTCGGTAGGCGGCAGCATCGACATCACGACGAAAACACCGCAGGCCGATAACTTCATCAACGGCAGCGTGGGTCTTGGCACCGATAGCTACCGCCGCGCCACCATCGACTGGAACCAGACGCTCAACGACACCACCGCGTTCCGCCTGAACGCCATGGGCCACGACGCCGACCAGGCGGGCCGCACCGACGTGTACAGCAAGCGCTGGGGCGTGGCGCCCTCGATCGCGTTCGGCCTGAACTCGCCGACCACGGTCACGGTGAGCTACTACCACCTGAACACCTACGACATGCCCGACTTCAGCGTGCCGTTCCGCTCGACGGGCGGCACGCCGGTGTCGTCCAACCGCGGCCAGTTCTACGGCCTGAACACGCGCGACTACCGCTACGGGCAGACCGACACGGGCGAAGTGAAGGTGGAGCACCGCATCAACGACGCGTGGAAGATCAAGAACACGACGATGTTCGGCCGCTCGACGCTCGACTACGTGGCGACCAATCCGCAGCTGACGAACGCGACCTCGAACATCCTGAGCCTGCAGGCCAAGAGCGGCAAGTACGCGACCAACAGCGTCGCGAACCAGACGGAAGCGACCGGCAAGTTCGACCTCTACGGCATGCGCCACACGTTCACGGCGGGCGTGGAGTTCAGCCACGAGCAGGACCTTTACGAGGGCTATCTCGTGACCGACTCGGCGGGCAACAACATCCGCTCGGGCGGTCCGTGCTCGGTTGCGTACAACTGCGCGTCGATCAACAACTGGAATCCGAACAATCCGTGGACGGGCAGCATCGTCCTGAACGGCGACAAGAGCTTCCCGGGCCCTGCCACGCATACGCAGACGAATATCGCTTCGGCGTACATGTTCGACAGCGTGCAGCTTTCCGAGCGCTGGATCTTCAACGCGGGCTTGCGCTTCGACCGCTACGACGTGACCGCGCAGCAGGCGGGCGTGGCCGATCTGTCGAATACGTCGAATCTCTTCAGCTACCAGTTCGGCCTCGTGTTCAAGCCGATCCCGACTTTGAGCCTTTATACGTCGTACGGCACCTCGGCGAATCCGCCGGGCTCGAATTCGGGCCTGGGCGGCGGCACGGACCAGATCACGGCGACCAACAAGGACCTCGCGCCCGAGCGCTCGCGCAATATCGAAGTGGGCGCGAAGTGGGATGTGCTCGATCAGCGCCTCTCGCTCACTACGGCGTTGTTCCAGACCGAAAAGACCAACGCGCGCGTGAGCGACGGCCTGGGCGGCACGATCAACGCAGGCTCGCAGCGCGTGCGCGGTTTCGAGTTCGGGTTCGCGGGCAACGTGACGAACAAGTGGTCCGTGTTCGGCGGCTATTCGTACCTGGACGCGATCACGACCGACGCCGGCCCGGCGAGCCCGGCACTCTCCGGCCTGCCGATTGTGATGGTGCCCAAGCACAACTTCACGCTGTGGACGAGCTATGACGTGCTGCCGAAGCTCACGGTGGGTGCGGGCGCAACGGTTTCGAGCCTGACGTATGCATCGGTTTCGGCGACTTCGCGCAAATGGACGCCGGGCTATGCGCGCTTCGATGCTTCGGCTACGTGGCGCGTGTCGAAGAAGATCGATCTGCAGCTCAACGTGAACAACATCTTCGACAAGGAGTACTACCAGAGCGCGTACCCGATTTATGCAACCTGGGCGCCGGGCCGCTCAGCGGTCGTGACCGTGAACTTCTATCAGTGATCGTTCATTGAGCACTAGCGGCAAGGCATGAAAAAAGGGGCGCTCGTCACGGAGCGCCCCTTTTTCGTGGCTTAAGGGAATCAGCGTGGCCTTATTCCGGCTTCACCGCCACCGAAGCCTCGGAAGTCAGCATCAAGAACGTAAAGCTCTCTTGCAGATAAAGCTTCACGCTCTTGTCGTCATGCGACGAATACCCGATCGACACATCCTGCCCGAGGTGGAACGCGAAGTCGCCGCCACGCGTGCTCAGGATCGCGCCGCCTTCGATGGCCGGCGCCCAGATGATCTCGCCGTTCACGAGACGGCGAATGTGCTCGAGAACCGGATAGCCTTGGTCGCTCGCTTCGCTCACCGCCGTATAAGCATCGGAGCCGAGCAGCACCGCATACGGGCCGTCCACGCCTTGCAGACGCAACTGTTCGAGCGCCTTGGCGATGACCGTGGGGTAGTCGGCGATATCGGCCGGCAACGGCAGGATCGGGTTCGACGAGCCTTCGCGAATGCCCGTGATCTGCGCGGCCGTGTAGCCGTCGAAGATCGCGCGGTCTTCCGCGAACGCGAGGCGCGTGGCCGCTTCCTTGGCCGGTTGCCAGTCGGAGTCTTCTGCGCCGCGCTCCACGTCGTCAATGGCGTCGCGCGAGAGTTCGAACGGCACGCGCAATTCCACAATCGCCTTCACTTCGCGCTGGCGCGCGCGGATGCCTTCCAGCGGCGCTTCAATGCCGTTCTGGTGGCCGGTGCCGATTGCCGCGAGCGCCGGGCCGCCGGGGCCCTCGACGTCCACGACGCGGCGGCCCGCGAGCGAGCGCTTGAAGGTGCGCGCGACTTCTTCTTCGATTTGCGACCACGCGGCCGTGGAAATGGGCGCCAGCTCGCGATGGAGGTTATTCATACCGGGGTGCTCCTTTGAGGGATCCGATGGCGAGCGAGCCGTCCGCGCTCGGCGCGGCGGCAGGCCCGGATTCTGTTTTTGTTTCTGATGTGTTGGCGGCGCTCACCTCGATGGTGGGCGCGGCGCCCGGGTCGACTTCGGCGAGCGCTTCGAGCAACGGTTGCGAAGGCACGAAGAACAGGCTGCCCGTGACAGCGCGGCTGAAGTCGAGCAGCCGGTCGTAGTTGCCGGGCGGCAGGCCGACGAACATGTTTTCGAGCATCTGTTCGATCGGCTCGGGCGAGCGCGCATAGCCGATGAAGTAGGTGCCGAATTCGGCCGAACCGGGCCGGCCGAACGGCATGTTGTCGCGCAGGATCTTGATCTCGTTGCCCGCGTTGTCTTCGAGCGTGGTGAGCGAGCTGTGCGACCAGCTCGGCTTCACGGCTTCGTCCAGTTCGATGTCCTGGAGTTTGGTGCGCCCGATGATGTGCTCCTGGGCCTCCACGGAAAGCGCGTTCCAGCCTTTCATGTCGTGCAGGTACTTCTGCACGAGCACGTAGCTGCCGCCGCAGAATTCGGGGTCGTCGCTTTCGCCGATTACGGTGAAATGCACGGCTTCGTTGCCCGTGGGATTTTCGGTGCCGTCGACGAAGCCGATCATCGCGCGCATGTCGAAGTTGCGAAAGCCGTGCACTTCGTCCACGGTCGTGACCGCGCCTTCCAGGCGCGTCATGAGCTGGGTGGCGAGCTCGAAGCACAGGTCGGTTTCGTCGGCGCGAATATGCAACAGAATGTCACCTGGCGTGGCGATCGCCCGGCGCTCGCCGGTGCCGAATTCGCGGAACGGATGCAGGTTGGCCGGGCGCGGTTCGCCGAACAGCTTGTCCCATGCGTCGGACGAAAAGCCCACCACACACGAGAGATTGCCCGCGGGCACGCGTTTGCCCACCGCGCGCACGAGGTTGGCGACGTCGGCGCACCAGGCGCGCACGGTGGCGCGGCTTGCTGCGTCTTCGTTGACGGTGGCCACGATGAAGAAGGCGTTGCGCGTAACAGCGCTGGAGACGGACTGCGGTTCCTGCGTGAGAGAGGCCGGCGTCATGATGTGGGGTATCGCTTGGGAATCGGGTTTGAGTTCTGCTGCGCCCGCATAGTTTAGCCAAACTCGCGGAAAAAGGCCGTTTGCAGGCGAGAGGGGTGCCGTGCGACGATAATTGGCATGTTAGGCATGGGACAGGAGACACGCCATGTGGGACCACACCGAGCATGAAGGCTTCGAGATCTGGGTGCTGCCGATTCCGGCGTTCGGGCCGCGCTCGCCCGAGCCGCTGTTCCACTACAGCGGCTACATTTGCCGCCACGGCGCGGATGCCCATGTCGAAGGGCGCAGCGTGCGCTTTCACGACATGATGCGCAATTACACCGGGTCCGACGCCGCGCTCGACGCCGCCTACGCGGACGCCCGCAAGCGCATCGACCGCTTCCATGCCACGGGAAGCTGGGGCGAGAGCACCGCCTGAGCTTTCGATTTGCCTTTCAGCGGCCGCCCTGCACGATCAGCTTCACGGGCCGCCCCTCGCAACCCGCTTCGCCCGGCAGCGCGAGCGTGCGCCAGCCGGCCGGCTGGCCGGGGGCGCTGAGGTCCGAGGCGTCGTCGAGGTAGCTCGTGACGACGTTGAACGGCCAGGAACCGCGGCGCAGTCGCTCGTGCACGAGCGAGCCGACCCAGATTGGCGTGAGTTCCCCTGCGTCTGCGTTGCCATTGCCATTGTTGCTTCCAGCATGCCGCGGCGCGAGCGCATAGCCTGACGGCCAAAAGCGCAGCACGTCCCGGTGGCTGCCCGGCGCGAGCTTTTCGTCTCCGGCGTCATTCCCGTCGGTCAGGCGCGCGCGGGCGAACACGAGCGGCGAGGGCAGGCCGTTGTTCAGCTTCGGCAGCAGCGGCAGCGACATCACGTCCACGTTCGGCGCAACGAGCGAAAGCACGCTTCTCAGCGAGATCTGCGGGCCTTCGGCCCAGCCTGCGTCGCGCAGCGCCGTGCGCAGGTCGTCCGCGCTTGCGGCCCACTGGATCGTCATCGGCTCGCGGCGCGCGCCTTTCATGTCGAAGCGATAGCACGCAAACGTCCTCCACAGCGAGTCGCTCCACTGCAATTGCGTGATGACGACGGGCGGCGCCGCCGTGGCGGTCGTAGGCGGCGCGGGTGGGCGCACTGACGGCACCGTCTGCAGGAGAACGGCGCCGACCAGCACGATGAGCACGATGGGCGGCACATACGGACGTTGCGGCGGCCGCTTGGGGTAGCGCCAAAGCGAGGTGAGCACGACGATCGCCACCCAGATCGCGGCGAAGGCTGCGCCGCCGATGGCGTCCGAGAACAGGAAACGGTCGAAGTAGAGCCCCGCGAACGCCACGGACACGACAATCGCGTTGCCGAGCGCGGCGACGAGCGCGGCCTCGAGCATGCTCGCGCGGCGCACGAGCAGGAACATCACGAAGCCGTAGACGATCACCATCGACGCCACGCGGTCGCTCGGGAATACGTAGGCTTCGATGGCCTGGCCGCCGCCCGTCGCCGTATGGTGGATCACGAAGCGCAGCATGAGGATGAGCAGCTGCGAAACGGCCGCCGCAATCATCCAGTAAGCGATGGTGCGCCAGCGCCGCTCCAGCACCATCCACACGGCCATCGTCGCGATGAGCGCCGCCAGCGTCCAGGTGCTGCCGAGTGTCTCGACGCGCGCGAGCGTCGCATCGGCCCATGTGGTGTGGATCGACTGAAGGAACTGGCGCACGGACTGGTCGAGCTGCACGAGCGGCTCGCCGCGCAGCACGTTGCCGAGCACATAGGAAAACACGGCCGCGCATACCGGCACGAGGCCCGTGATCACGATCACGGGGCCGAGCGCGGGCTGCGCCGGATCGAGCAGGCGGGCGAGACGCTTCGAGGCGCGCCCGGGATGCTGCGCCGCCCACTGCGCCGCGCTGCGCCGCGACGCGCCGGCCCAGTTGTCGATGTGCAGGAGCAGCATGCGCACGAAGCGCCAGATGAGCCAGATCGCGAGCGCAACGATGCCGATCACGACCACGAGCCGGAACGACACCGCGCCCGCGAGCTGGAGCGAGGCGCCGAACACCACGCCCGGCACGATATGCGCGGGCGCCCAGATGAGCGCGGAGATCACGTTCATCATGAAGAAGCGCATGGGCTTCATGCCGGCCATGCCCGCGACGATCGGCACCACGGCGCGCAGCGGCGCGATGAAGCGCGCGAGGATCACGCTGCGTGTGCCGTGGCTCACGAAGTAGGCCTGCGCGCGTTCGAGAATGCCGGGGTGGCGGCTGAACGGCCACATCTGGCCAAGCGAGCCGCGGTAGCGGTGGCCGATCCAGAAGCTCACGCCGTCGCCGGCCACGGCGCCCACTATGGCGCAAACGAAGAGCCAGCCCAGATTGATCGTGCCCGTGGCTGCGAACGCGCCCGCAATGAACATCGCCGTGCTGCCGGGAACGAACGTGCCGATGAACGCGAGCGATTCGAGAAAAGCGGCGACCACGACAAAAGCAAGCGTCCACGTAGCGTGCGCGGCGAGCAGGTGCAGCAGATGATCGTAGGCGTGCTCCATCGGCGGTGCGGCTGGGTACGGGCGTGGCGGCGGTTGATCGGGCGGCGCGCGGTGCGCCCGGTTGCGCGCCGCGTCCCATGCGCACTATAACCGGCGCCGCAATTGCGCGTGCGCCGTGGTGTTGGCGCGCCGCGCACGCCGCTATGAAGGCCAAAAGAAAGCGCCCCGCAGCGTGCGTGATGCATACGCTGAGGGGCGCGGGACTCGCGCATGACGTTGTCCGTTTCGTTGCGCGATCAGGCGATTTAGCGCCTCAGTGCCTCAGTGCTTCACGGCCTCCATCGGCAGGAGTCCGGTCTGGCCGTAGAATTCCTGCGCGGCGAACGCCTCGCGTTCCTTGCGGGCGCGCGCACCGGCGTCGAGGCGCGAGACTGCCCAGATACCGAAGAACGCGAGCGGCACGGAAACGATCGCGGGATTGTCGAGGAACACGGGTGCGTGGGCGTGATGGAGCACGTCGACCCACACCGACTTCGAGAAGACCGTGAGCAGTACCGACGAGACAAGGCCGAGCGTACCGCCTGCAACCGCGCCGCGCGTGGTCATGCCGCTCCAGAAGATCGACATGACGAGCATCGGGAAGTTGGCGCTGGCCGCCACGGCCGCGACGAGACCCACGAGGAATGCCACGTTCGCGTGCTCGAAGAGGATGCCGAGGCCGATTGCAATTGCGCTGAGTACGAGTGTCGCGACGCGCGAGATGCGCATCTCGCGATGCTCGTTCTTGCGTCCGCGCGCGAGCCAGCTTGCGTAGAGATCGTGCGAGACCGTGGTTGCGCCCGAGAGCGTGAGGCCTGCCACCACGGCGAGGATCGTCGCGAACGTGACCGCCGCGATGAAGCCGTAGAACAGGTTGCCGCCCACCGCCTGGGCGAGCTTCACGGCCACCATGTTCGAACCGCCGAGCAGGTCGGTCGTGAGATTGAAGTGGCCCGCCGCGTCGACGCGGAAGAACTCGGGATGCTGGGCGAGCAGCGCGATCGCCGAGAAGCCGATCACGAACGTGAGCAGGTAGAAGTAGCCGATGAAGCCCGTGGCATAGAACACCGACTTGCGCGCCTCTTTCGCGTTGGGCACCGTGAAAAAGCGCATCAGGATATGCGGAAAGCCTGCCGTGCCGAACATCAGCGCGATACCGAGCGAGAGCGCGTTCAGCGGATCGCGAATCAGCTTGCCCGGCGCCATGATGCTCAGGGCGCCCGGGTGCACGTTGACGGCCTGGCGGAACATCTCGTTCGCACTGAAGCCGAAGTGCGCAAGCGCGAGCACCGCCATGAACGTCGCGCCGCACAGCAGCAGCGCCGCCTTGATGAGCTGCACCCACGTCGTGGCTTTCATGCCGCCGAAGAACACGTAGATCACCATCAGCACGCCCACGACGATTTCGGCGATCCAGTAGTCGAGCCCGAACAGCAGTTCGATGAGCTTGCCCGCGCCCACCATCTGCACGACCAGATAGAAGATCACGACCATCAACGAATTGGCCGAGGTGATCAGGCGGATCGGGCCTTGCTTGAAGCGATAGGCGACCACGTCGGCGAACGTGAACTTGCCGAGATTGCGCAGCGGCTCGGCGATCAGAAACATCACGAACGGCCAGCCGACGAGAAAGCCGATCGAGTAAATGAGTCCGTCGAATCCGAAGATGAACACCATGCCCGAGAGGCCGAGGAACGAAGCCGCGGACATGTAGTCGCCGGCAATCGCCAGGCCGTTCTGCAAGCCGCTGATACCGCCGCCGCCCGTGTAGAAGTCGTGCGCGGTGCGCGTGCGGCGCGCGGCCCACTGCGTGATGCCGAGCGTCACGAGAACGAAAAGCACAAACATGCCGATGGCTACCGGGTTGTGCTGGGGCGCGGGCATGGGCGCTGCCGCGGCAGCGGGCACGTTTGCGCGGGCGAAGCTGCTGGCGGCCGCGAGTGCGAGTGCGGGGAGAAGGCGGGCTGGCTTCATGCAGGCACCTCGTCATGGAGCTTCGCGATGAGCGCGCGCATGGCCGGATCGAAGCGGCGGTTGGCGCGCAGCACATAGAGGCCGGTGAGCGCAACAGCGCACAGGATGATGCCTACGCCAACGGCAATGCCGACGCTGGTGGTGGCGCTCGCATAGAGCGGATGCGCGAGCTGATGCGGCGCGAGCGCGACGACCAGGATGAAGCCGTAATAGATGGCGATCATGAGCGCGGTCAGCGTGAAGCTGAAGCGCCGGCGCACGGCAATCAGCTGCCGGTATTCGGGATGCGCCTTGATCGTTTCGATCGAGGGTGTCGTCATGGTGTCTCCGGTTCCACGTCATGCAACCAGTGCCGTCTCGTTGCGGCAAGCGCGCATGCCCCGTGCTGCCTTCGGCGGGTGCATGACGCCGTTTGCGGCGGGTCTGGTTGTCGTTTCTATCGAATGACCACGGCGCTTGTGGGCGCCGCGGCGGGTGCGCGTTTGACGGCTTGTCGTTGCCGCTTCTTGCGCTAGCTGCGTCGTCAGGCGAGCGTGCTCGCCAGC